>DCIR01000027.1:0-479 GCA_002317155.1 Lachnospiraceae bacterium UBA1721
GAATATACATAATCTTCTACTGTACCATATTCAGATGTTGATTCCGCGCAAACAGTAACACTCTTACCAGCAAATACCGGGTTCTTAGCCTGCTGATTCTTAACAGGATTAATATTTCCAAAGTTGCTCGTAGGCTTGCTTGTCTCAAATCCTGCTCCTGACGCTGTAACAGTTGCATAAACATCATCAGTGCCCACTCCAAATCTGAAATAGCTGTATGTTTTTGCAAACTCTGTATCTCCGGCATATTGTGAACGAATTGTAGCAAGTTCAGAATTATACAAGTGTGAAGAAGCCTGAATATCAGCAGCGTCCCAAATTATGTTAACTGCCTGTCTTTCATCAATCCATGCGATAAACTCAAACTTTCCGATTGAAACAGGATTGCCGTTCTCATAGCGAACAACATCACATTCAACCGGCTGTGGACTATTTTTAATATCATGTCCATCCAAAGTAATTGTCAGGACTTTATCATT
>DCIR01000027.1:679-8324 GCA_002317155.1 Lachnospiraceae bacterium UBA1721
TCATTTCTATAACCGGTTTCTCTGTTCTCAATATCAGCAACATATCTTGCGCCACTCTGTCCGGTGCTTTTCTCTTCGTAACTTGCGTATACAAACGAATCGCACTTGTCGCTGTAAAGTACTGAAAATACCTGTCCATCTTCAGGAGTAACCTCAATACAAATAGCTACACCGTTATCATCAGTGCCGCTCAAAATTGTTTTGTCATAAATAAACGAGCCCACAAGCTCGAATACCCAATATGCATCAGGGTTGCTGTTCTTAAACTCGGTGGGATTATTCAGATATTCTGCATAATCTCCAGTCTCAGCGCGAAGTGATATAATCTCATTCTGATACAAATAGCTATTAATTCCCTTTCCAACACTTTCAGGGAAAAGATTGGTGTAGTCGTAAGCCACACCATCTTCATTCTTAATCTTGCTATTCTTAAGTGCAGCTGTAATATTCAGCGCATCCTCAGTATATAAATATCCCAGTTCATCATCATCCGCAAAGCTTGCCCGGAACTCCTCGAGTCTTCCGTTAGCAGAATACTGTGCAAGCTGATTCTGCGCTGCAATAAAGATAGCCTGTGCATACTCATTTTCTTTGTTGAACCTAGACCAGTCCATCCATGAAATAATGCCCCAAGCGCTCATAGCTGCAAGGATAGACATAATCACAAGCACAACAACAAGCTCCACCAAAGTGAAGCCCTTGTTGGTATTTTTCAATATGAAATTGGATTTGCGTTTCGAATGCATATCCATAAAATCCATACCTCTTGCGAAATATATCTATAATTGATTAATTATAACATAAAAAAGCTGATTTTGCACGTTTTGCAGTATATTCCTTATACGTTTATATCGACACTTTTCGCTGCGTTTATAACACTTTTTGTATAAAAAATGAGGGACAAACCTTAAAGATTTGTCCCTCTGATTTATTTTATTATGTTGTCCCCAAATACATTTAACTTATGCTAGTCAACTATATATTAGTTACCGCTTCCATTTCCACTATTTGCTGCAGGAGTGCAGGTCCATACTCCATCAGCCAATACACATGTAACAGTCTTTCCTCCATTAGCTGAGTCAAAAGTAATTGTCATGCCAACAACTGTGTAAGCTTGATGCAATTTATCAGTTGTATCCACGTCACTAGCCTCTCCACCTTCATTTTCCCACTTAGAAACCACATCAGTAATAACAAGATTCTTAACATCAGCGGTATTCATTACAGAAGTTCCTAATGCATTATTGCTGCCATTAAAGCTAGCCTCTGTAACCATAGTCCCAGGCTTTGCAGTTGCGTAAAGCTTTGATGACTCACCCTGGATAGCAGTCATTACTGCATTTGCTTCTAGCTCATACTGTGATTCTTTAGCTCTGTCAATGTAGCCAAGAAGTGCAGGTACAAGAATTGCTGCAAGGATTGCAAGAATTACAAGTACTACTATAAGTTCTACAAGAGTAAAACCTTTGTTATCTTCACGTACCTTTTTAAGTCTGTCATAGAGTTTCATATAAAAGTCCTCCTTATTCTCTCCTCATCGGAATTTTAACAATAAATCGTTTTCCGCACGACTATTTGATATATATATCGTACAACTTGCTTAATTGTTGATACTATTTTACAACTTTTTTATCTAAAATGTTCAACAAACTTATTCGCGAAATTTATACAAATTCAATAAGATAAATTTAAGTGAAACTACGTTTTATTTATTCGTAATACGCAACCTTAAGCAGTTCATCTACAGTAGTTACACCCGCTTCTACAAGCTGAACTGCACTCTCTTTAAGGGTATCCATTCCAAGATTATCAATTGCATACTGTTTTATTTCATCAACAGAAGAACCAGCAGTAATCATAGCTCTTAAGTTCTTATCAAGCGGCAGAACCTCATGAAGCGAAATTCTGCCCTTGTATCCGGTATTGTTACACAGATTGCATCCCTTTGCATGCTTTACTCTCATGAGTGGTCTGCCTACAATATCAGCCTCTTCCTGAGTCATAGGCTCCCATTCAGCACAAGAACATACCTTTCTTACAAGTCTCTGTGCAATTACACCAACAAGTGATGTTGCTACCATGAACGGTTCTACGCCCATGTCAACCAGTCTCATTACCGAAGAAGCCGCATCATTAGTGTGCAGTGTAGAAAGAACCAAGTGACCGGTAATAGCCGCTCTTACCGAAATAGAAGCGGTCTCAGCGTCTCTGGTCTCTCCTACCATTATGATATCAGGGTCCTGTCTGAGCAAAGCTCTAAGACCGATTTCAAAGGTAAGTCCGGCGGTATTATTAACCTGCATCTGATTCAACTTTGCTACATTCTTCTCAACAGGATCTTCGATTGTTGATATATTTACATCCCTCTTAGACAACTCTTCAAGAATCATATACAAGGTTGTAGACTTACCAGATCCTGTAGGTCCTGTAAGATATATCAGTCCATTAGGAGACTGAAGCATTCTTCTTACAGTCTTAAAGTTTTTCTCAGTCATACCAAATGTTCCGGCATGATCAATAGTTGAATTATTAGCCAAAAGACGCATTACCGCTTTTTCACCGAATACAGTGGGAATTACAGATACACGGACATTCAAGTTAACGCCTTCAACACCGATTCTGAAATGACCATCCTGCGGTATGCGACGCTCCGCGATATCCAAATCACCAAGTATCTTAATTCTGGCTATTAATGGATTATGTACATTCTTCTGCAATGTCATGAAATCACAGATTACACCATCCACTCTCATTCGTACGGAAGTATGCTTTTCAAACGGCTCAATATGAATATCCGAAGCGTTTGAGTTGTACGCACGAAGCAAAATACTGTTCAAAAGGTTAACAATAGGAGTGTCGTCATTAGTATCCTCAATGTTAATCTCAACAGTTTCAAACAAATTAGTTGTGGTGTTTGTAGCCGCCTTTGCAGCTGCTTTTTTCGCCGATACCTCCGAATAGTGATACTGGATAGCATCTTTTATACTATTTTCTTCGGCCAGACTGATATGAAGTTCCAGACCTACTACCTGTCTGATATCTTCAATACCATAGAAATTCAAAGGATCATTAACAATGATGTAATACATTGCATCGTCCATGCGGTATCCCATCATTGAATATTTTTCAGCCATAGCACGCGGAATCATCTCTAATGCCTGTGCATCCACCGTAATATCAGAAATATTAACCACGTCATAATTAAGTCTGTGGCCGAGCGCTTCCAGCATCTGTCCCTCAGTGATATAGTTCAAATCAATGAGAGCCTTACCCATTCGAACACCCTTGTGTTCCTGCTGGTATTCAATTGCTGCATTAATCTGCTGGCTGTTTACATAACCAAGTTCTACTAAGAGGTCTCCAATTCGAATGTTTTGCTTCTTGGGCTGTTCCATTATTATTCTTCCTCACTGGTTAACATAAATAATTCAAGACTAATCGTAAGTGTTCTACTTTCGACAATATCATATGTTCCGTTCTCATGATATTCTACCTTCTGCTCGGCAGACCAGCTATATGACTGCAGCAAAAGTTTCTGCGATGATACAGACAAATCATCTATAAGCGACTGTATCTGTTCGGGAGTACCACCTACTCTCATTGTTGCGCTTACTTTTCTGATTCCTGTCTCTGCATCCTCAACACTATAAGAATCAACATACTCTGCCTCATCTAGTGCTTTACGCGAATATGCGTATTCCTCCAACGTGCTATCAGTTTCATCCACAGAAAAACTAAGATCATAACAATACAAGCCGTGATCAAGCATAACACCTGTTAGGTATTTATCTATCTCATCGCTGCTCATCATGTCGAAAAATCCTTCACGAGATTCCTCGAGTTCCTCCATTAAATTCTCCTGATCAGCACGCATAATAGCAATCATAGAAGTTTTATAATCATTTTCAATTTTCGCATCCTCTTGCTCAGATATGCTTGTATTTAAGGTTTTAATAGATTTAATCAGAGGCCTGATACCCCAATAGCTTACCCCTACCAACACTACAAACACTGCCAGGAAAATGAGGAGTTTTTTGTCTTTTTCAGTCATTTCAGATTTCATAGCTTACTCCTCCCATCCTTCATCATACAAATATTCATCATCTAAATATTCGTCGTCAAAATATTCATCGTAGTCAAGTCCTTCCGGTCTTCCTACGCTTTCAGCGAGAACGCATGTCACGTTGATGTTCCAGGTATCATCACTCTGGTTGTAATTGTATCCCGTATAATCAACCTTGGTAAATGTTTCCTCATCCAATAGTCGTCTAATGAACTGATTGATTTTTTCCACCTCATCAGACGAAGCTGTAATAGACACATAACCGCTTCCGGCAGAAAACGAATTATATTCTATAGCCGCGTAACCCTTAGCACATTCCTCTATTACCTCGAGTACCACACTGTTACCACAAGGATATGTGATTATATTATCCGTCACTTCCTTTGTGGCCTGAACCTGTGCCTCAAGCAAAGCATTCTGTGCTACATATCTTTCATAGTCGACTACATCATATTCTGCCGCTTCATTATATCTTTCAAGCTTCTTTAACTCAGACTGTTTGGTGTATTTAACTACACTTAATGCTATCACCACACCCATAAGTGCAATCAACAGCAATGCCGGTACAAGTATAGCTTTGCCCAGTGAATTACTCTTACCATCATTTCCCTTACTCTTAACGTACTGCTGATACTGGAGCAGGAAATTATCTCTGGTACCTGCACTATACAATCCACTGATAGCAAACATATAAGGCTGCATTTCATAAGCCAGTCTGTACGGAACAACATTCAAATCAGGCTCAACATCTTTTATCGCCTGTTTATACATAGGCAGATAGTTAGGATCTATTCCTGCAACCACCACACTCTGAAGCTTTTCTTCTACACGTCTCGCCTGAAGGAACTGAATCAGCTTACTGATTGATTTACCCATGTCCTCCGCGTACTCAACGGTTCCTCTCTCATGAAAGATTCTCACAGAGTTAGAATAATAATAACTTCCGTTAACCCATAATACTGTAGCAAGATTTTTCGCATCAGCTACCAGCATTACAAATGTCCTATACTCCTGCAGCATCTTCTGAGAAATATAATTAATCAATCCACACTCAGATGAGTAAATTCCGGAAAGCTTAATTCCTGCGGCCTCGAAAAGTTTTACATATCCTTCGATAAAATAAGGATCTACGGATTCCGAATAAATCTTGGACATTCCCTTTTCACTACCGTTCATACGGATAAATCCGAAAAGTGCCTCTTCATCACGGCCCATATCGGCATACTCACGCTGAATAAACTTCAGTGTCTCATTATCCTTCATTACCGGAATATCCAGATTTTTACCAATAAATTTCGTACTACCGATTACAAGCATTACGCCCGATGAGGGAAGTGAATATTTTGCCTTAACCTGTTTCAAAAATTCCGTAAAGCTTTCAACGTCGGTAATAATACCATTGATGATACTACCTTCCGGCGCCATAATAGTCTCGGCCGATTTAATAGCAGTCGCTTTCTTTCCGGCTACACCGGTCACTATCTGAACTTCCTGGTTAAACAGATAAATAACTGTACTCATTTTTGTCCTCGTATTCTAGCTCTGTGTTGCAATAGACTGATATGAACCATAAATCGGTTTGATTACCGCAATCATGATAAATCCAACCATCAAAGCCATGATAACTATCATTACAGGCTCAATGTAAGATACAAGCCTGTTCATTGCTACTTCAGAATCGTATTCCATCTGATCAGCGATACTGGTAAGCATATTATCCAAAGATCCCGACTCCTCACCAACAAGGATTGAAGATGTCAGTTTCTTGGTAAATCCATCAACTAGATCAATCGCCTCGCTCAGATTACCACCACCCTTTACGGTAGCAATAACCGCATCGAACTGTTTCTCAATATATTTGTTATCAATAGTCGTTCTCGAAATTTCTAGGCACGCCAAAATCGGAATACCCGCTGAATACAGACTCGATAATGTTCTCGCAAATCTCGCAGTATAAATAATCTTACGGAGCTTTCCTATCAACGGCAGCTTAAGTTCAAGCTTGTTAATCTTAAGCTGTATACTCGGTATAGCCATCAGCACCTTATAAGCGATAAACAAAACAATCGCCACCATAATCAGCACATACCATTTTGTTTTTACAAAATCACTTATGGCCAAAAGCACCGTGGTTGCTATAGGCAGAGATTCCATCGTAGAAAACAGTGACTTAAACTGTGGAATAACATAGCCCATAATAATCGCCACTACAGCTACAATAAGCACTCCCAATATCTTAGGATAAGTCATTGAGCTCGATATCTTCTTAGCCATTCTGTATTCTTTGTCATAATACGAAGCCATCTGAAGAGAAACCTTATCCATATTACCGGCAGTCTCTGCTGACCTGAACATGTTAATAAGCAACGTCGGGAAGGCTGCTCCTTCATCTGACATAGCATCAGATAACGGCATACCTGATTGAACGCTCTTAAGTATATCGGCATATATCTCACGCTCTTTTTCCTTGATTGATTCATCCTCAGAAATAATCTTCAAAGCGCGAACCAAAGTAATACCGGAACCAAGAAGCTGTCCAATATTTCTACAATAATCAGCGACCTGATTAGCCTTAAGCTTGCGTACTCTTTTTACAATCTTCGAAGCTTTTGCAGAAACCAAATATTTATTTTCACTTCTGAGACGCTTATGAAGATCATTTTCATCGACAGCCTGCATTGTGCCGCTGAAAACCTTACCGGTCTCATCTTTCGCTTTATACTTGTATACTTCCACTTCTAATCCTCACCAATTAATCTTGATCGGTATACTCCTGTATCTTTATGAGATAATCAATCTCCCATTTATGTTTACCATTATCATTAACTGTATAAACCACTCTGAAATTCTTATTGCTGTATGTCAATGCAGTGACCTGCCTCGTCTTGGTATCAAAACCATCCAAGCTCAAAACGCATCCATCTTCAACATATGGACTAACACCTTCCCATACACCTTCTGCCATTCCGCCCGAAGCATCGGCGTCATATATATTCTTGGTAGTCTGCGTTAATGCAACCATCTCAAGCGCTAACTTGGCATTCTTGGCTTCGCGCAAAACCAGATGCGATTCCGTAGACAGATAGAAGCCCAGCGAAATAGGAATTCCTATCACCAGCACCGCCGCCAGTATGCCCACAACCGTAAGTGCCTTCTTAAATTGTTCCCTACGTGAATAATTCATATAGTCCTCACACTCAAATTCAAACGTCAAGAAACCATTTATAGTATATATCGAACAAAAAACCTTAAAATATCACTTCATTTTATCACATTTTTCTAAAATTTGGCGAAATATATCAGATTTTTTATCAAATAGTGAGAATAATTTTTCCATCAATGTACATATTTCCCACATACAGCCTTCACTAACACAAAAAAGCTTCCCGCCATATGACGGAAAGCTTTGAATTATCATCTATATAATCAATATACTGATTAGTTGAGCTTGCTCTTAGCGAGTTCTGCAAGAGTTGCAAAACCTTCAGCATCGTTTACAGCGAGATCTGCAAGAACCTTACGGTTAAGATCTACACCTGCAACCTTAAGACCATACATGAACTTGCTGTATGAAAGTCCGTT
>DCIR01000027.1:8361-8560 GCA_002317155.1 Lachnospiraceae bacterium UBA1721
GATACGAGCGATCCAGAGCTGTCTGTACTGTCTCTTCTTTGCTCTACGTCCTGCAAATGCAGTTGCAAGAGCTCTCATAACAGACTGCTTAGCTACTCTATACTGATTACTTCTAGCGCCTCTGTAGCCCTTAGCGAGCTTGAGAACGCGGTTTGCCTTCTTCTTGTGATTAAGTCCACCCTTAATTCTAGCCATTTTT
>DCIR01000066.1 GCA_002317155.1 Lachnospiraceae bacterium UBA1721
TAGCGAGAGGGGGATTCGAACCCTCGACACCGCGGGTATGAACCGCGTGCTCTAGCCAACTGAGCTATCTCGCCGTGGAGCCTACAGGGCTCGAACCTGTGACCCTCTGCTTGTAAGGCAGATGCTCTCCCAGCTGAGCTAAGACTCCATTGCCTGACTTGCGCCGACTTAAAGAAGTATAAGACATCGCAAGTCAGTTGTCAACATATTTTTTAATATTTTCAATTTATAGATTACATTGATGCAATTACGCTTGAATACAGCTTAGCCGCATCATCTGCCATGTTATTATCTACTGTCACTATTCTTTCAATTATTCTGTATATGTCGGTAACAGTTTCTATGCTCTCCTCAAGTTCTTCAGCCACCTGTTCAATGCTTTTACCTTTGACATATTTTCTGCAAATCATTTCTGTCAGCTTATTTTTAGCACCTTCTTCCCTGGCATCCTCATATCGTAATAGTTCCTTCATATATTCAGACCTCCATTCCGTTCTCATTCTGGCTGTCACTACTGCCTGATGAATCTTCTCGGTCAAACCACTATTTATTTCACCGCACTGTATATACAGATACAGACTTCTCAACTCCTTCGATATCCCTTCACCTTTACAGGTACAATTATAGAATATCTTATGTGTCTGATCCTCCAGTTTTATGTCAGGCGACTCCAGACAAACATTCTCAAAGTTGTAGACCGCTAGCCCCTTTCCAAATGGATCAAATGTACATATAAAAATAACATTTCCTTCCGGAAGCAGTCTGTATGGCTCACCCTTACTTATAAAATCCATATCTATCGAAGACTGATAAAATCTCGCCCGCTTCGGCAGTTCCAAGTTCTCAATCCGATTTCCGTTCAGATTCTGCATTTCAGCATCATACACAGCTCGATTATCCCTCGTGTATATGTCAAATCTGATAGGCTTCCCGTCCGCAGTAATCATTACCTGCTTCTGCGACTGCACCTCGTGTAGTTCTCCTATCTTATATCCCAGCAGGCATTCTAATGTCTCTCTGCAGAGAACCTTGTCCTCCATGACCTTACCGAACATAAAATCGTCCGTAATTTCCAGTTCCTCATAATGTTTCTTCAAATACATTGCACTTCTCCTTTTTAATGTAGGAGAATAAAATAGCCCTTTTGCTCCCAATAAATCATATTTTCGGGAGCTTCATACCTATTTCGTTGTCCTACTAAAATAATGTGTGATTATCAAGCAGGATTTTTAAGAAAATAGATACAGTGACTACTGCGTAGAATATTTAACCATAGAAAAAACTGCTTTGAGATTAGTATATCCAATCCCAAAGCAGTTGTAAACATTACTTTTCAAAAGCACTTTTTATGAAAACTTCTTCTCAAAATATGAAGGGTTGTTAGCATACTTAACTTCACCTTCGATACGAAGTGCTGTACGAAGATCCTCAGCCTTAAGCTTGGTCTCCTCATCTACATCGTCGCTGAGCTCGATCTTATTAGCTGCATACTCCATGGTCTCTTCTACAGCCATGTAATACTTGATTGCCTGAGGATCATCCTTGGTAAGAATGAGACCTTTTTCAGAGAGAAGTCCGAGCGCACAGTTAGCAAATCCATTACCGTCTGCAGCCTCTGCCTTAAGAGCCGTAACCATAGCATCTACTCCGTCAGCCATTCCCTTGTAGTTCTTCATCTCAAGGAACGCATCGATAAGCTGTCCCGCCTCAGTGATATTGCTGTTCATATACTTAGGATGCTTCTTCTCGAAGAAAAGCTTCATAAGAGGAAGAACCGCTTCCTTAACGCAAGCCTCATTCTCACAAAGAAGAAGAAGCTTAATCATCTGTGAAGGAAGGAACAGAATGTATCTTACAGTATCGTTAGCAATCTTGCATCCCTGTACGATCTGCTTGTAACGATAGTCATAAGACTTCTTAGCATCGCCATTAGCAAGATAATAATCAGCCAATGCTTCATACTGAGCAAAATAGAGCATCCACATCATCTTGCATGCTGAACCTGCTCCCTTAAGCTCTACCTCCTCATCTCCGCAATAAGGTGATGAATAATAAAGGAACTTAAGGAAAATATGATTCTTAAGAACATTAGCCTGAGCCTTGCATGCATCCTCAACATATCCCATGAGTTCGTTGCGGATTTCAAAAGCCTTGTTCATATCCTTCTCAGCATAATAAGAAGCAAGTCTTACACCGGCATAGAAGGGGAAGAAAATATCATTCTCTGATAAAGTCTCAGGTCTGTCAGTATTGTCGTAATTCTTAACAGTAAGCTTATTCTGCTTATAAAGCTCAAAGCCCATAGTATACATCTTACTGTAAATAGCTATAAATTTTTCCTCGCAACCATCCTTGAGAGCTGCCTCTGATTCGATATACAGTTCAATAAGGCTTGAAGGAAGAGCATCTACATTAATCTCCATTACATTCTCCTTTGCATCAATAATCTTCTCTTTACCCCGCGGGAAATGGAATTTCCCTGCATAATACATAATTATAACAAAAAAATGCAAATATATATACTATATCTGCACTTTTTTTGAAAAAAATATACTATATTTGGTTAATTTTTCGCCTTCACAGACTTTTTCGCTTTTGCCCGCATCACCAGGACAACAATCATCATCACAAGATCGATTATAACTAATATCGGCACTCCTATTAAAAACGAAATCATCCACATATTAGCATAGTCCGGCTTAATCAACTGGATATTATCAGCCTCATAAGCTGATATACCATTGCTTAGCATAATCATCGAATCATCTCCGCCGGTCACAAAGCTCTCATTTCTCTTGCTGTACACCTTTACATATTTGTATACCTTGCAAAAATCAGATACTTGAACTTTATCCTCATGAACGACATACTCGTCTGAGCTAAATAGCGACCCAAAGGAGACACATTCATATCCATCTATATTTCCAAGATATGTAATATCAGCCAGTAAAGTTCCTTTATTGATCACATACTCATATGATTCCTCTTCCTCCTTGCCGGCATCAATCGAGTAAATCATATATATAACCAACATTGCCAGTATTATCACTCCATTTATTGCAGCGATAATAATTCTCATCTTTTTCTTACTGAAAATCAATGAAACAGCCAGTGCTGCTATACCCAATAAAAATGGAATCAGTATAAATCCAAACACATCAAACATGATATCTCCCTCACATAACTTTAATAATATTTGCCTTGCCTCCCCATTATACAATCTATATTTATCCAAAGCAAATTGTTAGCTCAGCTCCACACACTCATAGCCATCAATAACAGGTATGGTTACACTTAATTTTCCATCTCCTTCATCAACAAGGTCAAACGTCTCACCGCTTCTGACAAGCTTTGCCTTAGTATATCCCTCGTCCATATATCCTACATCCTTTGACATATAAATCTTAGTATTCAGTATAGGCAGTTTAGTATCTACTACATCAATAGTCTTGGTTCTTCTCTCAGGAATATAGCTAATGATATGCACATACTGTTTTCCGGCCTTCCTGCGCACAGTAACTTCAGCACAGGTCGGTGCCTCAACCATCACTGTAGGATTATCAAGCAGTTCTCCTATCATATAGCCGATAATATCCCTGTAGACTCTGTTGCCGTTGACGATGTAATCCTCAAAAAGAGGGAATGAACAGTATGCTATCTTGTCATTTAAGACTATCGCAGGATACTCAGATTTTTTATTAAACGGGAAATGTCTGTGTGATGAAAAGCAATCGGCCGTTCTATTGTAATATGGATCACCCACATATGCTTTTACAGGCAGAGAACTCTTAACATATGCACCTCTTACATAGCACACATATTCAAGCGATTCAACATCCTTAATCAATCCGTCGTCTATACAAATATATGACGGCTCATAATCACTTTCCCTGATATACTCTACATCCAGAGAATCCTTATCAGTACTTCTGTATGTAGCCAGCACTTTACCACCTGCCTCAATATACTCCTTAAGCTTAACCGACAATTCGCCGTCGACATTTACCTTATCAGGCAAAATAATCATCTTATATCTGCGTAAATTCTCCGATGCAGGAATAAAATCAAATGTATAATGCAGCTCCATGAGCATACGCATTACACCTTCATCTGAAAATGTGTTTCGGGTATAAAAATCTGTTGATACCACCACACCGATATCAGCGACCTTTTCGCTGCCTTCAGTATATTTTTCAAGCTTCTCGATTTCTGAATAGACCTTACCTATTCTCGCATAAGCAGCCTTGTTCATATACCCTCTCGGATG
This sequence comes from Lachnospiraceae bacterium UBA1721, assembly GCA_002317155.1. Classification (GTDB taxonomy): domain Bacteria; phylum Bacillota; class Clostridia; order Lachnospirales; family Lachnospiraceae; genus AC2028. The sequence continues at coordinate 4,268 of DCIR01000066.1, forward strand.
GAGCTGGTCACCGACGCTGCACGCGCATCCGTTTGCAATCATTCTGAAACACTCATATTCAAGTGCCTCATTATTTTTGAGGCTTCCGTGATCTCCCCATGAAAGATGGAATTTCCCATTCATTCCTATAACATCACCGTTATTGCGGTTGTGATAATTGACAAAAAGCGGGAAATGATTGTAGCCCCACTCACCTGACGGAAGTGACTCAATTTCCATATGATCCTGCAATGCCGCACGCTTATCTATCTCAAATCCATCTGCTCCATTATTGGGTGCCCATGACGAATTATAGAAGGTAGGAATATTCTTTCCCTTAGATGCAACAAAATCATTAATCTCTCGCTGGAACTTATACAATACCTGCTCGTCATGCTTAAGCACATCTCTTTCCTTCTTAGGATCGAGTCCCTCTGCCTGCATTTCGGCTACGCATTCATCACAGATACATTTTCTCTGAAAAATAATATCAAACCAGAAACCGTCCACTTCATAGTTATCGATAAGTTCTGCCACCTGTGCCTTTATATATTCCTTGTATGCACTGTTATTAAGACAGAGCTTTCTCCAACTGTAATACGACTCATCATCCGGCTTCTTGTGACCGGGTATTCCATCCTCACCCATTTCAAGCCACTCGGTGTGATCAGCAGCATCTTCTTCCCATCCTATAGGAAAATAAATCGGACACGTAATATCATTCTTATGGAGTTCTTCAATCATCTGCCCCATAAGGTCATATTTAAGTGACGGATGCATCTTACCTATTTTAGTCGGATAATAGCACATTCCGTGATGGCACTTTGCAAAAATATTAATAGAATTAACATGCGCATCCTTAAGAGTCTGCACAAAATCCTTCACGTCAAAATCAACGCCTACATCCCCAATTACCGGCGCGGTATGAAAATCCAAATGAATCTGTCTGTATCTCATGTTTTTAACCTTCTCTTGTCCCGGCTAAATATAAGCCGCAAAATCATAAAAATACATTTTGTACCCGACCAAAATAGCTCATTAATAGAGCTGCATGCCTATATTTTAATTCTTTTTTGATAGAAAAGAAATACCCGCGACTTTTGGTCACGGGCTTAATTTCTAAAAGAACTTAAATTTTGCTTTAGGTGCTTCATAATGTGAATCAAACACCTGAATAGTTGCTGTTGCATCTAAAATATAAGGATTCAATACTGCCTTCGCCTGCCTGTAATAATTGAAGCGCGGTATTGTGAATGTCAGCTCCAGTAATCTGTTGGCAAGATCATTGCATGTCTCAAGACAATGTGTACTGAGTGTTGATGTCTTCCAATCAGTCTCTGCGAAGTCTTCATAAATAGAATAACCTATGGTATACAGAGCCTGACACCATGATAATGTAAGCTTCTTAAACTGTCTGAAGCTGTTGGAATTCATGTTGGTCATATCTGTCGACTCAAAAGTCTTAACTGCCAAATCGGTAATCTCCATAGAAATATTTTTAATAGCGTAATACTTCTCTTGGGGAATAAGATTGGCATTGGCAATCAATGCTATTACATTTGCCATTGCTTCATCAATTGTGAGTGCAGTATCTATCTTCTTTCTCAAGCTGGTATATGTTAATCTGCAGAACATAGAATAGTAAGCAGCTTCCCAGTTGTCAGGAGTCTGCTCCAAAATATCATCATAATAATCTGCAGCACGCTCATATTCTTCGTTGTCTCGTGCACGTCTGGCACTTGCCAGCAATACCTTTACATCCTGCTTTGAATTGCCAAAGCTATAACTAATCCCCTGCATCATAATACCAATCTGCGTATTTCTATATACGCCAAACACCCTGTTTTGCCACCAATACTCATATTACCTTATATGTATTATTTTTTCAATTGCTCAATTATGTATTTATCACAGTTCCATCATATAAGACATCATGCAGCCGCCGCTGGCACCTGCTTCAATAACAGCATCCAGATTCTCAGGCTTGATTCCCCCGATTGCATAGACAGGCACATTTCCATGCTCTCTACAATACTCTGCTATTTCTCTGACAAATTCCAGGCCTTTTCCTTTGAGACCTTTCTTGCAATCTGTTTCAAAGATGGTGCCAAGAATAATCTGTGTAGCGCCTCCGCTGATAGCCTTTTGCACATCTTCTAGACTGTGGCAGG
>DCIR01000002.1:0-25307 GCA_002317155.1 Lachnospiraceae bacterium UBA1721
TAGAGTCATCTATGTTCTGACAACCATAAATAATATGAGCAATATCTCCGTTATCATCATAATCACTTACGATAAATACGCCTTTAAACCAAGCATCAGCAGCATCGCTATAGAAGTTTCTATCTATAGTTACAACATGCTTAAGTGCCTCAAGAATTGTGTCACAATCAAACCATTCTTTAAGCCCCTCTCTAAATTCTATTGCAACTGAGTTATCTACATTTGCTCTAAGGAACTCAAAGGCATTTGTGCATCGCTCAATCTTATCTACGTATTCATTTGAACTTATAAAACGGTACTCTTGAGTTTTAACATCAATATAAATACTGAAATTGAATATCTTTCCAATACCCTCAATAATACGAATATGCTCTGCCTTTTCATGTTCAGCAGTAACTTCTCTGTAACAGCCCATATATATTTCTAACGAACCATCTTCTCTACGGATAAATTCACCAGCACCAGTTACCCAGATAATACTGCCGTCTTTCTTCATCATTCTATATTCTGCGTGAGATATATCTGGCAATTCTCTGTGAATTTTTACTGTGTCCCAAAACAGCTTTACAAGTAAGTCTCTTTCTTCCGGAATCAGAGTCTTAATCCAGCTGTCAAATTCATTAGGTAAATCATCAAGGCCATCATAGCCTAACATTTCCCTTGTTCCATCAGTGAACTCAAAGCTTGTCATTTGCTCATTTTCATCGAACTTACAAATATACATACCTGCCTTAAATCCACTTGCAAACATCTGCTCTCTGTGTCGTGACAATTTATACATCTCATTAGCAAGCCGACCACGACTATTTATTTCATCTATAAACTCTTTTGATTCATTAGGAAAATCCTCATATTTTAGTAGTTCAAAAGCTTTTCCTATTACCTGTCCTTTTTCAACCTTAAACTGACCTACATTTCCATCTATCGAATCTACTGTATATGTGTTATATACTGCCATTTGATTTGACCATCCTTCTTTTGTTTTTATAAATAATTATCTGTCTATATTATAATACACACAAATGTAAAAAGGGACTAAAACAAAAATCAAAATCACAGCCTGATGCTCTCAATCAATTCATGAGTCTCATCGCAACCATGCTCCCAGTACATTATTCCGAGAAGTCCGTTCTCTTTGATGTATTCACATTTGGCAGCTATAGACTCAGGATCATCATAGCTGATAAAATCACTGCCATTGAATAAAAATGATGCCATAGCCTTATCATCCTTATAACGTACAAATCCGTTTTTATCTATAAACTCTTTTACCAACTGAGTGTACGAATAACCATATACACCTTCACCCTTTGCCGACATCATAAGGCCATATTTTGAAAGTACATTATTGACATCCGCACCATCCTTTGTGTCTACTTCACGCCAAATTCTCGAATAAAATGCTGCTCCGATGACTATCTTTTCCGCAGGCACACCTGCCTTGATAAAACGCTTCACACTATCATGTACACTGCGACCTTCAGTATCGCCTTCACTCGCATACAAAGCGGTATGATGTCCTGCTACAAAACAACCTTCAGCTCGCATATCATAAGTCATCAGCTGCACATAATCACAAATATCTGCGACCTTATCCATTTCTGTATTGGCAATAAAAAACTCACCTGCACCTACCGCTACAGAAAGAATTCTGTCATTTCCCAGTGCATTACGAAGTTCCCCCAAGAGTAGCGTGTAATTGGACTTATCAGCCGAATCTGATACTATTCCGCCCCAATCTATGCACGGATACTCCCAATCAATATCAATGCCGTCAAGCCCCTGCTCATCGACATATTTTGCACAGCTCTGGGCAAAAGCTTTTCTCCCGGCATCTGAGCGTGACATTTCCGAAAAGCCATCGGCACCCCAACCTCCGACAGACAACACAAATTTAATAGATGGATTCCATCGTTTTATTTGAGGAATCATATCCATATGTCGCAGTCCATCTGTACGAAGTAATCCATCAGAACCAATAAGTCCAAATGCAATATTTATATGCGTAAGTATTTTTGCATCAGACTCTGTTATCTTAGTCAGCCCACCGAGGTAAGCATACGCTATTTTAAGCTTTTCTCCCATCATTTGCCTCCAAATGTTTTCAATCAGCTTACTGAATTAAAAACATCAATACAGCTTGGAAATAAATTTGAATATTTTTTCAAATTTATTTTCAAGCTTCCCCTTCCATCTCTTCAACAGCTCGATAATAATTATCCATCCACTGTGACATCTCATCTGACATTGCTCCGGAAGCGTCAATAGCCTCTATATCCTCAGGCCATTCATCACCCTCATCCAGTTCCTGTGCAAGCAACCAATTATCCGCACATTCAAAGCTGATCTCTCTGCCAAAATCATTTTCTAATGTAACCAGTACCATCAGAGGTTCTCCCGGCATACGTTCCTCACAACCGTAATCAGTTTCCTCTATTGATGTAATAGTCCACATAATACGTTTCCTTCTTTCTATTTTTCGCCCGGGTAGCTAATCTCAGCTCCCCACTCTCTGATTTCCTCAAAGAAACCATCGACACTCAACAAACCATACCCCCACAAGAATGCGCGGTCCTTCTCACTAATCTCTTTAAGGCTCATCCATAACACTTCCTTCAATGGCGGATTGTCCACGCCTGCCTCCTCAGGATCATATCCCAAAATCGGCTCCTGATCATCAGGTATACTCACCTCAAATGAATACTCCTCGCCATCATCCTTATACAATACACTCAACGGTCTAACAATTGTTCCGGTAAGTCCACATTCCTCATTAAGCTCACGAATGGCTGCCTGTTCAGGTGTCTCGCCGGCTTCAATCCCACCCCCGGGAACTGTATAAAAATATCTTCCGAAATAGAACACCTTCTCCATAAGTATCTTGCCTTCTCTGACAACAATACATACCGCACGGTTTCTTTTCTTAAGATAGTATTCTTCTTCCTTAGTTAGTCCTTCCCCCATACTACTCCCTCCTATACGATGCAGGCCTAATCGATAAAGTCTTCAAATATCCATTCGTGCAATCACGATTTCTACTTGACACTTTCCTATACAAAAACGGATGGATTATTACAAATCCATCCGCTAATAATCATGTATTTAATTATACCATACCCATCAGAAAATCATAAGATTTTTTAGCATCTGCAAGGACATCATCATAAGTATCAGCATCGATAAATGTAGGCGCTCCCGATTTACCATCTATGCTTATCCCCCATTATTCATCCGATATAGACTTATCTGAACACACTTTCCGCATTACCTTATTTTGCTCAGATTACTCCTCTGTCTTTAAGAAGAATACAAGCTCGTCCTCAGGATTGAGTTCGATTACCTCGCTGTCATTCTTGTTATCATCATCCGTCATATTAAGCAGGTCTGTATTGTCCAATCCGTCCTTACCGCCATTTGTTCTGGCAAAGATATAAGCAAGCGCCTGCTCATCATCACCAAATTTCTTAATAAGTCCAAGAGGCAATACCAATCCGCCGGTCATCCAGTAAATACTGAGAATCAACTCACGCTTTGACTTATACTCAACCTTTTCCTTAAGTCCAAGCAAGGTGCCTGCTCTGAGGCAAAGGAAATCACCTGCATCGGGCTCAGCCTCTGCATCCGGATCCTCGTCTCCGTCATCACCTACCGCAGTAATCATATCAATAAGGACACCAAGACGGCTGGGATTCTTACCAAGCTGAGCATAAAGATGTCCCAGGAAGTCATCACTGACAAGTGTCTGGTCATTGTTCTTAGACTGTATAATACTACGATTCTGTGAATCAAGAATCTCGACCATAACGTCAACCTTCTGGTTCTGTCTGAAAGCTGTCTTAAGATCAGTCCAATAGATAAGAGGCTTAGCATCAACACACTCATCAGATACGTCATCCTCTGACAGGAATACTATTGTCTCCGCATTTTCTTTAGTAGCATCTCCAAGCTCAGGCATAGGATTAAAGATATCATTAACCTTGATATAGCTATATTTGTCAGGCATAAGGATAGGCGCATATTCATCATCCTCATAGTAAGCCTTGAGCTTATCTTCCTCATCTGCTGTCGAAGCCAAAATAACGTGAAGTCCCTCATTTTCATACTTCAGCTTGAATCCGATAAGATTCTTTAAGATATAAGGGAGCTTCTCATTGATACCGACAATTATAATCTCCTGCTTATCAAAGATACAGTTAGGAGCAACAATACTTTCAGGATTCTGATACTTCTCAATAATCTTCTTAACCATATCTACATCTTTGGTTCTTCTGCCGATTTCCTCTTCATCCTCAGCCACATAGATTCTCTTATCATCCATATCATAAAGAGGAATTACTGACTGATTATACATAAGGTCTTCGTCAATATCTCCGTCACCTTCGCGGTCACAGATATAAAGCTCTACACCCTCAAAGCTAAAGAGCTGCTGAAGTACACCGTACAAAGAAGGCATAACCGAAGTAATCGCAATCAGATAACCCATAATCTGATTGTAATTAACAAATACAGATGCCGGATTATTTCCGTCGGTGTTATATGACTCAACAAGCTGCTCCATATTGCCGTTGCTTGTCTCAATTACAATATTGGGAGTATAGTTGTTATTCTCCTTCTTGGCGGTATTAAGATACCAATTCAGGAACATGAAAAGCTTTGAAAGATAGAAATCCTTGTCAAGATGCTTACTGTTGCTGTCCATCTCCTTGGGAGTCATTACGAGTACAGTCTGCGCATCCTTAATATTAATCTTATCAAGATCAATTTCTGACATTGGATCACCGTTTCTTACGATGATATTTTTGAATTTTTTCTTACTGCCCTTGCTCTTATACATATTGCCGATATCATCAAGAATCTGATGCTTATCGTAATCTGACAGGATAACTACATAAGTGCTGTCCATATCATCAAAGCAGTAATCAACTATCATTGAAGGCACCTTGTTATTATAGTTAAGAACTACAATATGATCCTTCATTTTAAGCACATTATCACTGTTAGCAGAACGTTCGAGAATTCTCTGAATGAAGCTGGTAATAAGACCGACAGTACCACCGGTAAGTGAGATCATACCAAGCAATACTACTATGGTAGTAAGATAAAGCGATAATGTAGCATCTGAATAAACATATCTACCTGAAGGGTTAACCATCAGCGTAAATGCAAGCTTAATCAACTCAAAAACACTTCTGTCATCATTTTCAGGCAGAAACGAAATCAGCAAAGCCGAAAAACCGATAAATATAATATTGAAAATAATTACTGATAACAATACGAATCCAATTGAATGGTTTTCCTTAAACACACTCCAACGGTTCTTCGCTCTGTTTTTTCTGTCGTCACTCATATCCTCACCTCATGAAATAATCTATTCGCACATCATTCTTTTGCATATATTTATGTGCAAACCATACTCAATAAATATATCGCATTGGCACCCTCGTGACAATAAATTTTCGTCTGTATTTCATATTTAGGATAATCGTCTTATATTCAACTTCCACATATCATGTACATCTATTTTTTGATAAAGCTTCCTTCGTCAGACTTGCACACTTCTATCTGCTTTCCGATAGTGCTCTCAAGCAGCTGCACATGGCTGATTATACCTATCATACTGTTTGTCTCTCGAACGCATGCCAGCACATCCATCGCATCACCTATTGATTCATCATCCAATGTACCGAAACCTTCATCAATAAACAATGCCTCTATCTGAATACCTGATTTTTGCGCTACGGAAGACATGCCGATAGAAAGCGCCAGTGATACCAAGAACTTCTCTCCACCCGAAAGCATCGCTACATTTCTTCCCTTTTCAAGCGGCTTACGGTTATCGTGTGCTATCAGTTCGAGTCCGCGCTTATTTCCGGCCGATTTATCATTGGTTCTCACTATCTGATATCGACCATTGTGAACGTGCTTAAGCATATTATTAGCTTCGGAGATAACCTGATTAAACATAATACCAAGAACATATCTCTTAAAGCCTATACCTGTATCTCCACGAAGCTGCTTGGCAAACTTAAGATCCGCCTCAGCCGCATCAAGCTTGCCCTTATACTGCGCTTCCATTCCTTTAAGCTTTTTAACCTTGTCATCAAGACGCTTTATTTTGCTGTCGTTAGCACTCTTTGCCCCGGTATACTCTTTATTCTTAGCATCAATTTCAGCCTGTCTGTTATCAAAGCAATTCTTATCCGGCTCTGTATATTTAACCAGTTCGGATGCTATCGCTTCCAGATCTGCCGTAACATTTTTAAGTTCAGTATTATATGCGACTAAATCTTCGCGAATCGCCTTTTGTTCCTCGGCACTTAGCATAATGGTCTTAACCGATTCCACAGAATCGTAACCCTGCTTTGCCAATTCATCATTGAGCGTTTTCGTAGCTCTGTCGCATTCTTCCTTTGCCTTTTTGTACTCACCCTCTGCATTGGCAATATCACTTTTTACTGTGGCAAGATTCTTGGTTGCATCATTAAATGCCTGTGTAATACTTTCAAGCTTATTATTGTAATCTCTTATTATCGCTTTACACTTATCTATAGCACTCTCAAGCTCACTAATGGTAGTGATGCCTTCTATCATTCCGCCCTTACTGTTCTCCCACGCCTTTTGAGCATTGATATATAAATCATGTCGGGCACGCTCATCATCCTGTGCCAGCTTTAACGCTGCTACCTTCGCCTCTTTATCGTTATTAGCATCGGTAAAACATTTATTGGCCTTCTCTCTGGCTGCCTCAGCCTCGTCTACCTGCTCTTTAGATACACTGCCGTCAATCTTTGCCGCCGGTTCCGGATGATGCGTATTACCGCATACAGGGCACTTCTCACCTTCTGTCAGTTCAGACGCAATCTCACCATAAATACCCGCAAAATAACGCTGTCTGGTATCAGCTGCTTCCTTGTCTTTTCTCTCCAGATCCTCATAAGCAGACTTCGCACGCTCAATTGCATCCTCTGAAGCCTTTACAGCTGCTTTCGAATTATTTTCCGCGATGCTCCATTCCTTCTTAGCTTTTTCTGCCTCAGCCATAAGCTGGTCGATATTCTCATAAATCGAACGTTTAGCCTCCAGCTCACCAATCTGCTTATTCATGGCCTCAACAGGCGAACTGTTCTCCAGTTCTTTCTTGGCTGAATCTGTAGCTTTTAGATGATCCTCAGCAGGAATCAACTGCGCCTGCTTATTGTCTAATGCTTTGCTTCTTTCACTACAGCTTTTTTGAGTCTTCTCCCAGTCATCTATATAATCAGTGAATATGTCCACCTTTTCAGCAGCAGATACCTTTGATTCTTTTTGTTTGTAAATATCTGCCTGCTCCTGCAGTGTAACCTTCTGTTTTTCTAATTTATGCAGATTATCAAATTTACCGGCAAGCTCTCTATCTGAATTTAACTGTTTTTGCTTAGCATCAGCATTATATTGTTCAAAATCCGCATCAAGCAGCTTATTAACCTCTCGGATTTCTACAACGCACTGTTCGAGTTCTTCTATCGACTTATATTCACCTTCTTCTGCAAGCGATGAATCCACAGCCTTTTTCATATCGTCGAGAGCAGTCTTACGCGCCTGCGCCTTATCGAAAAATGCATCTGCATATTTGCCCCAGATATCGGCATCAAATATTTTAGTAAGAATCTCTTCCTTGCTGGCCGAATCTGCTGTCAAAAACTTCTCAAACTGTCCCTGCGGAAGAAGTACTACCTGACGAAACTGTTCTTTGCTAAGGCCGATAAGCTCCTCAGCCTTGTCAGTCACTTCCTTCTCCTTGGCATTTTCGAGCATAGTGATAAACACACCGTCTGCATTGCGCAACGAAACATCAAACTCGGTGTGATAATTCTTAGTTTTCTTAAACAGTCTTCTGGTAAAACGATATACATCGCCATGCACTTCGAATGTAAATTCAACCTCGGTATTGGTTGTATCATCGGCCTGATTACAGCGCCATTCCTCAAAATCATTTCTACCGGTTTTAGACTTACTGTCTGTACCGCTACCACCACCGTAAAGAGCAAAAGTCATTGCATCAAAAATGGTAGTCTTACCGCTTCCGGTAGGTCCTTTAATCAGGAAAAGTCCGTACTTGGCCAAATCCTCAAAATCTATTACTTCACGGTCTTTATATGGTCCAAAAGCCTGGAATTCCAAACGTAAAGGTTTCATCAGTTGCCTCCGTTCTGAGCACTGTTAACATCATCGATACTCTCTAAAAACAGCCCCACAAAATGCTCATCAGGCTCAGCATTAAAGCACTCCTTATAAAATGCCTTAAATATCTGTACCGGATCATTTTCTATCTCTCTGAATTCGCTCATGGACATAGTGATAGCCGCATTTTCATCAGTCAGTGAAGTACCGCTCACCTCCAGCATATTTTCAAAAATAGTCTGAAGCAGAGACATTTTTTCTATACCCACAAATTCATCAATAATTCTGACTCTTACGTATCCACACTTTACATCCTCGGGATATACCGCATTAGTCACATTTTCCCAGGTATCTTCAATAGTAGTTCTCTTATGGAGAAGCTTAATGGGAATAATCTTTTGCGTCATATCAACGGTATCGATTATCGTAACGCTCTTCTCCTGAGTCTCTTCTTTACCAAATGAATAAGGCATAGGCGTACCACTGTATCGAATATTAGCTCTCACGTTCTGAGGCTTGTGAATATGTCCCAATGCAACATAATCAAATCCTTCAAACACATCAGCACTCACCTGCGCTGCCAATCCTACAACCGCAAGTTCTGCTGCCCTGTCGCTTATAGACAACTCAGAACCTGTTATAAATGCATGAGACACCGCTATATGCTTTTTACCTTCGGCAAATGTATCACGACACTTATCGCATACTACCTTGTATGCATCAGACAGACTATGTATGTCATCAATATATTCAGGATATACAGATTTGACCTTATCCTCAGAAAACCAGGGAAGCATATATATATCCACATCATCATATGACACTATTGAAGGAGTTTTCGTAATCGCGCCTACTATATGTAATCCCGCCTTATCGAGCAGTCCACTGCAGCTTGCCAAACGCTCTGCACTATCATGATTTCCGGCAACAATAATGACTTCCTTGCCCATCTCTAGGCATAAATGTGTCATTGCATCGTCATATATCGCTATTGCCTCCGCTGATGTTATCGCACGATCGAATACATCACCCGCTATGATAATAGTATCTATATTTTCCTGCCCGACTACTCTGTATATTTCTTCTAAAAAGAATAACTGATCCTGCTTAAGAGATCTGTTACCATCCGAGGCACCAAGATGCCAGTCCGAAGTATGCAAAATTCTCATATCTTTATCCTATCTTCAAAACGCCTTTAATACCCATTGCACTGATCAGCTCTATAAATCCTCTGCCATCATCTGCTTTTCCTGCGACACTGCCGTAATGTGTGGGAATAGCTACCGCAGGCTTAATCGCTGCTATTGCCTCTGCTGCACTCTTCTTATCCATGGTATAGGTTCCACCTACCGGAACCAGTGCAACATCACACCTTACACCATTCATCTCTTCTATGAAATCTGTGTCTCCGGCAACATAATAACGTGCACCATCCATAGTAACTACATATCCCAGGAACCCCTTACTCTTCATATGAAAAGGCTTCAATCTGTTGTACGCGCGAACTGCCTCAACATCTACCTCCTCAATCCGTTGCTTATCCTCAGGATCCATAAAAATACATCTGTCTTCAGAAATTCCCGACTTCGCAATCACCTGTTTGCTCATGGATTTAGGTGCAACAATTATCGTCTTATCGTTTGTAATTAATCCAATCGACTTAACATCAAAATGATCGTAATGATCATGTGTAACAAAGATAATATCCGCGTCATGTGATTCTCTGTTAATCTCAAAAGGATCAAAATACAGCACCTTCGAACCTACGATTCTAATACTGCTATGTGTATTAATAGTAATATTGTCTGTATTAATTATTGCATTATTATCAGCCATTGCATTTCTCCTTATGTATATAATTAAGCACTTTTAACACTTACCCGCTACACCTATTTATAACAAGAGCTGTCTCGCAAGAGACAGCCCCAAATTTAATCCTTCATACACGCCATCATTCCGCAGGCAAAAACAATACCAATAGTGCCAACAGTTAAAAGCGGATTTATAATTGTCACAGACATCGAAGTAACAATATTATTTGCAGCCAAATAATTCACTCCGTTCATTGCTGCCATTTGTGTTCCCACTATACTCTGAACTGTTGATGACAAAGAATTTAATAAGAACGCGACAGCAATCGCAATACCCGCAATTTTTAATGCTTTTCCCTTTAGCTTATTGGCAAGTACTACCAGCAATATAGCAAAGCATAAATGTGAGAATACAGGTATAACAACAGTCCAAGGTATAACGAACTGCCCAGTAATAGCACTATCTCTCATTCCACTAAGTGAATATATTGTCTTCTCATTTGCTATGAGTATGAGTAATATCAATGCCGCAAGACACTGTGTGCCCAAGCAAACAAATGATATAATCTTTATCGCTTTCTTCTCAGTACTTATCATTCCATTTCCCCTTCATTTGCCTCTTCCATCTCGATCTGTTCCTCACCCTGTCCTTCTTCAAATCTCGCTTTCAGAACAGCCTGCGGCCAGTTAACCGAGACATAGGCCTGTTTATTTTTTACTTTTGCTTCCTCGTCAAAAATTTCTATTATTTCCTTGAACACTTCTTTGGTCAGATACCCACCGCGCCAGTGAAACAATAGTTCCCTATTCTTTTTCACTGCCTGCTTGGTTCTGTTTCTTACTTCATCCAGTGTAGTCCATGAGACCTTCTTTTCTTTATAATAAAAATGGTCCGAATCACTGCACTGCGGCACTCGCCAGATAACAGGCTCATGATCCCTAAATGCCTGTTTATCCGCAATATTGAAGTAATCGTATCTAATCACATCACCCTTGGACAATGTGTTATCAAACGTAGCATCCAAATGATAATATACACCGTCTATCTTAACAATATTCCATGCATGCCGATACTTGATTCCCTTGTCAGGATTGTTCTCAGACAAAGCTATTATACACCATACATTTAGCTTATCACATAAGATTTTGACTGCCTTGGCTATTCCTTCGCATACCGCCACACCATTCCCAAGCGCACCTATAATCTCATGTGAATACTCTTTTTTCAACTTATCGTATTTAACGTTCTTTACAATAAAATCGTGAATAAAAAGTTCCTTTTCCTTTTCACTTAGATTTTCAGCCTGTCTTGCCAGCTTTTTTACTCTGGCATCCATCGCCTGAATATGTTCACGAATCTTGCCCTTATCAAAAAGATATACCGGACATAATATCACAAAGCTGGAATTATCATAGTATTTATAAGAAAATGTCACGGTATAAAAGATCTCCGGACAGTCCATTCTGATCATAAAATAAATATCAGACAAAGCCTTTTTATCAAGGAACGGTACCTGTATTTCATCCTGAAGATTAAGTACCCCCTCCTTCATCGCATAGTAGGCTTTCTGTCCTTCTTTATTCAGTTGCTCGTAATAATAATTGGTCATTTAGTTTCCTGATTATGTATAAATCAAGGCTTATACCTGCCTATTTTTCATACGCTCACGCATCATCATTTCGTATGCTTTTTCACACTTTTCTATAGTCCCGTCTGCTTCTAGTTCCGCAGAATATTTTTTCCATATTGCTTCGAGCACCTTCTGATATGGTTTCCAGTCAACAACCATCTCCTCCGGGGTATATTCCTGTATACATCTAAAATCTGCAGACGACTTAAGTCCTCTACCGCCCTTAGGTCTCTTCTCAAAAGATAGTTCACATCCCTTATCAGTCAGGGCTATACATTCACCATACCCTTCAATTCCGATAAAGGTATAGCATTTAGAGCGCATCCTTAAATAATAGAACACACTTCCTTTGAGCCTGGCCATATCAATCGCATATAGACAGTTTTCGCTCTTCAAAAATTCTGTACATGTCTCTTCAGCTCCTAGAGCCTTAAGCTGTTCCTCTGTCAAATCATCCGGAGACAATGAACAACCACACTCTTTACAGCATCGGCCTTTACATATACTACACTCTTCTCCCGGCTTAAATCCCAACAAAACATCTGACATAGTTAATCATCCTCACTTGCATATGGAAAACCGTTCCACATCATCTCATTCCACTTGGCATTCGTTTCTTCCATATCTTTCTTTTTCATGATTCGATTGCGATCACTTAATATTGCCAGCATTTCATCTGCCACTTCCTCCATCGGAAGACTTTGGTAATGTGACAGATATCCTATCATTCTGCGTGCAGTCCAATCTGTATTCAGGTTTTTAGTCACCTGGTCACAGAACACTTCCGGATATCCCCGTCTAAGCATCATATCATAGAGCTGCATACTCAGTTCTGTTCTTGGTTTCATCGATACCTCTTTATAACTGTTATATATCCAATAACTATAATGAATCAGCTATTTATTCATCGGCCAGTCTTTTTACTTCTCGTACAGCCTGTAAAACTGCCTGCACAAGTTCAGGCTCATTATCATTTTCGAGCTCCGAGAGTAATTCTACAAACTTATCACACATCCATGGCTCAGTCTCTTTCTCATCAAGATACTTCATGCCTATATACATATTTTCAGAAATTGTAAGCGGATTGCCACTCTCTGCTGCCTTCATAAAATCCGCTTCGTATTCTTTCTTAATTCTGCTATAAATCTCACCGTTCATTGAATTTACTCCTTCTATTCCGTATCTTAATCCTGTAACCTTTATCCCGCATCTTTTAACTCATTATATATCTCTTCAAATAAGCTAAACCACACATGTCTTCCTATGCCCTTTCCGTTGAAATAAATATCTCCGGACAATGAAGCAATAGGATTACCATAACCATCATACAACAAAGAACCACTCTGTCCGCCTACACCGGTCTCGTTAGTAAGAAGCCACACTTCTGAATTCCTATAATATGGGAAATAATCCAGCATATAATCATAATCAGCTCCGACTTTATCGAATACATGAAGCTCCTTTTTATAGACTCCGGTATACATATCCCTAGCCACATAGATAGTATCGGTATAGATGCCATTCTCTGTTGAAATGTTGTTGGCGTTGGTTTTATTAACCTCTTTTAGATAAATCAATACATCCATCGGGATCTGATCTATACTGATTTTCATCATTCCGCGATCTTCACCGTTATATGTATATTTTTTTACACATTCCTCGATCTGTATTCCCTCAACACATCTACGTACACTGTTATGTGCCATACTGCTATCATATGTCGGATTATAAAACCACATATCAATAGTGCTTGTCTGGTAATTACTCGGGATACAATGTCCCATGGTTCCGATGTATATATACTCGTCATCGATTGCATAGATGAATCCGGATCCGCTAAAGCTTGAAGTCCTAAACGCAACCTGGCAGGGATACATAAGCTCTGCGGCCTTTTCCCCGTCACACTCTTCCAAGAGTTCGTATGTAAAATAATCCGCATCCAAAAGTTTATTCAGCAAATCCTCCGGATAGATAGCGGTATTGGTGTTGTACTCGCTCGCAGATACGATTATCTCTATACTCTGTTCCTGCGACAGGCCGTTTTGATCCACAATTGTATAGACTATAGTGGTACTTCCTTCTACAGAAGTATCTACAGTTCCTTCTACACTAATTCTGTCTGTAATGAATCCCTCTTCATTATCCCACGCCAAAACGCCTTCAAGTACGTCATAGTCTGTATCTATTTTGATTGTTTTGTCCGCAATACCATACAACTCAGGGCGCAAGTCCGCATATACGGTCTGTGTTACTTTTCCTACATTACCCGATGCATCTGTTGCGAGAATCTCCAGCTCATATTCTCCGCACTCGGTAAAAATCACATCTCCGGAAATAGCATTTCCGGCCACAGAGATCGTTGTCTCATAGCTACCAGAATTATCAGTAATAGGCTCAACTATATCTCCTAAATCATACGCCTCACCAACAGCAAAATATCCGATATCATCTCTCATAACCACCTGTGGCGCGATAGTATCAACTGCCTGTATCTCGAATACTTCTGTTGTACTGTTACTGTTAACATCAGTACCTGTTACTGCGATTGTATAGCTTCCAAGAGTACTAAAATACAGTTCATCACACTTTTCACCATTCACAGATACTTCCAGTTCTACAGTTCCCGACAAATCCGATGCTTCCTGCACAACCAAATCAAAATCATAAGGAGTACCGATATTAATCGTACCAAAATCATCTTTTATGATAAGCGTAGGATCTACAGTATCCTCAATATTAATCTCATAGACGTATGCCTTCTCACCATTACTCAGTTCAAGGCTGTAGCTGCCTGCTGTCATGTTATCTATCGCAGACAAATCCAGCTCATATCCTTTTAATGTATATGGCGTCCCCCATAGATAATAACTCAATTCCGCATTCAGCTCAGTACCCAATTCATACGTAACCGTAGTCCACCTCTGAACTCTGAACAGCACAAAAAACAAGGCACATAAAAGCGCAAATATCCCACATGCCATCGCGATTATAACAGCTTGAAGCCTTTTCTTTTTACCTTTAAGCTTATCAATAATATTCAATAGAGTCATTCTCCTTATATATTACCGATATTATACCATATCTTATATAAACGCAGCAAAAAGGGACTCCATATTAGCTATGGAATCCCTACTCATCTTAACGCACTGATCATTTGTACCAGTTCAAGATAAAAAGGCTTGATATTAACGCGTTTGGTCATTCCGCCTTGGAAATACATATGATCACC
The DNA here is from genome assembly GCA_002317155.1 of Lachnospiraceae bacterium UBA1721. Classification (GTDB taxonomy): domain Bacteria; phylum Bacillota; class Clostridia; order Lachnospirales; family Lachnospiraceae; genus AC2028. Next base: position 14,832 of record DCIR01000002.1, read on the forward strand.
TGTTATTGTAGGCATCACATAATATTTTCCGGGCACTAATGTCACACCCGACTGATATGTCTCCGATGGAGCAAAACTCGGCGCCATCGCAGACACCTCATTGACCAGTCCATCATTAGACTGCCAGCTCTCATCAATCACAATTCCGCCCTTTGTTGTTCCAGCATACTTGTTCATTCGTATTGCACTTCGCATGAACATACTCTCGGTTATATCAGCGTTAGGAATCTTCTCCCCGTTTTCATCAATAATCGTCGTAGAACAAGGATAAGCAAAGTAATATATGTTTTCAAAGGTTGTGATTGTTTCGTTTAGTTCATACGCATTATCAATATGCATATCATACGCTGCATAGTCTTCTGCGATTCTGCCATCTATTTTAGCCTTGGTGCCGTCAGACATCAAATCGCCTGCTTTTTCATATTTTGCAGGAACATATATCGAATCAACGTCAAACTCAGGATCCTCGTACAAATCATATGCCGTCGTGCCATTACTCGGTGCTGCAAGTGTCACAATGGCAAATATCCTGTCAGTGTCACCGCCTTTGAAAAATGGCGATAAATCATCCGCATCCGTGCACTCCTGCTCGGCAGGTGAACCATCCACCAATATTTCAGAGAAAAGACGTATCGTTGCTCCACCAAAGGAATGCCCCAACAGAACAATTGTAGAATCATTAAAATCATCCATCAAAGGATTTTTACTGTAATCCTTACCATATCTGTCATGATGACATCTCTCACTATGCTCTTTGCCATAATCAACGACCGTACCGGCGAGCTGGGCGTACAACTCACAAGCTCTGTCCCACGCACTTCCCGACGGTGCTACCGACGCCTCATAGCAGTCATATCCCTGTCGTCCCAAATACTTGGTGATGCTGCCTCCCGTCAGTCCCCAATACGGATAAACATAATTGATAGCATCATAGTGCCCCCAGCCTGACAAGCCATGGACAAATACGAATTTCAAATCAGACTGCGACTTTCCTTTATGATTATTCCATATCTCAAAGCCGGTTATTACCAGACACAGCGCTAATATACACGCCAGTACGATTTTTCCTTTTTTCTTCATCTATCTGCTTTATCTAATCAATATTTATTCAAAAGGGAAATGATACTGGGTCAGTCCCAATTCATCTCTTAACTGAATAAGTTCCTTCTGGATAGTTTCTCCCACAGGTACACCCTTATCCTTGCGATACTGAGAATAGATATACTCCTTCTCTCCGGCAGTAAATATCTGCTCTGCTCCTGGAGCCTTCTCTGATTCTCTCAAACCTCTGCATATATCACCTGCTGTCTTCTTAAAGGTATCAAGACCCATAAAGAATTCAGGGTTAATTACGAAGAAGAAATGACCGAGGTGATACATTTCAGGATTGCCGTCCTTATCTACACCATTCAATGCCTTCATAAAAGGACCACCTGCCAAAGCTGCAGAGAGAATTTCAACAACTGTAGTGAAGCCATAGCCCTTATAACCACCGTTAGCTTCTCCCATACCGCCAATTGACAAAAGTGCAGCATTACCAGCACGCATATCTTTAAGAATCTTACCGGAATCTGTCATTGTACCGCCATCTTTGCTGATAACCAATCCTTCCGGAGTATCCTTGCCCTGACGCTCATAGAATTCAATTTTACCATTCTGAATGATACTTGTTGCACAGTCAAAGTTGAAGGGGAATTCCTCATCTGTAGGCATTGTAAATGTAAGCGGATTCGTACCCATCATTGGCTCTACACCGAAGGTAGGCGCTACCGAAGGTCTCGCATTTGTTCCGCTTATACCAATCATACCTGCCTTCTCAGCCATGGTAGTCCAATATCCTGCTATACCATAATGAGTAGAGTTAAAAATAGTACCTCCGGCCATACCATACACCTTGGCCTTCTCAATAAGCATCTCCATCATCTTATGGCTGGCAACCATACCCATTCCGTCATGAGCATCAATAACAACAGTTGTAGGAGTTTCTTTTACTACTTCTATATTGGTAACAGGAAGCAAGGTTCCCTTTTTAATACGATCAAGATAAATAGGCTTAAAGCGATTGCATCCGTGGCTCTCAATACCTCTGCGATCACTCTCAAGAAGAACATCTGCACAAATCTCAGCATCCGCTCTCGGCACACCATATTTCTCAAACACATCGACCATAAAATCATTCATTAACTTCCAATCAACATATGGTCTTGTTTCTTTAATTTCCATCTATAATCCCCTTTCAGATTAACGTATTTTGCTATACATGATTGTATCACATTACTCTATATTAGTTTACTCTATATTTCATATGAAGCCAATCTTTACTTACTGTGTCCTCACATTCATCATATGTTTACATACTTAGCTCTTGTATCAAACATGCCTTAGCATATATAATTTTCCTAATATTATTCACGAAAAGAGATAAACATGGACCTGCTTATAACAATTATAGTATGCTTCCTTGCCGGAGCAGGTGCCGGAATCGGTACAGGCTTCGCAGGTATGAGTGCTGCCGCTGTCATCGGGCCAATACTCGTCACATTCCTAAATATGACTCCATATGAGGCTGTCGGCATCGGATTAATCAGTGATGTGCTTGCAAGCGCAATAAGCGCATACACATATAAAAAAGGCGGCAACCTAAACATCAAAGACAGTTTGCCAATGATGATAAGTGTTCTCATCACAACAATTATCGGAAGCTTTTTAGCTAAGTTTTTACCTCAGCATACAATGGGCGGCGCAATGCAAATTGCACTCATTGCGATAGGTTTAAGATTTATAATCAAACCGGTAACAACTACCAAGGAACAAATGGCTGAAGTTCCTAAAAAGCAAAGAATCATAAAAGCAGTTATAGGTGGTAGCTGCGTAGGATTGATATGCGGTACTGTCGGCGCCGGCGGCGGAATGATGATGCTATTTGTCCTAACCACATTCTTAGGTTACCAAATGCACATCGCTGTTGGAACAAGTGTCTTCATCATGGCATTCACCGCTTTAACCGGAGGAATAAGTCATTTTGTAATCGGCGGATTCCCTAATATTCTTCCTTTAAGTCTATGCGTAGTATTTACACTCATATGGGCAAGAATAGCTGCAGCAATCGCTAATAAATCTAATGCCAAGACGCTTAACAGAGTGGTCGGAATTGTAATGATTGTGACCGGTGTAGCAATTCTCATCGTCAACTATATGAAGAACCATCCTATAGTCTGATGTAACAAAAATAAACATTTAAAACTTCAATAGCCGGATAGGATTCACCCCCTACCCGGCTATTATTGTTTTTTGTCAAATAAACTCTTTTATCAAATGTTTTTATCTATTGCTATTATTTGTCATATACCTTCTTTTTATTTTTCAAATGCTTTTTTATTTATCAAATGCCTTCTTTAATCCTTCCAATTCCTTGCCGGTTATGCAAAGAATTGTTCCATGGCGCTTCTTAAGCTGATCAAACGAATACTCGGTCTGTGAAAGAACCTTCCATGAATTCTTAGCATTGGTTGCATCTGTGATATCCGTTGTAGTCAAAGGTAAATATCCTGCTCCAAGCATGTACTGGTCTGCCATCAAACCATACTCAGGAACATCAGGATTTTTCCAATCCTTCTGATTATATCTGAAGAGCTCCGGTCCTTCCAGTGAAGTATTGTCCAATACCTTAATAGCCATATCACCTAAATCAAGTGATAGCTCATCCAAATCCAATACCTTCTCCCAGCTGTCTGCATTCAGAAGATCCTTTGTACGCATTATTCTTATACCACCATTTTTCTCTGCGTTATCACCATCTTTTGATGCACTATAATAATATTCGCCCACCTTAAGCACTGTAGTATCAATTATCTCACGAGGCTTTCCATCCTCTGCGCCGTCAGTCTGATTATCTATGAAAATCTTAGTCTCACTGAAATGAACGAAATCTCTTGTTGCCGCATAATAAATCGCATTGGGCTTTGCTTTCATCTTTGTCGCAGGGTCCATAATACTAGATGCGAAGAAAATAATATACTCTCCGGTCTTGTCATAATAAACCATCTCCGGTGCCCATGCCATACCGGCGTTTTTAGGTGCTATCGGCAGCAGTCTGGGCTCTGACCAGTTAACAAGGTCCGTAGACTCCCACAAAACTAAATTCTCGCTACCGGTTGTGCTGGCATCATAATATCCTTGCTCGTTCTTTACCCATCCTCCACGATTGTAAATACTCAGGTCAGTCGCAACAAGGAAAAAGCGATCACCCTCTGCAGAACGACAAAGATATGGATCACGAACGCCTTTTTCACCTATACTGCTACGAAGCACGGGCTCTTTTCCATTCATGTCCTTAAAATGCATTCCATCCTCGCTGAGTGCAAAATATATCTGCTCCTGGTTCTCATTGCCCTCCCCAATGAAATGTCCAAAAAGATATCCCTGATAATCCGATTCAGAAATAGCCTCTGGTGCTGCTAATACATGCAACTCGAAAGCTTTAGTCACAGTCTCTCCATCACATGAAATCTCTGCTGTAAGTGTCACGTTACAGTCTTCCTTTTGACGAGTAACCACACCTGCTGCCAAATCGCCGCTATCCTTGTCTGATATCACATCGGGGCATGAGCTTTTCCAGCTGATTACAGCGCCGTCACAATTATTAATCAAAGTAATATTTCCGCGAATTGCCTCTGCATTCGGAATAGCAATCTTATTGATAACCTCTGACAGTATCATATTTTTTATACTCCTTCTCTATGTTGTTCGCCTACACTTTATTTACTTCTTCACTTTATTAACTATATTGGCTTCTATTATTTTACTACACATTTACCTTTTACATCACTTATATATTTTACTTTTTACAAAATAAATACTTATAAACGAAAAAAAGCTTCAGGCCATAAAACCACCTGAAGCTCTCATTATATCCAATACATTTTTATTAAGATTTCTCTACCACATCGAAATAGGACTTAGGATGATTACATACCGGACATAAAAAATCATCCGGAAGCTCTTCCCCTATATACTCATATCCACAAAAACTGCACTTCCATATAGTCTGACCATCAGCTGTTTCTCCGCTTTTTTCAGGCTGTGGCTTAATATGCGCATAATAATAAGCATATGTCGCAGACGGAACCTCGCTTAATATTTCGCCTTCTGTAGGTGTCCCCAGGAACAACATGTGAGTCCCCAGATCAACCTGTGAAGTAACATCCACTGAAATATATGCATTCGTTCCCGCTGTCACTGCCATGGTTCCGTTAGACACCTTCTTGCATTCCGTAAAATCTGCAAACTTGTCCACGTTTCTTCCCGACTGAAAACCAAACCGTTTATATATCTCGAACTCCGCATCCTCGCTAAGAATCGAAACAGTAAATTTCTTTGTCGCATCAATCATTTCACACGTAAGGTTTGCTTTATTTACCGCAACGCTGAACATAATAGGCTCTAACGTAACCTGCACAACTGTATTAACTATGCATCCGTTATCCTTACCATCCATATTGGCCGTCAACACAAACAGTCCATACGATAAATTATTTAATATACTTTGCTCCATCTTTATATTCTCCAATCATATAAAAAATATATTTATAATCTTTTCAAATAATGCTATCACTCAAAAAAATTATTGGTTTATATAAAGGAGCCAAATTTTTATATTTGTCGAGTAAAAATTATCTATTAAGCAACTGCACTGATAACTTAGCTGCCAGGACTGCATTCTCAATTATCATGTTCTTTTGAGCGTCCATGCTTTCAGCGCCCATATTTTCTTTTACATATTTCATCAAATACTCTGTTATAGCCTTACCTTTAACATTATCAGCTTTGCTACGCTCTATCGCTTCATCTATCACTCTATTCATCTGCGTAGCATCAACAGCGTATTCGGCAGAAATCGGATTCATCAGAATCATACCGGTCTCAATTTGCAGTTCATTTTTAATGTTATATGCCTCGGCTACTTCCTCAACAGAATCCATACGGCACGGAAGCTTAATACCACTTTCAATAGCCATATACGCTGGCATTTCATCGGTCTTATATCCCATAACCGGAACAGATTTTGTCTCCAGATACTCCATTGTCAGATTGAGATCCAAAATCGATTTAGCACCCGAACATACCACGATAACGTTTCGCACAGCTATCTCTTCCAAATCAGATGAAATATCCATCGTCACTTCAGCACCTCTGTGAACGCCACCCATTCCTCCGCCTGAAACCACCGGAATATTTACGATATCTGCTACTACCATTGTCGCAGCAAGAGTCATAACCCCATATTCACCCTTTGCCAGAATCAGCGGTATTTCTCTTCTCGAAGCCTTCGCCATTTTGCCTCTTCTTTTACCATAATCATCCAGCTCGTCATCAGACATTCCGACCTTAATCTTGCCCTTCATAATAGAGATATACGCCGGAACCGCTCCTGATTTTCTTATCTCATCCATAACCTTTTTAGCAGTTTCAACATTTTCAGGATATGGAATGCCCGCAAATGTACCGCCTGTCTCAATAGCTACAATCGGTCTATGATTATGTAACGCGTCTAAAACTTCCTCAGAATACTCTATGTACTGCTCCATTTATAATTACCATCCTGCTTTTATACATTAAACATTTATTGATCAAAAACTTTTTTGATTAGAACTTTATATTTCGTTATAATCCATATCCATTCCGATATTAACTGCATAATCCGGATACTTATTCTGTATCTTTTCAACAACCTCCTGATACACTTTATTTCTGTCTCCGGCCTCAAAGCTAATAACCACGTCAAATCTCATAGATTTATCATCCACATAAAAGCCATGAAGCTGTTTTACATGTTGAATATCCAGTACTACAGATCTAACCTCTTCTCTGATTGCTACGGCCTTTTCATCCTGAGTATTAATCGAATAAACACCTACAGCAGATATAAAAACTCCGAATCTCTCAGCAATAACCTCCTGGATATGTCTCGACAGTGCATCATACTCACTGATAGATACCGTATCTTCCACTTCAATATGAACTGTTCCCAGATAAGAATCAGGGCCATAATTGTGCAAAACAAGATCATATGCACCGACAACTTGATCAAATTCGTTAATCGCAGCTTTTATATCTTTTACAAGCGATACCTCTGTTCCTGTTCCAAGAATTTTAGCTACAGTTTCAAATATAAGCTCTGCACCGGTTTTAATAATAAATATTGCTATTACAGCTCCAAGCCACGCCTCGATCGAAATGCCTGTCGCAAGAAAAATTATAACCGCTATAACTGTGGCCACTGAAATTGCTATATCACCGATAGCCTCTTTTCCTGTTGCTACCAGTGAATCAGATTTGACCTTCTTACCAACGCTTGAGAAAAATATAGCCAGCACTGTTTTTACCACTACAGCAACAACAATTATGATAATCGATACTGTCGAATACTCTGCCACCTCATGATGTATTATACTCTTTATTGATTCTACAAAAGAAGTAACACCGGCATATAAAATGATAACAGAAATAAGCAACGTTCCAAGGTATTCTATTCTGCCGTAACCAAATGGATGCTTTTTATTGGGCGCCTTGACTGAAAAACTTGTACTCAAAATAGTAATCAGACTGCTGCCTGCATCTGTCAGATTATTAACCGCATCAAGTGTAATCGCAATCGAATTGGACACCGCACCAACTATAGCCTTAAATACACCTAAAAGTACATTTACTACTATTCCAATCACACTTGTACGAAGTATTACCTTCAATCTGTTTTTCATCTCATTTTTTTCTTTTGACATTTCCATATTCCTTACCTGCTACAATGCTTGTTAATTCATACATTTTATGTCTGTTTTTACATTTTATGTCTGTTTGTACATTTTATGCCAGTTCACACCATCCATGCATAAATACATTCTCTATAATATAAAATATTTAACTATCATTCCAACGATTGCAGATCCAATTATCAAAAATATTGGATTTAATGTCATTTACGAATCGTACTTATAGGTTATAGAGATACATATCTCTCTGGGGATCATAGTGCCGACCAATCTGTATCCTGTTAAGATACATACCTCCATCGCAATCTTTATCCCAGTTTTTTATCATCAGTTCTGCCAAATCCTCTACTGAAACAGCCTCGAAATCACTACTCCATCCATGATTACCTTCCTTGTAAACAGCCCTATTCTTATCTAACATATATGCACTTACATATCCACCAGGATCAGTAACAGAGGTATGAAAAGAATCCCAAAAGCATATCCAATCCTCAAAAGTTAATACTCTAAGCATTTTTATGACTATATCTTTTGTCGGAACAGACTGCATAGAAATAAAACGTTCACCGTTTCTTCCTTTTTCAGATACATCAAATCCTAGTTTTTTTATCTGCAAAACCTTTAATTCCTGCATATTTTCCCCCATATGAGCATTTGTCTTTCGTCTTTTTACATTTTACACTTTATTACAATAAATTGGGATAGTATTAATTTCATTTTTCTCCTATAACGCAAAATATCCAGATTACCTTTCGATAATCTGGATACGCATTCTATTATTTTTTACCGCTTCATATATTTTCCTATTACCCACAATATTACTGCGATTCCCATAGACACCAGGAGAAAATAGTTAATCTGCTCTTCCCATCGCATCCACAAAACAGCAATAACGAGAAACATCGATATGTGGAGTGGTTCTATATATAACAGATTGCCCGCTTTACCTGAAAAAACTTTATATACAAAAAACGTAAATATTCCTGTCATAATAAGTGAAGTGGCCGCTTCCACAATCTGAAATGCCATTGCATTTGGAAGTTGAGTCTCATATACAACCGGAATCGCCATAGAATAGGCAATCAGAAAAAAGATAGATATCCATCTTAGCGTATCTGATTTATCATGCTTAAGATTCTTAACGGTTGTTACTATCAGACCAATAATCAGGATACCGTAGGCTATAAACTGAAGCCATACCAGCGTATGCTTCGTATGAATCATTCCCGCGGCTAGAATAACTCCTATCATTATGGAAAAGCCTTTTACATTAACATTGTCATAAGCTTTCTCGTCCTTGGTAAACATAGCCTTTAGCATAGACCAGTTAATAGTCAGCAGCATAATAACAGAAATACACATGGCTACCATCACAAGACCATATGTATATATTCCAAACCACGAGTCAAATATGGAATAGCCTTGCTCTAATAATGAAAGAACTACACTTATCGTTCTCTCGGTAAAAAGAATTACAAAATACAGAAAAACACACCAATAGGTTACTCTTGGAATCTTTTTATTCATACACATAACTCCTTTGAATTTTTATCAGGCCTTAATAATAGGCTAATACATTTATTAACCCTATACAGCTATGTGTATATCCATTTTAAGTTTTTATTTGTGTACTTTTTTGCATCTGACAGAAAAAACTCTGTTCCAACCGTTATGGTCAAAACAGAGTTCCATTAAAATATTATAGCTAATCTCAAGTATCGCCTTCTTCAGACACTTCATCAGTCTGTTTTTCAGAACTTAACTCTTCAGAGATTTCGTTCTGCTTATTTGCCGATAAATCTCCTTCTTCCGACATTTCATTTCGCTTATTTTCTGATAAATCTCCCTCTTCCGGCTTTATCATCCTGCTTCTATTCTTAGCATTTAATCGTTTCATAAAACCATACAATTGATAATCTCTATTCTCTTTTAGAATCCTACAGCCGCAGAATATATTTCCGGCCTTATTTGTCGTCCTGGCAATAATACATTCTACATTTATATTAAATATTTTTTCATTGATATAGTCTGAAAATTCTATATTCAGATGATTGGTTTTAGGCGAAAAAGTTTGGGGCGCGTAAAATGATATTCCAACATTACTGATATCATGCACAATAATGTCCACACCTTCACTTGACTGTTCGTCATAAACTTTTGCTTTTACCTGAACAATTAATCTATTGTGCATTCTCCTATCATCATGATTCGCCACATGATTATACCCATTGGTTTTAAGACAATACACAGTCTTGTCATCATGAATTACGGTTGTAAGTTCAATATTTTTCCACGAAATACGATGCTTTGTCGATGGTTCATTTGTAAATATATTGCATATTATGTCTTTTCCCTGAACCACATTCAGCTCCAGCTCACTTCCATTATGAAGATAGGGGGTTACGTACACTACAGAATTATCTTTGTCAATTACCTTAGATAAGAATTCTATCTTTTGCTCTCCCCACAATAATTGAATGGTCAAGCTTTGATCTTTCACTAATTCAATGAATTTCATAAATCATGCCTCGTAGTTTGTTTTAATTCTTATCATTCTTACGTTTTCAATCCGTTTTCAATTGACATTATATCCCTGTTTCGTCGATTAAACTACCCCATTTCTATTCTATCTATCACAAGATGACCGGATGCTATTCCAAATTTTTTACCAGACATCAAATGTTCTTTTAATTTTCTATGAAGTGTG
>DCIR01000002.1:25340-26140 GCA_002317155.1 Lachnospiraceae bacterium UBA1721
ATTTCCTTTACTGGCAGCATTAATTCTTATCACCAATCGTCATATGAAATTCTGCTGAAAACTTAGGCAATGGCAGTCTATATTTTTCAGCAAGTGCAGGTCCACAGGCATTTGAGCCAACCCCGGCCATCTTGTAATCCACACATAAAATATTGCTGGTACTCTTCACCAAATCAAAATTGTGTCTCTTGGCGGCAAGCTCTTCTTGCGTATATTCTGAGGCATTAAAAGATAAACCATCCTTTGATGTAAAAGTTATCGCAGTTTCACCATCCGTTATAGACACGTGCTTGCAGCCATAGTGAGAGGAATTCTCCTGTGGCTTAATATAATCTTCATGCATATCACAGATCTCGGACTCAAAATTTCCCATATAGCTTGCCTGATGCTTGTCCACATAGCTTTCGAAGGGACCGTAACCGTAATAGGAAACCTTTCCAAAACGCTTAGGCACAAAAAGCCTTACTCCGAAACGAGGTAAAAATGTAACCTTGTTTCCGGTTTCCAGTTCACAATAAATATCCATGCCGGTAGCGGTAAGCTTATATACCACATTCATATATGCTATAGGCTGATGGATGCTCCATCCAAAGGACTGTTTTTGCTTAATCTCTACACCGCTTGCTGTTGACGATACCTCTGCGCCATAGCCCTTTACCACATAATCGTGAAGGTGAGCTCTGTACCAATCACCTCTCATCGTGTCATTATCAATCGGCGCACGGAAAAAGTTAAAGCTGATGGGCTTATCCAGTAATTCTTTGCCCTCATAGCAGATAGAATCAAAGCAGCAGCTTCTC
>DCIR01000089.1:0-930 GCA_002317155.1 Lachnospiraceae bacterium UBA1721
TGCTTTTTTTAATTTACTCTGGGCTGATTTATTTTTATCTGACCATTCTCGATTCATCCATCAATACCATCCTAATTTGATATAATCCCATGAAGGAAAATAAGAACTTTAATCAAATGTCTTTACCAAAGATGCGTGTCCTTCAAGTTCCTTAAAACCCACCTTTTGGTAAAATGAATACGCTGGTAATTCTCGTTCTGTTTGTAAAAATATATGATTCACATCCAGCTTCTTCACATATTCAATAATATCTTTTATGAATTCTGTTCCTAATCCTTTGCCTTGTCTTTCACGTGTAACGAAAAACTCATAAATATAATATTCTGTACCAGTGCACCAATGCATTATACTTCCAAGCGATACAGCAACAAGTTCGTCTCCATCATATAAACCAATTGATAATGAATTTCTATTTCCTGACAAATCTAACATATACTCATCAAGCTGTATTTCGTTACTCCAATCATCATTCCAAGGTTCATTCATAAACACATTTTTGAAAAGTGTTTTTATTTCATCAATTTGATTATTTTCAAGTTTCCTGATCTCCAAAATACATCACCCTCTTAATTTAGAATTTCTACAAAACCATCACAAGTGTTCCTACTGCAATAAAAACACATCCTATAATTGACCTTACAGACAATGTAACTGCCTTATCTTCTGTCTCAAATAAAACAATTTCATTCATCTTTTCCATCGACATTTTCCTTCCCTCGCAGATTTTCACTAATTCCTTTTTCTTTCATCAATTCCTGCATACGAATATAATACTCCAGAAACCTAAACACGTACGGAGGCGCATTTCTGTGCCCCAACTCCCATTCCGTCACTGTTCTATAGGGAATATCAAACTGCTCACAAAATTCTTTTCTATTAAGACCTGTTGATTCTCTTAATTCTTTAATTCTATTTTGAAATGTTTCTTCC
>DCIR01000089.1:1117-7239 GCA_002317155.1 Lachnospiraceae bacterium UBA1721
AAAAAATATCTTCCGATAGCATCTGTGTTCATCCTCTTTTTCATAGCTATGCTTCTCCAGTTTTGGAACACATGGATGTACTATGACGATTACGGATATTATAGCCTCAACTACGGAAGTGATATAGCTCACTATGGTGACAGTTATTCCCTGGGCGAACTTTTCCCATATTTAGGACAACATTACAATGGTGCCAACGGACGCCTTCTCTATTTCTTCATATGGCTTGTAATATATAAGATTGGCGGGCTTGCTGCTGTCAGGATAGCTGCTCCCATCTTACTGACAATACTGCTTTTTCTGATATACAAAATAGCATCACGAAAAGAGACTCAGCTGCGCAGCAAAGTAATCTATGCAGCTTCTGTATGCTTAAGTTTCGGACTTTTATCACAGGCACTTCATCAGCACGGAACATATTGGCACGCAGCATTTTATTTATACTATCCCCCCATTATTGCGCTAGCATCATTCTGCCTTCTCTGGGAAAAGAACGAAGAAAAGAAATCCGTTTATCGTATTATCGCGATGGGACTGCTTTCTTTTGCTACAGGCTGGTCGGTAGAAAACTTATCAACAGGCTTCCTGGTATGTCTTGTTATTCTTTTTGTTTACAAATGCATCAGGACCCGCAAATTCGCTTTTTCCGAACTGATATATATCGTATGCTGTTCCATCGGCACAATATTGCTCATCAAATCACCGGGTATATGGAGCAGAGCACAGAACCGCGAGGTCTCATCCAATCCTATAAGCTACATCATTAATAATACTTCTCGTACCCTTATGGGATTCTGGTCACACACTAACAGAATTTACCTTACAGCCATTCTCCTAGCCGCAATTATTATTTCTGTTAAGCTATACAGCCGGAAGCATAAAAGTATCGATGTCATAACTGCTACCATTGCGTCAGTCACTCTGTTTATAGAGCTTACCAACCCTCTCACTGCGCAGGATTTGGCTTCGCATGGACGACAGGGTTTGATCCTTTCCTTTATCATGCTTGCCGGAGTTATAGTACCTGTAGTACGGTATTCAATCCTTGTCAAAAGGATTTCAGCCAACATCATATTTATCACTGTTTTGCTTTCACTATTTGCAATGGCAATGGTTCCTGAGCTTCAGCCACGTATCTTTATCCCTTTTATGATATGCTCATTTATTGTCATCGCAGATATGGTCAATATTCTTATCGACATAGCATTAAGCAAGCAGCTGATAATAAAAAGAATCTGCGCCATCGGTATAGTTCTTGGCATCACAGGAATATCGGTACTTAACTTTGGCAAAATATACGCCGGTTATCATCACAACTACGCTGTAAATGTCGAAAATGATAAAATACTAAAAAATGCATCTGCTGAAATTGCCTCCGGACAAAGCATCACAACCATCGAACTTACCAGGTTTGATGAAGCCTACGAGCAATACGCTTCATGCATGTATTACCAGGAAGGCATGAGCTGGTTCAAATCATATATTGATTACTATTATGAGATTCCCTATTACGTAAATTATGTATATACCGAATAGGACGAACTGCAAACATACAAGAAAATAAAAAGAAGGCTTATCGAGATTCACTCAGATTAAGCCTTCTTCTTTATTTACATTTTTATAGATTATCCATCATTTCATGAAGTATCTGATATAACATCATTGCTTTTTCCGGCTCCAAAGATATGCATCCTCCAAGCTTCGCCGGTATATCTACAGCTTTCTCGCGAACTGCCATTCCTTCTTCGGTAATTACTGCGTACATATCACGCTTGTCTTTTTCAGAACGTCTTCTGACTACGTATCCCTTGCTCTCCAGACCATTTAACACCGGAGTCAATGTACCGGAATCCAAAAAGAGCTTAGTTCCGAGATCTTTTACCATAATCTCTTTTTCAGCCCACAAAACCATCATGGTAATGTACTGAGTGTATGTCAGATTAATCTCATCAAGAAACGGTTTATATTTTTTTATAATTTCCTTCGAAACAGCATAAAGCGGAAAACACAGCTGATTCTCCAGCTTTAAGACATCGTATTTGTCATTATTACTCATCATCATCCTCTTCCAACGGAGATTTGTAATTAGGATCCTCAGAAGCAATTTTTGCAGCCCTCACTGCTTTAGCCAACTGATCTGAACAGGATGTTCCTCTGCGTCCACAGACAATTCCTGACAGTTTTTCTTCAATCTGATCCACACTCCATCCATCTAATAATATAGGAATTGTCTTCAGATTTCCATCACATCCGCCCATAAAATGAATGTTTCTTACTGTATCCTCATTCAGATCGAGGCTGATAACTTTAGAGCAGGTATTCTCTGTCAAATAATCAAAATGAAACACCTTACAGAACCTCCTGAATCTTCTCACGAACCTTCTTTAAGTCTGCGGTAGGTTCAAAGCGTGCTACGATTTCTCCGTTTCTGTCTACAAGAATCTTGGTAAAGTTCCATTTGATGTTACCGTTGTTCTTATAATCCTTATCCATCTTCTTAACTATAGGACTAAGAATCAATCCCATTGGTCCGTTGAAGCCCTCAAACTTAGTGTTTGAAGTAAGCCACTTATATAAAGGAATCGCATTCTCTCCATTTACATCAATCTTAGAATACTGGGGAAATGTAATACCAAATCTTCCGGTACAGAAATCATGAACTTCCTCATCTGTTCCGGGAGTCTGCTCACCAAACTGGTTGCAAGGGAAATCAAGAATCTCGAATCCCTGTGTCTGGAACTCTTCATATATCTCCTGGAGTTCGGTATACTGAGGTGTAAATCCACATCCTGTTGCTGTATTCACAATCAGCATTACCTTTCCCTTAAAATCAGAGAGATTAATATCAGTTCCGTCTTGTGCTTTTACTGTAAAATCATATGCGTTCATACCGTGTCCTTCTTTCTTTTGAATTCGAATTGGTTGTGTTCAATTAATTGTGTTAAATCGATTGTACTCAATCAATCATCTTTTGTCAAGACTTTAGTTCCACGATTATTATCTCCCTTGTAGGCCTGAACGCACAAAGATGTCAACGGGCAAATTTTGCGGAAAAAAGATAAAATAAAAAACCACTTATCCGCGAAAGATAAGTGGTCAGAATTTAGAACTCGTTAAGTATGATGCTTCCGTCTTCACCGCTCACATTAATGCTGTATCTGTAATAATTACCTGAATAATCATAGTACTCTATTCCGTAAAAAGGAATGTTCTCGGGAAGATTCATAATAACATATACTATCTTACCCTCATAAACTATATCACTATAGTATATTCTTTCTCCGGATAATTCGAGACTGCCGTCATCATCAACTCCATCGCAAGTCAATGAGAGAATGCCAAAATCCTCTACGTCTGCATTGAAATACATAAATACATCAGCTGAATAATCTGATTTCTCATCCAAATATACAGGAATCAGATTCGTATCAGCACCTTCAGGTATTTCATATACATCTACAAAATATTCAAATTCAAACAAATCAGACTCAGTTGAATCATATCCTGATTCAGACTCTGTTCCACCATAATCAAGGAAAGGAGTGAGCGGAATCTCTACTGTCATCATCCCACACTCTGTATAGTAATTGTACATGTCATCACCGGTATAATCGGTGAGTTCGTCAGCAGTCTCTCTCCATTCACCATCAGTATTTTCATACACTACGACATCGGACTCATCCGCGTTGGGACCGGTGTACATGAATCTCTCATACTCGTAAGCATTTCCCTCAGCATTCAATCTTCCGACAGCTACGCTCGAACTAAGCCAGCCTGATGAAGCATTGTTAAGGAATCGATTGCCTTCCATGCACATGCACATATTTCTTCCCCAGCCGGATAAGACACATATGACTTCATCCTCATTATACCAACTGTATACCGCATATATTTCATTACCGGGGAAACCATCGTAATTGTATACCTCAGTTCTTCCGATGATTAACTCCTGATAATTATCCCCGTTAATATCCATAAAGGTATATCCGATTTTTTCTAACGGACTATCAGAGCTGGCCGCTGCTTCCCATACACCGAATGAACCGTCTTCCACGTCACCACCAGCATTCCAAGGATCCACGCAAATCTTGTACATCTTATCGAGGACTTCTTTGTATATATTTTCATAGTTGTATGCAATACTTCCGGGCCCGTCCAACTCGATGATTTCATCGTCACCATCACTTGATTCATTCCCATCATTTGAGCTGTCACCGTCATTTGACCCGTTGTCTACACCGTTGTCCTCTTCTCCGTCCTTTTTGCCCTCATCATCTTTGCCGTCTTTGTCTTTTTTACCTTTGCCATCTTCGTCATCGTCGTCAGACTCTTCCTGCTTAGACTGATTGTCAGAGCCGAAGCTGCAACCGGTGATAGCTGTGCATGCAACGACTGCTGCCAGCATCATAGTTAATAATCTTTTTTTCATAATATAACTCCCTCGTATTAATAACTTTCTAATCGATTTTGAGAATCATCTCCAAAATTCTCTTAACCGAAAGATTAATCTCGTCCTCGCTGATAAGTCCCTTGTCATATGCTTCCATCAGTCGCTTAGGATAACCGCAGGCCATCTTCAAATCATTTCCGGCCTTGACCTCCATATACTGCTCTGCAAGAGTCCACCAGTCTGTAGTTACAGGACCATCATATCCCCACTCATCTCTCAAAATACCGGTCAGAAGTTCTGTATTCTCAGAAGCAGGTACACCGTTAATTTTATTGTATGAAGACATAATCAGATAGGGTTTAGCTTCCTTTACAATTATCTCAAACTGCTTGAGATAAATCTCTCGAAGGGCTCTCTCTGACACAACCGAATCTGAGGCCTTGCGATTTGTCTCTTTATTGTTAGCCGCAAAATGCTTCGGAGTAGCTCCGATATGCTCTGACTGAGTTCCACGTACTATCGCTGAAGCTGCTTTACCTGTCAGGAACGGATCCTCTGAGAAATATTCAAAGTTACGTCCGCACAGAGGGCTTCTGTGTATATTACATGCAGGAGCAAGCCATAGGCCGAGATTATTTTCCTTAATCTCTAAAGCAACCTCCTTACCGATATGCTCGATAAGATCAAGATCCCATGTACAAGCCAGATTGATTGCGATAGGCCATGCAGTAGTCTTAATTCCTACGTGCTCGTGGATACGAAGACCCGCAGGGCCGTCAGCTGTCATTACATTCGGAATACCATGAGGCACATTGTTTCCTACACCACTGGTGTTGGCCACTCCTGTGTTAATCTGTCCACCAAGCAAATCCATTCTCTCTTCAATGCTCAGCGACTTAATAAATTCATCAATGGTAATCTTGCCTTCAGCCACCTCTATAAACTGAGGCACAGACTCTCTGTATTTAAGTAAAGATATCTGCTCTACACCCTTGATACCTGGCTGAATTCCTTCCAAATCAAAGGGTTCCTGTCTCTTAAGTCCACAGGTATCGGGTTTGGGCTCAGCCGGCTTAATAATCTCTCTCGATCCATCTGAAGTAAGTCTTTCAAATTCTCTGACAGTGAAAACCTTATGTCCGGTTGTTTCTATCACCTTATTTTCAGCGAGCTCGTATGTAAAATCTGCCTTAACAGCATCACGCACATTTGCACCGATGTAGAAACTATATGTACCCTTTTCAAGTACCCATGACGCATCACTAATCCTTCCGGTGTCATCATAAGAGCCGATATCATTTATATTTATACAAATAGTAATCTCTTCACTCTGTCCTGGTGCCAGAATCTTAGTCTTGGCAAAACCTGCGAGTTCTCTTGCCGGCTTGGGCAGCAAAGCCTGAGGAGCGCATGAATAAATCTGTACTACTTCTCTTCCTTCTCTGTCTCCGGTATTGGTTACTTTGATATCAAAGGAAACAACATCTCCGCTGCAGCTTCCGCCTTCAACAGCTATATCAAAGGTAGTGTATGAAAGTCCGAATCCGAAAGGATAATTAACCTTTTCAGCCGCTCCGGGGATGGTTGAAAAATATCTGTAGCCGACATAAATATCATCGGTATACACTACATAATCTGCTGATAAATGATAATCTTCCGTCGAAGGATAATCTGTAAGCTTTTTTGCATATGTATCCGTCAGACGGCCGGAAGGATTGACATCACCACACAA
>DCIR01000089.1:7362-9546 GCA_002317155.1 Lachnospiraceae bacterium UBA1721
ACAACTACTTTCTTAAAATTGCTCTTAGCAATATCGATAACCTTTTTCTCTTCGTCGGTCAGGTAGAAATCATTGGTCTTAAATACATCTCTGTAGGTCTCTCTCTGTTCCTTCTCGCCCGGCCACATGGTATATTCGTTTCTGATATCATCAGTCTCGTCAATACCTCTGTCCCAGCCTTCTCCTGAAAAACGGCTGATAGACACAATCGCAACATCAGCAAAATCCTTAGCCTTTGCCACTAATTCATCTGATATTGCAGACTCCTTAAACATACCGGGTCTGCTGCCGTTTTTGTACTGTTCAGTGACATATTCCTTATAAAATGCTACTGTCTCAGGAAATACCTGTACCTTGCCCTCTGATTCCTTGACAGCCATACCGTCAGCAATATTATGCACATAAGCGCAATTAACATCGCCACTTCCACCACCGCCTTTTACAAAGTCGATAGTGCCTTTTCCCAAGAGAGCAACCTTTGTTCCCTTGTTAAGCGGCAATGTATCATTCGTATTTTTAATAAGCACCATTCCCTCGGATGCTGCTTTTCTTGATAGCTCTATATGCTCTTTTGAGCCGGTAATTCTTCTTCCGTCCTCACCCAAAGGTAATACCGGTTGATAATTAATTCTCTGCCATTTACCCATTTTTATACCCTCGCCTTATTCATTAAAGCTTAAAAGCTGTGCCTGTGAATACTGCACACAATCTGTCCTGCTCATCCTTAACCTGCACTTCACAGAATGTAGTCGTCTTACCACTTCTTACTACCTTGGCTGTAGCAAACAGCTTACTTCCCTTCGCAGGTACTAAAAAAGTAATATTAGAATCCATTCCTACAGTGACCTTGTGAACATTATTTACAGCCACCGCAAATGCAAAATCAGCCAGCGTAAAATACACGCCACCCATAACAGTTCCCGCAGCGTTCAGATGGTTTTCCTCGATTGACATACTGCAAATCGCATAGTCCTCCCCGATTTCGTCAATCATCATTCCGTTGCTTGTAGCAAATTTGTCATTCTTAAAAAACTCGCGTGCATCATCTACACTTGAAAAAACCATCGCTATGCCTCCAATATATTATTTTTATTATTTTTCATATTATTTTTTATATTATTCTTTATATTATTTCTTCTTGTTCGCAACCGATACAACCATTCCTGTTAATGCAAATAACGCTATTGCGTTGGGAATAACCATAAGGTTGTTAAATAAATCCGTAAGCTCCCATACCAAATCATTTGACATCATGGTTCCGGCAAAGATAAATGCCATAGCAATTAGTGTATATATCAGAACACATAATTTGGTATTTTTTCTTCCAAACAGATATATCGCATTTATCTTACCAAACAGATTCCAGCTCAGCACGGTAGAGAATGCAAAGAACAATAAACATATAGCTACAAAAATCGCACCAAACTTTTCACCAAACACAGTACCAAATGCGGTCTGAACCAGATTGGTCTTGTTGATTGTCTTCATGATCTCTCCGGAATATCCTGTATAAAGAATTCCGTCTTCTGTATAAAGAGTGGAGATAACTACCAAAGCATTGACTGTAAGGACTACAAATGTATCAATAAACACACCTATAATAGCTGCCACGCCCTGGTCATGAGGATCCTTAACGTTAGCCTGCGCATGTGCATGAGGAGTAGAGCCCATACCTGCCTCATTGGAAAACAGGCCTCTCTTGGCACCCTGACTGATAGCTATTTTAATAGCCGCACCAAAGCCACCTCCGATAATGGCTTCAGGCTTAAATGCATACTTAAAAATCATGGCAAATGTAGCAGGAATATACTTAATTCTGATAACCAGAACCACTAATGCACCTACGAGGAACAGGCCTGCCATTATAGGAACTATCTTCTCAGTAACCGCAGCAAGTCTCTGCACGCCACCCACAAAAATAACTCCGCATATAACCGCTAAAACTATGCCAACAATCCATCCGGGAATATTAAAAGCAGTGTTGAAGGTCGATCCGATTGCATTCGACTGAACCATGCATCCCATGAATCCAAGTGCAAGGATAATCGCCACCGCAAAAAATCCTGCAAGGAACTTGCCGAACTTTCCCTTAAACGCTTCTGTGATGTAGTAAACCGGTCCACCGTGAATCTCACCGTTCTCATCGCGCTTCCTTGTCTTGATAGCAAGTGTTGCCTCTGCATA
>DCIR01000089.1:9697-11758 GCA_002317155.1 Lachnospiraceae bacterium UBA1721
CCATCACTCTTTTTTCCCTTGAGTGATAGATTTCCAAACACTTTTTTCATACCTTCGCCAAAGCAGCGAACCTGCACAAATCGTGTTCTAACTGTATACCATACTCCGACAGCAATCAGCAAAATCACCAGTATGTAACTCGACAAATATGTGTTCAGATTACATACCACATTATAAATTCCGGCCTGAATTGTTTCGAACATTGTTCCTCCAAAAATAAACCCGAGACTATCATCACTGGTAGTTTCGGGTTCCATCAAATTAACACCTTAACTTAGTATATGTATATATAGCTGCGACATATATATAATAAACTATTTCGGTATAAAAGTAAAATCCAAGCCGTACTGTTACAGCCTGATTTTTGTATGAATTTGTAAGGGTTTTATCGTCATTTTACTCAACGTACATTATAGTCTCAAGGTCATCAAGACCATAGTGTCTGAAGGTAATTCTGTAATCAGGATTCATCTTCAAAATAAGATCAGGTATTGTAATAATATCTTCCGGTTTATGGTATATAGATATTGCCATTCTCGGACGGCATTCCTTAATAAGGTTTTCCGCTCCAAGCAATGCATCATACTCTGCGCCCTCGACATCCATCTTAAGGAATGTAATCTTTTTTCCTGCAAGGACTTCATCGAGTGCGACAGTTTCGATCATCTGAACACCTTCGTAATTTTTCTTCTCGGCCTCTTCCTGACTGATAATACACGAATCCTCGAATCCCTTGGAAGCAAAATAAACCTTTCCCTTTTCCTTAGCAGTTCCGTAAGGATAAAGGTCACATTTTCCAAGTGGCTCTAACAGCTTCCGGCACTTCTCGTAATTAACAGGGTCAGCCTCAAACGAATAAATATGTTCATATCCCTTCTGGCCACACCATCCGGCAAATCTGTAACAGGTTCCGCCGTCAAAACATCCACAGTCTACAAACACTTCGTTATCATTAGGTCCAAAGTAATCAAAATACTGCGATGCGTTATTTCTCCAATCATATACGCCCATAGAGATATTACACTCTGCTATTCCTATTTCTCTGCAGAGCCTATCCTTAATCTCATCAGCCATCTTTTTATTGGAGAAAGAGATAACTACCTTCTTATCACCGTATACAGACTTATTCAGGTGCAATTCCTTCTCGGAAATAATCTTAATCCCGGTCTGTGCGTCAACATCGCCCTTGGTTTCATCGTCATCGATAAAAGCATCTATAATGACACCAAAACACTTAAATCTGCCTGCCAGATAATGAGCCGCCACACCTGCACCATACACCAGGCAGTGGTCTCCCTTTTTTATATTTTGAGCATAACATTCTATATCACTGCCGAGATTTCTGTACTTGGTGTCAAGTCCGGTCATGGCACCGACATCACCTGTCATCGCATACATAATTCTGGCTTCGAATATCTTCTTGGATGTTTCATCATGGAGGTGTTCATACACGTTACGAGCCATCTTCACAAAATCAGAATCTGAAGCAATGGCTAATGAAACATAATCTGTACCCATATCAGTCCGGCCCTTTCATAATCACTTACCAATTATTTCAAACAGTGCATCAAGAGTAGCTTTTACATCTTTCATATTGGCGCCTTCGCCCATATGTCCGATTCTAAGAAGCTTGCCGCCGAAATTGCCAAAGCTTCCCGCTATCATAATTCCGTAATCGACACGAAGTCTTGTAAGGATCTCATCCGCTGAACAGTTTTCAGGTACGCAAAAAGCAGTCACCGTATTGGAATATCCGTTTTTACCGTAGAGCTTAATACCGTTCTGTATAAGTCTGTTCCTGGTATATTCAGCAACCTCGGCATGACGCGCATAGCACTCAGTATCCTCTATAAAATTATCAAGTGCGGTTCTGAATCCATATATGTCACTGATGGGCATAGTATAGGGGAACCACTTTTCCTCATAATAATTCTTAAACGCTGCAATATTGGCATAAAATGAAGCAATCGGAACTTTTCTTTCTGCCATCGCTTTTTTAGCCTGCTCGCTTACTACTACAAATGTCAGTCCGGGAGGTGCTGACAAAGCCTTCTGCGAACC
>DCIR01000086.1 GCA_002317155.1 Lachnospiraceae bacterium UBA1721
TCCTGTCCCCGCTACTTGGGGAAAAAATATTCCTAACATGCCCAGATAGCTCAGTTGGTAGAGCGGAGGACTGAAAATCCTTATGTCGCTGGTTCGATTCCGGCTCTGGGCATTACTTCTTGAAAAGGCTTAGAAATAAGTCTTTTTTTGTTGTTTATATTTGTTTTTGAATGAAGGATTTTTTTATGTTTTTAGGAGGGTCCTTTTATGAAAATTCAAATGAGAACAGTCAATCAGTCTATATGTCTAAATGTTGCATTCGAACAGTTTATTCGAAAATGTAATATCAAAATTCTTATTCAGGTATCAATTAACTCTTATATTAAGAAAGGTCATTTTTTCACTATCTTTTTATGGATAGAATAATCAATCTAATATTCATTAATTTCTCTATTATTATGCTTATTATTCTCGATTATTATATTATTGCTTGTTTTTTATGTTATAATAATCTATGTATGCGATTTTATAGTTTGAGTTATGTAAGGTATTGTGATTAGATATGGACACTATTTATTCAAAACTAAAAGGTTATGGTAATAGCGATTACTATCCATATCATATGCCGGGTCATAAAAGAAAAAGAATTACCGATTCACTTAATGACTTTGCAGATATAGATATCACAGAAATATATGATTTTGATAATTTATCTGATCCCTCAGGTATTCTGAAGGATGCACAGGATTCTTTAGCAGATTATCTGGGAGTACAAAAGGCGTATTATCTTGTAAATGGTAGTACTGTTGGTATTTTGACTGCTATTAGTGCTGCAGTTCCTAAGAATGGTAAGTTATTAATTGCGAGAAATGCTCATAAATCTACATATCATGCTATGTGTGTTCGCGATATAGAACCTTCATATATTTATCCTAATATTATAGAAGGAATGAATATTTTTGAGGCTGTTACGCCTGATCAGGTCGCTAAAGCATTAGCTGCAGACAGAGTTAACTGTTTTGTTAGTTCTGACGATGAGGAAGATATCGTATCTAAGCCCATTGATGCAGTTATAGTGGTTTCACCTACATATGAGGGAAGAATAGCAGATATCAAATCGATTGCAGAAGTTGTTCATTCATATGGGATTCCATTGATTGTAGATGAGGCTCATGGTGCGCATCTAGGATTTACTAATAATATAAAAGGTTTTGAATCAAGTGCTTGCCGGTTAGGTGCAGATATAGTTATTCAGAGTCTTCATAAAACAATACCTTCGCCTACTCAGACAGCAGTTATGTTGGTCAATTCTGAATTGGTAGATATAAGCAGAATTGAAAAGTATTTACATGTGTATCAAACATCAAGTCCTTCCTATGTATTAATGGCTGCTATGGAAGCTTCTATCAATTATATGAAGGAACAGGGCAAAGACAGACTTATCTTTTTAAGGAATGAATTTGCGAGACTTGTTGATGATATAAATAGTACATGTATATATATAGAAGCATTACCTTATGTTTCGGGTAAACATGATCCAGGAAAGTTTATTTTTTCGGCTAAAAAAGCCGGTTTGACAGGCAAGCAGCTGACAGATTTGCTCAGAACGGATTACCATCTTGAATTTGAGATGAATGTCAGAGAGTATGTGTTGGCTATGTTTACTGTAGCTGATGAAAAAGACGCATACGACAGATTAAGGTCTGCGCTGATAGATATTGATCATCGACTTCGTGAGAGAAACGACGAAGAGAGAAATGACCAAGAAGGAAATAAAAAAGAAGGAAATAAAAAAGAAGGAAATCAAGTAGACGGAAAACAAATAGCAGTAAAACAAATAGAAGTAAAAGATTTTATATCATTTGCGATGCAGGACACAGCTAATCTTTTTATAGATAAATGTGCTCAGCATGAGACGGTATATCCGATGAGCGTTGCTTGGGAAATGTCGGGAGAGTATGTTGAACTAAAAGAATCTGCCGGATTTTGTGCTAATGAGTTTATCGGATTGTATCCTCCTGGTACTCCGATTTTGGTGCCGGGTGAGAAGATTACCGAGCAGCATGTTGAAGATTTGTTGCAGTATATAGAGTGTGGCTATGAGGTGACCGGTATATTTGACTGTCGTATCAAGGTGATAAAGTAAGGTAATAAAAAGCTGACAAAATAAGCTGATAAAAAAGCTGATAAAGTAATCTGCGTAGCCAAAGTCATTGAATAATGCATGGCGAGATATAAGTTATATCATTAGTCATTTTGTGAGGAATATATGGGAAAAATTTTCTGTGTAATGGGCAAAAGCTCAACAGGAAAAGACACAATATATAAGAAAATATTGGATAGCAGCGAGCTTTCACTGGAAAGAATCGTAACATACACTACCAGGCCTATCAGACAGGGTGAAAAGAACGGTGTTGAGTACTATTTTACTGATGAAGAGGGATATCGAGCATTGGCTGATTCCGGAAAAATCGTTGAGGAGCGCGTGTACAACACAGTGCATGGACCGTGGAGATATTTTACCGTAGACGATGAAAACATTAGTAAAGATGTTGATTATATCGTTATCGGAACTCTTGAAGCCTATTCAGGATTAAAGAGATATTTCGGAGAAGACAGAGTATGCCCGATTTTCGTCAGCGTAGATGACGGCGTGAGACTTCAGCGAGCTTTGGATCGTGAGAAGCAGCAGGAAAATCCGAAATACGAGGAGCTTTGCAGACGATTCCTGGCCGATGCAGCAGATTTTTCAGCAGAAAAAATAGCAGAAGCCGGCATAGATAGATTTTTTATCAACAATGATTTGCAGGAATGCATAGCTGAAATTATTGACTTTATAAAGGCGAATAAATAATGGATATAAAGGTTAATCAGGTTCAAAATGCTACGCAGGTTCAGCAGACGCAGCAGGTTCAACCGAATGATGGTACCTTCAAGTTCATGCTTGCAAGTAATATTGAGGAAGCTGAACTTCAGGGACGCTTGAATGCTCTGATGGAGGAGATTACGAGCGAAGGCCAGAAGCTGGCTAAGAGACGCGATGTTAAGGATATGCGTCACTATAGAGGATTGGTTAAATCATTCTTGAATGAAATAGTAACTCGTTCGCATGAGTTTTCTCGTGAGAATTTTCTTGATAAAAGGGGACGTCACAGGGTATACGGAATTGTGCGTCTTGTTGATGAAAATCTCGACGAGCTTGCCCAGGCTCTTATGAGCGATGAAAAAGAGAACATTGATATTTTAGGAAAAATTGGTGAAATTCAGGGATTATTGCTTGATATTTTCACCTGATAAATGCGGAGAATATTATGCCCAAATTCAAAGATATAGTTGGTCAGGAACAGATTAAGACTCATCTTCAGCGTGCTATCAGCACAGAAAAGGTGTCACATGCATATATTATCAGCGGTGAAAAATCGAGCGGTAAAGAGTTTATCGCAAAAGTATTTTCACAGACTTTGCTGTGTGAAAAGGGAGGCGTCGAGCCCTGCGGAGAGTGTCATGCTTGTAAGCAGGCAGAGGCTATGAGTCATCCGGATATACGTTTTATTTCACATGAGAAGCCGGCTTCTATCAGCGTTGATGATATTCGTGATCAGATTAGTAACGATGTTGCAATCAAGCCTTACAGCGGTGAGTACAAGATTTATATTGTAAGCGAAGCTGAAAAAATGACTGTTCAGGCGCAGAATGCAATACTTAAGACTCTTGAGGAGCCTCCGGCGTATGTAGTGATTTTACTTTTGACTACCAACAGCGGAAGCTTTTTGCAGACTATCAGATCACGCTGCATAGAGATGGATATGAAGCCTGTACCTGCAGCTGTTTTGAAGGACTATTTGATGAAGGAAATTCAGGTCCCTGATTATAAGGCAGATGTGTGTATAGCTTTTGCTCAGGGTAATGTCGGAAAAGCTCGCGAGATGGCTTCAAGTGATGATTTTACTGCTATTCAGAACGCTACGCTTAATCTGGTTAAGGGAATACGTTCAATGGAATTGAATGAGGCTGTTGCAGCAATCAAGGCAATGACCGAGTATAAGGTAGATCCGGGCGATTACCTTGATATTATTTCGATTTGGTACAGAGATATTCTGCTTTTCAAGGCGACGGGTGAGACTGATAAGCTTGTATTCAGAGACGAGCTTTCTACTATCAGACGTGTTGCGCAGAGAAGCAGTTACGAAGGAATAGAAGAGGTGCTTGAGTCACTTCAGAAAGCAAGAATTAGACTCGGCGCTAACGTTAATTTTGAATTGACTATGGAACTTTTGTTCATGACCATCAAGGAAAAAGGCTGATTAAAAACTGATGAAAGATGGATGGTGGCAAAAGCTATAGGTGATATATAGTTATTGGTAAGGAGATTTTATATAAATGGCCAAGGTTATAGGTGTTAAATTTAAAAATTCAGGTAAATCATACTTTTTTGATCCCCTGAATTTTGATGTTCATAAGGATGACCATGTAATTGTCGAGACCGGCAAAGGAATAGATTATGGTTTTGTAGTATCAGATATCAGAGAAATTGCTGAGGAGAAGCTTTTCCAGCCCCTTAAGCCTATTCTCAGAAAGGCAAATGAGCGTGATGAAGCTCAGGTTGCCGAAAATCATGAGAAGGAAAAGGAAGCATTTCGTATTTGTCAGGAGAAAGTTCGCGAGCATAATCTTGATATGAAGCTGACAGAGGCGGAGTATGCTTTTGATAACAGTAAGATTCTTTTCTATTTTACTTCCGAAGGATATGTAGACTTCAGAGAGCTTGTAAAAGATCTTGCCGGTATTTTCAGAACAAGAATTGAGCTTCGTCAGATTGGTGTAAGAGATGAGGCTAGAGCTATTGGTGGACTCGGAGCATGTGGCAGACCCATGTGCTGTGCAACTTATCTTGCTGACTTTGTGCCTGTATCAATCAAGATGGCTAAGGAACAGAACCTTCCTCTTAATCCTACTAAGATTTCAGGTGTATGCGGAAGACTTATGTGCTGCCTTAAGAACGAGGAAGAGACCTACGAGGAGCTCAATAAGACTATGCCCTCAGTAGGCGATATTGTTGAGGGCGATGATGGTCTTCAGGGTGAAGTATTCTCTACAAACGTGCTCAGACAGCTTGTAAAAGTGTTGGTTGAAGAGGGCGATGAGAAGGAGCTTCATGAGTATGAGGCCAGCCAGATCACTATCGTTCGCAGACGTAAGGGTAAGAAAAATAACAGCGCTAACAGAGTTGACGAGGTTGTTGATGAGAAGCAGCTTGCAGCTCTCGAGGACAGAGCCGATAACAGCGGTGAGGAGAAAAAACGCGAAAAGCGTGATAAGAGAGAGGGCCGCGACAATCGTGAAAACCGTGACAATTCAGTAGCAGGCGATGGTAATCGCCAGAATGGCAGAGAACGCGAAAAACGTGAAGGCAACAGAGAGAATAATCGCGATAATAATAGGGAAGGTCGCGACTATAATAGAGATAATCGCGAAAACAATCGCGAATTTGCAAAGGAAAACCACGACAACAATCGTGAATTCGTAAGAGAGAATCGTGACAATAATCGTGATGCTGCGAGAGATGGCCGCGAGAATAGTAGAGACGGCAGAGATAATCGCGAGGGAAGAGAATTCGATGGTGCGGGAGAAAACCACGGAAATCATGATTTAGAGGGTGGACACAGAAATCGTAATCGTCGTCATGGCGACAGAGATAATCGTGGCGATAGAGAAAACCGTGGTGACAGAGAGAACCATGGCGATAGAGAAAACCGTGGTGACAGAGAGAACCATGGCGATAGAGATAATCGCGGTGACAGAAATTCTGAGAATAGGAACTTTGGTGACAGAGGTCCCGATAACAGAAGCAATAGAGAAAATGACAGAGATGTCGTAAATAATGGCGGAGATAATAAGAATCCCGCAAATGGTGAGAACAATGGTGGAAACCATCACCACAGAAAGCATTTTAACAGACATCACGGCAGGAATAGAGAAGGCCAGAATGACAGAAACAGAAACACAGATGCTGAAACCAAATGAGAGAATCGATGATTTACAGCGAAATGGTCTGAAGATTATTCAAAATTCTGAGAAATTCTGTTTTGGAATGGATGCTGTTCTTTTGTCGGGATTTGTAGGAAATGTCAGAGGAAAGCAGATGCTTGATTTGGGAACGGGAACCGGTATTTTACCCCTCCTTTTGTCTGCAAAGACTGATATTGAGCATTTGACCGGCTTGGAGATTCAGCCTGAGAGCGCTGAGATGGCTCAGCGTAGTATGGATATGAACGGGTTGAGCGACAGAATTTCGATAGTTACCGGGGATATTAAAACTGCGGACCAGCTGTTTGAATTATCTTCGATGGATGTAATCACTTGCAATCCGCCATATATGATTGGGCAACACGGAATAACCAATCCGGATAGTCCGAAGGCGATTGCCAGACATGAGATATTGTGTACTTTCGATGACGTAGCACGAGTGACCGGAAGATTACTTAAGCCGGGCGGACATTTCTTTTTGGTGCACAGACCATTCAGACTTGTTGAGATAATGAACACTCTCACCAAATATCACTTAGAGCCGAAACGAATGCGTTTGGTTCATCCTTTTGTGGACAGAGAGCCTAATATGGTTCTGATAGAAGCTGTGAGAGGTGGAAATTCACGTATATCTGTGGAAAAACCGCTTATTTTATTTGATGAGCCGGATGTCTATACAGAAGAAGTCAGAGAGATGTATGGATTCTGATAAGATATGTTATTAAGAGATGGGTTTAGGAGATAGAAATGGCAGGAATTTTGTATTTATGTGCCACACCCATCGGAAATCTGGGAGACATGACACCCAGGGTTGTGGAAACCTTGAAAGAGGTAGATTTGATTGCTGCAGAAGATACCAGAAACAGTATCAAGCTGCTTAATCATTTTGATATTCACACGCCGATGACCAGTTATCACGAATATAATAAAGTCGAGAAAGCTGTTCAGCTTATTGCGCAGATGGAGAGTGGGCAGAATATTGCGCTTATCACTGATGCGGGTACTCCGGCAATCTCAGATCCCGGTGAAGTATTGGTGCGCATGTGCCAGGAAAGCCATATTACAGTTACGTCACTGCCCGGATGTGCGGCATGTATTACAGCACTTACTCTTTCAGGACTTTCGACCAGAAGATTTTGCTTTGAAGGATTTATTCCTTTTGAAAAAAAGGAGCGTAATGTAATCCTTGAAGAGTTAAAGAACGAGAGCCGTACAATGATTATATATGAAGCTCCTCACAGACTAATCCGCACATTGGGCGAATTGTATGAGGCACTTGGGGATCGTAAGATTACCCTTTGCCGCGAGCTTACCAAAAAGTTTGAAACAATATTTCCGACAATATTGTCAGAAAGTTTGAAATATTATGAAGAGCATGAGCCTAAAGGTGAGTATGTTCTTGTGGTTGAAGGCCTGAGCCGTGAGGCGCGTAAGGCCGGAGAGATAGCAGCCTGGGAAGAGATGTCTATCCAGGAGCATATGGATTACTATGAAAAGCAGGGCGTTGACCACAAGGAGGCTATGAAAAAAGTAGCTTCTGACAGAGGTGTGGGCAAGCGAGAAATATATCAGGCTCTGCTTGATGATAAAGAGTAGTCCGGTAGTATAGTTTGGTGGATTGCCATGACTAAGCAAATGCGAGGCTAAAGCTGAGCAGATGTGATGCTAAAAACTAAACCGATGTGAGCGGTGGAGGTATTATCATGAGTGTATGTTGTGACACATGTGTCAATAATGTATATGATGAAGACTATGATGAGTACGATTGCATGGTCAATTTGGACGAGGACGAGATGTATCGTTTTATATCCAGTGATCAGAGGGAATGTCCATATTATCGCAATGATGACGAATATGCGGTTGTAAGACATCAGATGTAGGAAGTGCGAAAAAGTATATAATAATCCGCAGAAGCGGAAGAAAGAGGAAAATATGTTAGAAGAATTAAAGCAGAAAGTTTATGAGGCAAATATGCTTTTGCCTAAGTACGGTCTTGTTACTTTTACCTGGGGTAATGTCAGTGGAATTGACCAGGAATCAGGTCTTTTTGTTATTAAGCCCAGTGGAGTAGAGTACGATATGCTTACTCCCGATGATATGGTTGTTATGGATCTTAACGGTAACAAGGTAGAAGGTAAGTACAAGCCTTCTTCTGATACAGCTACTCATCTTGAGCTCTATAAGGCATTCCCTGAAATCGGTGGTGTAGTACATACACACTCTTCATATGCTACCAGCTGGGCTCAGGCTGGAAGAGATATTCCCTGCTACGGAACCACTCATGCAGATTACATTTATGGTGCAGTTCCCTGTCTTCGTTGCCTTACCAAGGAAGAGATTGATGAGGCTTATGAGGAAAATACAGGACATCTCATCGTTAATGAGTTCAAGAGAATGAACAAGGACATCATGGCAGTTCCTGCAGTTCTTTGCAAAAATCACGGACCTTTTGCATGGGGCAAGGATGCTTTCGAGGCAGTACACAATGCAGTAGTTCTTGAGGAAGTTGCTAAGATGGCATACAGATGCGAGACCATCAATCCTAAGGTTGCACCTGCTCCTCAGGAGATTCAGGATAAGCACTATTTCCGTAAGCACGGAGCTAATGCATATTACGGACAGAACTAATCAGGCAGATTGGTACGATGGATTAGTACGATACAGTAATACAATATATGAAAAAATCGAATCCTTTTATAAAATATGTTTTTATAATCTCGGCAATTCTTATGTCTCTGATTTTTGTTGGATGCGGGGAGAAGGATTACGGAACCGAATTTACGACCGAACCTCTAATAGATGCAGGATACCAGATGGAGAATGTGGTCGTAGAGGTGCCGGGGTTAACCGGTGAGTACAATATTCTTCTGGTCGCTGACATGCATATTATATGCAATAACGATGAAGTCGCAGAGAGCAAGGTGGATGATGTCAAAGGCAGAATAAAGCAATTTTCACCTGACGGCGGAAAAACTACCGCACTGAAATTGTGGAAGGATATGCCCGGATTACTGGATAAATGTAATGCGGATATTATCCTTTTTGCCGGAGATATGGTTGATTTTTGCTCTGAAGCGAATGTCGATGCCTTAAAAGAGGGTCTGGACAAGCTGGAGACTCCTTATTGCTACGTTAAGTCAGATCATGACGTATTACCTTTTTATATGGCAAATACGGATGATGATATCTGCGCCGAGAGACAAAGTGACATTGGTGTCAATTCTAAGGCATGGTATGTGGATTTGGGTGAAATAGTAATACTTTGCTATAACCGAAGTGATAAGTCTATGTCAGAGGACGGACTCGAGGTAGTCAAGGAAGCGGTGGCATTGGATAAGCCTATTATTTTGCTTTCGCATGTGCCGTTTAATTCTGATCTCGATACCAGTCTTGCAGAAAAAAGCTGTGAAGTATTCGGAGGGAAGAATCTTACCTGGGGAGTTGTATTTGATTCGACAGGATACACCACAGCTGATCCGGCAGGCTTGGAATTTTTATCGATAGTCTACGCAGAGGACAGTCCCGTTAAGGAGATATTGGCCGGACATTTGCATTTTATGTGGGATGGACCGGTAACAGACAGTGTAAATCAGCATGTGTTCACTCCTACTTTTACAAAACGGGTAGGTTATATAACTGTCAAAGGAACAAATTAGCATTAATTTGAAACTGTTTAGCAAAAAATGATAGATACTCATTTTGTATCTATGATAAAATAAACATAATTTGAAAGATTGATTAGGGGAATTCTTTCGAAGATAGTTTATAGCAATAATACTAAATTAAAAAGGAGTTACATTAATGGACAATCTTGAATTGAAGAAGCATGCAAATGATGTCCGCAAGGGTGTTGTTACCTCAACACACGCAGCAAAGAGTGGACATCCCGGCGGATCTCTTTCAGCAGCAGATGTATTCACCTATCTTTATTTTGAAGAGATGAATATCGATCCTGCTAACCCTGAGAAGAAGGACCGTGACCGTTTTGTTCTTTCTAAAGGACATACTGCACCCGGTCTCTACTCAGCTCTTGCAAACAGAGGATTCTTCCCTGTAGAGGATCTTACTACTCTTCGTAAGACCGGATCTTACCTTCAGGGTCATCCCAATATGCACATTCCCGGAGTTGATATGGCTTCAGGTTCACTCGGACAGGGAATCTCAGCTGCAGTAGGTATGGCACTTGGATCAAAGCTTGGTGAGGATGATTTCCGCGTATATACTCTTCTTGGAGATGGTGAGATTCAGGAAGGTCAGGTATGGGAAGCTGCAATGTTTGCAGGACACCGTAAGCTTGACAATCTCTGTGTAATCGTAGACAACAACGGTCTTCAGATTGACGGAGCTATCGATGAAGTATGTTCTCCTTATCCTATCGATAAGAAGTTCGAAGCATTTAATTTCCACGTAATCAACGCTGATGCTCATGATTTTGATGCTCTCAGAGCAGCTTTTGCTGAAGCAAAGGCAACCAAGGGACAGCCTACCGCTATCGTTGTACACAGCGTAAAGGGTAAGGGCGTTTCATTCATGGAGAACAAGGCCGGATGGCACGGAAAGGCTCCTAACGATGAAGAGTACGCTCAGGCAATGGCAGAGCTTGACAAAATCGCTGAAGAAATCGCAAAGGAGGGCAAGTAATCATGGCAGACGTTAAGAAGATTGCAACCCGTGAGAGCTACGGTAACGCATTGAAGGATCTCGCTGAAGAGTTCCCTAACCTTGTTGTTCTTGATGCTGACCTCGCTGAGGCAACCAAGACCGGTATTTTCAAGAAGGCATATCCCGATCGTCACATCGATTGCGGTATTGCTGAGTGTAATATGATGGGTATCGCTGCAGGTCTTTCACTTGCAGGCAAGATTCCTTTCTGCTCTTCATTTGCTATGTTCGCTGCAGGACGTGCATTTGAGCAGGTAAGAAACTCAATCGGATATCCTCATCTCAATGTTAAGATTGGTGCTACTCACGCAGGTATTTCTGTAGGTGAAGACGGTGCATCACATCAGTGTAACGAGGACCTTGCTCTTATGAGAACCATTCCTGGAATGGTAGTTATGTGTCCTTCAGATGATATCGAAGCTAAGGCAGCAGTTCGTGCAGCACTTGAGTACGAAGGACCTGTTTATATCAGATTTGGCCGTGCAGCAGTTCCTGTAATCAACGATAAGCCTGATTACAAGTTTGAGATTGGTAAGGGTACCGTTGTTCGCGAAGGTACAGATGTTACCATCGTAGCTACCGGTATTTGTGTAGATTCAGCAATCGGCGCAGCTGAGAAGCTTGCAGCTGACGGAATCAATGCAGAAGTTATTAATATCTGCACCATCAAGCCTCTTGATAAGGATATCATCATCAACAGCGCTAAGAAGACCGGTAAGGTTGTTACCGTTGAGGAGCATTCTGTAATCGGTGGTCTCGGAAGTGCTGTATGTGACGCTCTTGCTGAGAGCCTTCCTACTCCTGTTAAGAAGATTGGTATGCAGGATGTATTCGGTCAGTCTGGCCCTGCTAATGAGCTTATCGCTCTTTATGGCCTTGACGCTCAGGGCGTTTACTCTTCAGTTAAAGAGTTTCTCGCTTAATCCGAAAAGCATATAAATTTTACATATTAAGCCTTCAGTCATCTTCGGGTGATTGAAGGCTTTTTTATTGTGTTTGTTTGATTTTTATTATAAAATAGTATTACTTGTGTGAAGTATACCTTTTCATAAAATATAGATTTATATGAGGGCAATTCCTCAAAGGGAGAGAATATGGCAGACGATAAAATAATAGATTTTGAAGCAATCAAAGCAAAAGGTCTTGCAAAAGATAATAGTGCTAAAGATGAGCAGAGTGTAATCTCAGTCGGTTTGCAGAAATCGATGAAAATTAATGCATATAAAGATGGTGAGACAATAGAATTGGATCCTACCAAGGTGGATCCTCAGACTACTATTAATGTTAAGAATCCTGAGATAGATATTCTTATCGATAAATTCTGTGAAGAAAAAAGTGATCAGAATTTAACAGCTCTGATTCGTAAGATTGAGACCGCAAGAGTGCTTATACCCGGTCAGCTTTATGGAGAGAAGAAAGTTCCTATTCCTCTTACAATAAATACAAGTGAAGGGGATGTCCTTCAGCCTGTTTTCACTGACAAGTCAAAAATAGATGTGGCACCTAAGAGCCAGATTGTTATGAACGTTCCTTTTGCGGTTGTTGTTGCGCAGGTTATTGATAAGGGACCCGATATCGCAGGTATAGCTGTCAATCCATTCGGCAAGTCAGTAATCTTCAAGAGAGAACTTGTTGAGAAGATTATGGAAGTAATCAAAAAGAAGGCAATGTCTATTAAGAAGGCTCAGGAGCAGCCCATTATTCCCGGTGTAGAGAATGGTAAGGTTGTTATGAGAGAAGACGGAACTACCGCAACAAAGATTGCTCTCAATGATGAGCAGTACAATGTTTTGGAGCGTGCTAAGTTTGAGAGAGAATTCCTTCCTTCTAAGCTGTTCAAAAAGGGAGAAGTATTCATGGAAGAGCTTTCTGAGGGACGTGGCGAGTACATCGACCACCTCTTTGAGGAGAGTTATATAGAAAAGAGAGCATATCCTTATCTTACAGATGAGTTTACTGTTATGTTCATGGGATTGTCTGAGAACCTGGACGTTGCTACTTTGACAATGCCTAAGCGTGTTACCGGACCTGGATTATCAGACACCATCTATCTGGCATGGAATAAGGAAACCGGCGAGGGAAATTACATTCTTTTTGCCAACGCAAAAGATATGAAGAGCCGTGAAGTTTTCAAAATCGGTAAGGATCTTAAGCCTGTATCTCTTGGAGAAGCACCTGAAGAAGGAACCGAGATTAACTGGATTATCGGAAAAATTAACGGAGACAGTGAGGCTTAAGGATGAAAATCAAAAAGCTTTTTGCTGCGGTTTTGGCAGTAGTAATGGTTATGGCTTGTGGCATCCTTGGGGGATGTGCTTCTGAGGATTCATCCGGAGCTGTGAATGCCGGAGAGTCTGAGGAACCTGTAACAATCAGAGTAGGAGCTATGGCAGGTCCTACTGCTATGGGCATGGTTAAGCTCATGAACGACTCTGATGCCGGACTTACTGCTAACAGTTATTCATTCGCAGATCTTACTAATGATGCTTCATCACTTGTAGCTCCTATTGCAAAGGGTGAACTGGACATTGCGGCTATTCCGTCCAATTTGGCATCTAATATATACAATAATAACGATGGCTCAATCGAGGTGCTGGCTATTAATGTTTTGGGAGTACTCAATTTGGTTGAGCGCGGCGACAGTATAGCTTCAATTAGTGATTTGAAGGGCAAATCGGTATATGCCACAGGTCAGGGAGCAGTACCGGAGTATATCATCAGATATATTCTGCAGGGTAACGGATTAAATCCTGACACAGATGTCAATATTATTTGGTGTTCAGATACTACTGAGGCATTGGCCTATGTAACCGAGGTAAGAGATTCAATCGCTATTTTGCCACAGCCTTTTGTATCTGCGGCAGCTGCAAAGGTTGAAAGCATTAAGGCTAATGATGAACCAAGTCTACGAGTGGTAGCAGACCTTAATGACGAGTGGGATGCACTTAATCCCGGATGTAGTATAGTTACCGGTGTATTGGTGGTCAGAAGAGAGTTTGCAGAAAAATATCCTAAGCAGGTAGCGACCTTCCTTGATGAGTATGCATCTTCTGCACAGTATACATATGATGATATTGACGGAGCAGCGGCGCTTACAGTTCAGTACGGTATAGTTGCAGCTGAAGGAGTTGCTAAAATGGCAATTCCTAATTGTCATATAGTATGTATAACCGGCGAGGAAATGAAGACTTCCGTGGAAGGATTTCTTCAGATTTTGTATGATTTAGAACCCAAGGCAGTCGGTGGGACGATGCCGGGGGATGATTTCTATTACGTACAGTAGTGATTTGTTACAGGGTTTAGCCGGACAGATATGTTTTAGATAGTCTGGGATTATTTGAATAAAAGCGTGAGGCGATAGGGGTATTGCTTCATGTGGATATAGAGAAGAAAAGGTGGTGCTGTCGGGGGAAAGGACAGCAGAAAAGGTACATTATGAGCAGAAAAAACTTAATGTCTCCGTCTATTTTATCAGGAGATTTCTGGAGACTGGGGGAACAGATTTCAGAGCTTGAAAAGGCCGATGTAGAGTGGTTGCACATCGATGTCATGGATGGTGTATTTGTAGACAGTATTTCTTACGGAATGCCTGTAATCAGGTCACTCAGACCGAAAACATCTTTGTTTTTCGATGCGCATCTGATGATAATCGAGCCTGAGAGATATATAAAGGTCATTGCCGATTGTGGAGCGGATTCAATTACTTTCCATTATGAGGCAACCAAGGATGTACAGGGATGCATTGCAGAGATCAAGGCTGCCGGAAAACAAGCCGGCATTGCAATCAAACCTGACACTCCTGTCATAGATATAATTCCCTATTTGGAGCAACTTGATATGGTACTGGTCATGACCGTTAATCCCGGATTCGGAGGCCAGAAGCTTATACCCGAATGTTTTGAAAAGGTCCGCGAGATAAGAACCATTGCTGATGAGATGGGCCTGACTGATTTGAATATTCAGGTGGATGGCGGGATTAATACGGAAAATGTTACTATAGCACTTGATTCAGGTGCAAATATTATAGTGGCAGGTTCTGCTGTATTCAGGGACAGCATTACAGACAATATCAATAAATTCTGTGAGAAGCTGTAAATAAAATGTGTTTTTGTGGAGGACTTATGGAGTTATTTTTTGAGCCTAATAAAATGGCTGAATGTGTAGGAAAGATTGGAGATCTGTTTTATTGGAGTTGGGAGTTGGATTTCCTTAAGTCTATTCCTCGTGCGGATTGGTTTACAATCATCATGAAGATATTTACATATCTGGGCGAAGGCGGTGCAATGTGGATTCTGCTTAGTATTGTGCTGGTGATATTTGCCAAGACCAGAAAAACCGGATTCACCATGATGATTGCAATGATAGTTACCGTTATTATCGGTAATGCTGTTTTGAAGAATTGTTTTGCAAGATTCAGACCTGCATGGGTTGATGTAGAGTTCTTCAACAGTATTAAGTACCACATCGGTATTCCTAAGGATTACTCATTCCCTTCAGGACACACGATGAACGGTGTGACTGCTTCTATGTGTATTCTTTTCTGCGCTATTAAGGAAAAGAAGCATATTTTATATGGTATTGGTGCAGTTATTGTAGCAGGCATCATTGCATTTTCAAGAATGTACCTGTTTGTACACTGGCCTACCGATATTCTTGCAGGAGCATTTGTAGGACTTGTTATTGCTACTATCACATTCTTTGTAATGGATAAGAAGCTTTGGTCTATTATTGATAGGGCTTGTATTAATCTTAAGAAGGCTATAGACCGTAAGAAGCAGAATAAGCCTATTTAGTTTGATAGGTCGGCACATTATTAGTTTATTTATAGGTGACTGAATGAATACTGATG
Source organism: Lachnospiraceae bacterium UBA1721 (assembly GCA_002317155.1). Lineage (GTDB taxonomy): Bacteria > Bacillota > Clostridia > Lachnospirales > Lachnospiraceae > AC2028. The sequence continues at coordinate 15,479 of DCIR01000086.1, forward strand.
AAAGAGTAGAAAGACTTATATCGGAGATCGAGAAAGTAATTGTTGGTAAGCGCGAAGTAATAGAAATGGTTGTAGCTGCCCTGCTTTCCCGCGGACATGTACTGGTAGAGGACGTACCCGGAGTAGGAAAAACACAGATGGTATCTGCTATGGCAGCAGCATGTAACGGAGAGTTCCACCGTGTACAGATGACACCGGATATTATGCCCGGAGATATTACCGGTTTCTCAATGGTGCGTCAGGATAACGGAGAGCTTGAATTTAAGAAGGGTGCAGCGTTTTGTAATTTCCTTCTTGCCGATGAGATTAACCGTTCATCACCGAAGTCACAGTCTGCGCTTCTTGAAATCATGGAAGAGAGACAGGTAAGTATGGATGGTAAGTCATATGAATTGCCTCAGCCTTTTATGGTATTGGCAACGCAGAACCCTGTAGAAACATACGGTACATATCATCTTCCTGAGGCACAGATGGATAGATTCTTGATGAAGCTTTCTATGGGTTATCCTACTCGTGACGAGGAAAAATATATTCTCAGACATAACGGCAGCTCTGCAAGACTGAATCTTAAGACTGCTAGTGAGGCTGAAAATACAGAAGTAAATACTATTACGACTGACGATATCATTGCACTTCAGGAGAAGGCTGACAATATCTTTGTAAGCCCTGCAATCGAAGAGTACATTATCAGAATTGTTACCGCAACCAGAGGAATGGATGGTATCAGACTGGGAGCCAGCCCCAGAGGAAGCATTGCTTTATATCAGGCCGCTAAGGCTTATGCTGTAGTAAAGGGAGAGGATTGCGTCCTTCCCGAAATGATTAAGAAGCTTGCGCCTTACGTTTTGGCACATAGATTAATGTTATCCTCACAGAAGGTGAGAGAATGGGATACAGCTGAGGCCGCTGTTGAGTGGATTCTCAGTACAGTGGAGGTTCCTGTTTGAAAAAGCTTAAGGCCGGAATCAACAGAATAGAGAAAATCCTGGGAGCTCTGTTTAGCTATCTTTTGGCAATAGGCAGTACCATTATTTTTGCACTGTATTGCAGTGGAAGAGTGGGCTGGTTTTTGCTTATGGTAGTTGTAGGGGCTCCTTTGCTTTCTTTTATGTGGACCTTTGTCGCATACTGGTTTATTTCTGCCGGTCTTTATACAGGAAATCGTCTTGTAGAAAAGGGAAAGTGGGAGAATTATCGCATATATGTGTATAACAAAAGTTTTCTCCCGGTGCCTGAAGTAAGTATATATCTTAAAAATGACGGACGTGTCAATCTTGAGAAAAAAGTAATTGCGCTCAATTCGGTAATGCATGGTGAAATAGTATTGGATACCAAGATGTTTACTATGTTTTCCGGAATGACCAATGTAGAGATAGAAAAAGTAGTTATAAGTGATTTCTTTGGATTTTTTAAGCTAAAGCTTAAGAACAGTAAGCTTGATAATGTCCATGAAACATATAAGAAGAATTTTGAGTATGCCGAAGAAGCAGTGAATGTAAGCCGCAAGCTTGAGATTGGTATATTGCCCACTCTTAAAGATTTGGACCATGAGGATGATTGGCTTTTGTCTGCCAGAAGTGCTGCGTTTGATGGCGAAGAACCTGAAGATACAGTTAATGACACTAGCGTCACTTTTGGCGGTTTCCCAGGATATGATCACAGAGACTATGTTCCCGGAGATCCTATCAAGAGAATCAATTATAAGCTGTCCGCTAGAATCGGTAAATTGCAGGTGCGTCTGGATGAAGCGCAGGCCGTTGCCGGAATATCTATGTATATGTCCAATATTTTGCCGGATGATATGAAGGAGGATGAGCCTTATATCAAGCACTCTTCAGCCTGTCTTGAGGAATTTATCGGTGTAGCGAGACATTTATATCAGTTGGACTTTGCAGTTTCGGTATATCTGCCCGGTGAAGAGCATTTTGACCTGCTTAATGACAGCAGCATTGAAGAATTGAGAGAAAAACTGGCATTTCAGAAGTTTGATTCTTCCAATACCGTTGATGAGAGTATTCTTAAGTCTGCCGGAGGAAGCCTTATAGCGATTATGCCTTATTCGGTGGGCTCGGTTATAGAGATGCTGAAAAAATATTCGTATCTTGAGGGAAATTGTGTTTCAATATATGTCTCTTCAATTGAAAAAGGGAGGAGGCTATGATAAAAAAGATAAGAAATTATGTATCTCAGAATATATTCCCCCTGGAGCTCGGAAGCGTACTTTTATCGGCTGTTCTGTTAGCAACGGTTTATTCCCTGTTTGAGACTCCCGTAGTAATGGTTGTTTTATTCGGCTTATTCGAGGCCGTGTTGTGTATTCCTTTTGTTTTACTGTGTCATCTTACGAATGCACGCAGAAAGCTGGGTACACTGCTATGTATTCTGGTATATGGCGGACTGTTGTTTGGATTGTCATATATTGGATTTATGGGAGAGTGGACCAGCGGACAATCATTTGTTCAGTGGCTGGCACAGGATATTGAAGATACCGGATGGATTATGTCCTTCGGAATAGTATTGTGCATCGGTGGTGCAATGTTCTTCGGAACGGTTAATTATTATTTTTCTGTTGTTCGCTACAGAATGGGTATGCTTGTAGTGGTAAGCATTATCCCTTGTGTATTATATGCGAAAGCCATCGCGGATGTTAAAAACTGGTACCTCGTATTTATTGCGGGAATGAACGTGATTATCGCTATTATGCGAAGAAGGTACGACAGGAAGATAGAAGTATCAAAAGAAGACAAGACTATGGGTGAGCAGCCCACAGAAGATACTGAAGTAAAAGAAAACAAACGTCCTTCGGTAATCGCCTTCAGTATTATCACAATGACCGTCTTCGCTGCGATTATTTTAGGTATATGCGCTGCAATTCCGAAAAAATCAGATGCGATATTCTATGATTCGTTCGAGGATACCTTCCTTGGAGGTGATATCAATTCCGAACTTGAATATGCATCGGGTGTTTTATCGGATCTATCCGGTAATGCCGATGGATTCCGTTCGGACAGCAACCGAAGAATGTACAGAGTAGAGGGAGAGGTATCATACCTTAAGCGTCAGTGCTTTGATGTGTACAATTTCAAGCAGGACAGATGGTATGCGCTGGAAGCATGTGCAGATTATATGTACATGAGTAATGAGTGGAATGAACTCTCATCAGGACTCAACCTTTCCAGATTCCAGTATGCAATCAAGGATGTGGAGAAGCTCTCACCGGGATTTGCTAAAAAATACGGTCTTGAGAACGTCGTTGATGCTGAAATAATAAATGTGCCTGAGACAAATATCACCATCACAGCGTTAAATTTCGAGGCAGAGTATTATCTTGCACCTCCGGCTACCAGACTCATCGTTCCCGGCGAAAATACTTTGGCATTTACCACATGGGCAGGAACATTTATCAATCCAAATGGATTGCTAGCAGATGATTATTCATACAGAGCTGTGTATGTCGGTGGAAGAAGCACGACTATCGAATGGTGTGCTCTTGGAGGTTCACTTGAAAACAGTGAAATACTCGGGGCCATGCTGGATGAGATGGAAGCTATACTTACCGAGCGACTTGATGATCCCGATATGGGTGATGAAGCTAGCTATGATTTGGATACAGTGAACAGCTTTAAGTGGCAGCTTGAATTTGCGAATAGCTACAGAGATGCTGTTGAAGATAACAACGAGCTCATATCAGATGAGGTAAGAGAGCTTGCTGAGAAGATAACGGCGGGCTGTACCTATGATTGGGAAAAAGCTGTAGCGATTGAAAGTTACTTCCACACCAGAGATTTTGTATATGATCTGAGTTACTATGCACCGGACAACTCTGTGGAATATTTCCTGTTCAAGAGTAAGAGAGGAACCTGCTCTGATTATGCTACGGCCTATGTATTGCTCGCACGTGCGGCAGGACTTACGGTACGCTATTGTGAAGGCTATGCTCCTGACAGAGCCGGCACCAATGATATTTTCTATGTTAAGGAAAGCGATGGACATGCTTTCCCCGAAGTCTATATCCCGGGTGCAGGATGGACGGTATTCGAGCCGACATCCGGAATTGTCGATGAGGGCGGCGCCGGATTTATGTGGCGTAGTCTTTTGAGCAATATAAATATCGATTACGGTCTGATAATGACCATAGGAATAGTAGTAGCATCTATAGCAGTTATTATAATTATTGTCAGACTGATAATTCCTTTTGTTTGGGAAAGAATATTTATTGTCCGTCTTAACAGTGGCAAAAAGAGTGCGACGGATGCATATATCAGAATACTAAGAAAAGTTAAGTACGGAAGACTTAAGAAAAAATATCGCAAGCTTGTAAGAAGAGACCGCCTGGTGAAAAATATTAATCCTTATTCACTCGCACCGGCGGAGCTTAATGAGAGGTTTGCGGAAGTAGGAATTGACGCAAGTGTCATTTGTTTGACTGTAGAGACAACGGCATATCGTAATCCGGAGTCAGCAAATGAGAAGCAAAAAGAGATTGGTAATGTTTATAAAAAAATTATTTCAATTTTTAAATAATTATTAAATAATCTCGATTTATTGCTGTCTATATTTATAAGAGGAGAGGGAAGTCATTATGGAAGATTCCAAGATAATTGATCTTTATTGGGATCGAAATGAAAATGCGATTGCGCAGACTGCAATCAAGTATGGTAATTATTGTCATACTATCGCATTTAACGTTCTCAGCATACATGAGGATGCGGAAGAGTGTGTGAATGATACTTATGTCCAGGCCTGGAATACCATTCCACCTCAGCGTCCCACTATGCTCAAAGCATGGTTAGGAAAGGTAGTACGCAACATGGCATTGAATCTTTGGGATAAGAATCATGCGCAAAAAAGATATCAGGGTATGGATGTTGCGTTGGATGAGCTGGAGGAGTGCGTTCCTGCATCTCAGACTGTTGAAAGTGCCATGGAAGACAAAGAGCTTGGTAAGGTTATCAGTAATTGGCTCAGAACTTTACCTGAGGACGACAGAAATCTGTTTGTCCGCAGATATTGGAATGGAGATTCTGTAAATGATCTTGCATCAGAATGGGGTATGACTCCCAATAAGCTCGCTCAGAGAATGTTTAGACTTCGTAACGGTCTCAAGGCTGCGCTTGAGAAGGAAGAGGTATACCTATGAGTGAAAAAGGAAGGAAAATTTATAACGGCATCACGAATATAGATGATGATCTTATAATGGCAGCACTTGCGGCTAAACCGCAGGCAGTCGCACCGGCTAAAAAGAAAAAGTCTGCTATGTATTATGTATACAGATGGGGTGCAGCAGCGGCGGCAGTTATAGCGCTTGCGGTTGTTGGAATATTGGTGATCCCTGTGCTGACATCAAAGGATACCGAGTCGGCTACAGCAAATTACGCATCACCTGCGGATACTTCATCGAAGGAGGAGCATTATTCTGAAACTGCGGATGCTGCAGATGATGCCGGTGGTTCGTATTACCCTTCAGCGGGTCAGGATGAGGAAGCAAGCAGCTCTACTAATTCGGAAGATGCTGACAGCTTTGAATTTGACAGTGAAGATTCCGTGAGTGATGGTGAAACAGGAGCGATAACAGAGATTGGTGAAGATCAGATCCTTGTAGATTTTGATATCGATGATATTGAGGAGGTAACTGTTATCTATCCCGGATATGATGATCTCATTGTGGAATCATCTGTTGCAGCACAGATTGTTGAACTGGTTAATGAACTTGGAATTCTTAATCTGGTAGACGATTATGATAATGAAACTGACGAAAAATGTGCTACAATAGAATTGCTGATGAATGATGGAAGCATCATAGAGATTTCTCCCCAGCCCCCTTATATAATTATTGATGGTGAGGCATATGAGAGTATGAACCAGGTGGTTGATGAGATTATTACTTACTTAAATGATCTCGTGCTGTTCATTTTATCGGGTGGAGAGTGAACTGACATTTTATCATGTCATCTTGTTTATCAAAAATAAAGGATGGTAACGGAAGTGGATATTATTTCGATTGAGTATAGTGGCAGTGTGGACAGTGTAGTATGGAAGAGTCCTGTTGATTTTATCCCTTATGGATCACAGCTTATTGTACGTGAAGATATGGAAGTAATCTTCTATAAGGATGGTAAGTGTGTAGCATTGTTCATTCCGGGACGGTATGTGCTTGATGCGCAGGCATTTCCTGTACTTAATACGATATTTAACCAGGTGACCGACAATGTTGAAGGCTTTGCAGGTGAGTTCTATTTTATCAAGAAGAGCAATGCTATTTCGGCAAAGTGGGGAACAGATACCAAGATTAGTCTATTCGATCCTACTTCCGGAGTCCATGTAGAAATCGGTGCGAGCGGAGATTTTACGATCCGTGTAAACGATTCTCAGAAAATGCTCACAAAGTTTATAAACTCTGTAGACTCAATTACTCAGAGTCAGATTTTTGGCGGAGATAAGAGCTTTTTCCGCGGACTGATTATGACCAATGTTAAGAGCATGATGGCTCAGACTATTAAGGCTGCAGAGATTAATATCCTGGAAATAGATGAGCATCTTATTGAGCTCTCAGATACTTTGAAGGTAAGACTGAATGAAGTATTAGCAGAGTATGGTCTTGAAATGCCGGTGTTTGTTGTAGCCAGAGTTATCACTCCTACCAGAGAAGAGGATCCGCTTTTCTGGAAGATGAAGGAGCAGTATTCTGAGAGATTCATCAAGGTTAAGGATGAGCAGATCAGAAATGAGGTTGCTCAGGCAGAAGCTGTACGTAAGGCGACGGAGATGAAGTCAGAGCAGCAGCGTAAGGTGATGGAAGCACACGGAGATGCGGATGTTATTCGTATTCTTGCGCAGGCAGAGGCAGATAGACGTATTATTGAAGGCAAAGCATCTGCAGAGGTTAATACCATGCTGGGTGCGGCAGGTACCGGTCATGCGGTGCAGGGTGTGAATCCCGCGATTCCGATGGCAGCTATGGAGACAGTGAAAATGACTCCTGCGAGTGGTTGGAACTGCTCATGCGGCAAGACTGGAATTGATGGTAATTTCTGTAGTAATTGTGGAGCGAGAAAGCCTGAAAATACAGCTCCCGCAACATGGAACTGTGCTTGCGGTAAAACAGGAATCGATGGTAATTTCTGCAGCAATTGCGGAGCGAGAAAGCCTGAATAAAAATAGTAATTAATAGAATAATATATAGAATAGTAATAAGAAGAATAACTACTGGGAAATTACAACTATGTTACTTCGTGACTTAAAAGTCGGTGAAAGCGCGGTAGTTAAAAGTGTAGGCGGTGAAGGTGCTCTCAGACAGCACTTTTTGGATATGGGATTAATCCCGGGAGCAGATGTCAAACTTGTTAAGCTGGCACCTATGGGTGATCCGATGGAGCTTACAATCCATGGATATGAACTTACACTCAGACTTGCGGACGCGCAACAAATTGAAATAGAAAAATGTAACTCAGAGAGTTCTGCGGCAGATAAAAATGTCGCAGATTTTTCTGCGTTGAAGGAAGAAAAAAAGAAGAATAAAAAAGAGGAGAGGTATACAAATATACCTCACCCGGGTCTTGGTGAAGACGGTAAGTATCATTGTAAAAGAGATGAAAATCCACTTCCTGAGGGAACGATTCTTACCTATGCACTTGTCGGCAATCAGAACTGCGGTAAAACCACGCTTTTCAATCAGCTGACAGGTTCTAATCAGCATGTCGGTAATTTCCCCGGTGTAACTGTAGACCGTAAGGATGGTCAGATTCGTAATCATCAGAATACCAGGGTGACTGATCTGCCGGGAATATATTCTATGTCTCCGTATACTGCGGAGGAAATTGTATCCAGAAATTTTGTACTTAACGAGAAGCCTAAGGCAATTATTAATATTCTGGACGCGACTAATATTGAGAGAAACCTGTATTTGACCATGCAGCTTTTGGAGTTGGGCATTCCTATGGTAGTAGCTCTCAATATGATGGACGAAGTGAAAAATAATAATGGTTCGATAAAGGTCAACCAGATGGAAGCTATGCTGGGAGTACCTGTTATTCCTATCTCTGCGGCGAAGAATCACGGAGTAGATGAGCTTGTTAATCATGCGATTCATGTCGCGTATTATCAGGAAAAGCCGCTCAGACAGGATTTTTGTGATGAGGATGATCATGACGGAGCAATTCATCGTGGAATACATGCGATTATCCATCTGATTGCCGACCATGCTAAGAGGGCAGATATCCCTGTAAGATTTGCTGCCAGCAAGCTGGTCGAGGGTGATGAGCTCATTTTAGAGAAGCTTGAGCTGGACACTAATGAAAAGGAAATGCTCGAGCATATTATCGTTCAGCTGGAAAAAGAGCGTGGACTGGATAGAAGTGCGGCTATAGCTGATATGCGTTTTGCATATATCAAAAAGGTTTGTGACGCGACTGTCATAAAACCGGTTGAAAGCAAAGAGCATACAAGAAGTAAAAAGATTGATAAGGTGTTGACCGGTAAATTTACTGCTATACCTTGTTTTATACTGATAATGTGTGCGGTATTTTTCCTGACATTTAATGTGATTGGTGCATTTTTGCAGGGCCTGATAGAGAAATTTATTGAGTGGCTGACCACAGTAACGGATAGTGCATTGATAAGTGCAGGTGTAAACGAAACGCTTCACAGTCTGGTTATAGATGGAATATTTGCCGGTGTAGGAAGTGTGTTGAGCTTTCTTCCGATAATTGTCATAATGTTCTTCTTCCTGTCTATGCTTGAGGACAGCGGATATATTGCCAGAGTAGCATTTGTTATGGATAAGCTGCTTAGAAAAATCGGTCTGTCGGGAAGAAGTATTGTTCCGATGTTGATAGGTTTCGGATGTAGTGTACCTGCAGTAATGGCTACACGTACCCTGCCGAGTAAGAGAGACAGAAAAATGACTATTCTGCTTACTCCGTTTATGAGCTGTAGTGCCAAGCTGCCTATATATGCGTTTTTTGTGAATGCATTTTTCCCTAAACATGGTGGGTTGGTAATGAGCGGGCTGTATCTGCTGGGTATCGTGGTAGGTATACTCGTAGCGCATGTCTATAAGAAAACTTTGTTCAAGGGCGAGGCGGTTCCGTTCGTAATGGAGCTTCCCAATTACAGATTGCCGGGAGCTAAAAACGTATTACATCTGCTTTGGGATAAGGCTAAGGATTTCTTACAGAAAGCTTTCAGCATTATTCTGATTGCAACGATTGTAATATGGTTCCTTCAGAGTTTTGACTTTAGAATTAATCTTACAGCGGATCCGTCGACTAGTATTATTGCTAAGCTTGCCGGATTTATAGAGCCGATATTTGTTCCTGCGGGACTCGGTGATTGGAGAATCTGCACTTCTTTCATAACAGGTTTTGTTGCGAAGGAGAGCGTAGTGTCTACTATGCAGATTTTGTTTAGTGGAGATATTACATCAATTATGACACAAGCGTCAGCAGCATCAATGCTTGTGTTCAGTCTGATATATACTCCCTGTGTAGCTACTATTGCGGCGATAAAGCGTGAGCTTGGAGCGAAGTGGGCAGTTTTAGTAGTAGTATGGCAGTGTGTGTTGGCTTGGATATTGGCGGTAATAGTTTATCAGCTGGCGATGCTTATACATTAAGAATGCTTATATATTAGAAATGTTTGGTATGGTTTTGAGTTATCAGAAATGACTTTGAATCGCCTGAAATGATTTTGAGGATTTTATAGTGAAATTAGTTGATTATATTGTGATAGGAATATTGCTGATAATACTGGCAGGTGCAGTTTATCTGATGGTGCGTCGCAGAAAAACCGGATGCTGCAGCAGCGGAGGCAGTTGTAGCTGCGGTGGAGACAGCTGCAGTGGAGACAGCTGCAGTGGCGGATGCATAGACTGTAGTGGATGTGCATACGGTAAGTGTGTGGACCATAGTTGATTAGGTCATAGCTGATTACCATTGATGAGGTAATCAGCTATTTTAATGGTAAATGTCGGCAAGTTTTGCTGTATTTTATCCAAGATTCTTTCTTATTTCTTCCAGGCTTTTGCCGGTTTCGCGGGAAATTCTTGCCAAATCTTCATACTCCCACTTTTCACGTACAATTCCATAGCCGGTCGATACTTTCTTACGGACGGGACCATACTGAGTGTCTACGGTTTCTAAATGTCGGTCTAAGCCGTAACGACGGCTGATATACTCGCGGACTCCAAGGGTAGTGGTATGTCTGAGTACCAGACCGATGAATTTCTCTTTATCTACGTCGCGGCACATTACTGTAATCAGGAAACCGGGACGTCCTTTTTTCATGATTGCGTTTACAGCATAGGCGTCGAGCGCACCCTCCTTCATAAAGGTCTCGATAGCAAATCCGATGGATTCAGGAGTCATGTCATCCACATTGCAGGTCAGTTCGATTATTTCAGGCGAATAAAAATCTGCGGGGATGGGAGTAGTTGTATTATCCATATGTTTTTCCTTTGGTTTTAGTATATTAGTTCATTAACTTCTGTTATCAGCATAAATGATGCGAAATGCTAAAGCAACCATAAATTCGTTATAACGAATTATTAGGTTACCAGTTCTTATTGATTTCTTCGAAACATATGCAGAAGTAAAATGATATAGATTGGAGCTTTACTTTGAATGGTGGGCTCCAGTCTTTTTTTATTTAGGCATTGACAATATGTGAATTGATGATAATATAAACATATGAACAACAATGCAAACGTTCAGATGTGAAGTGGCCACCCATCGACTGAGAGGAGTAAAAATGAGTTTTATCGAAATCAAAGGTATTAAAAAGCATTATGGAGAGGGCGAGAGTCGTGTTGACGTTCTCAATGGAATAGATATAGAGATAGAAAAGGGCGAGATTGTGGTATTGCTGGGACCATCAGGATCAGGTAAATCCACTTTATTAAATATAATTGGTGGAATCGATGATGCTGATGACGGATATATTGCTATCAATGGAGAGAAGACTGCAAATATGTCCGAGAAGGATCTCACATTGTATAGAAGAAAGCATCTCGGATATGTTTTTCAGCAGTATAACCTTATCCCCAACCTTAACATTAAAGAAAATGTCGAGGTTGGGGCTTATCTTTCCGATAAGCCGCTTGAGGCGGATGAGATATTGAAGACTCTTGGCTTATATGAGCACAGACACAAGCTTCCCAATCAGCTTTCAGGAGGTCAGCAGCAGAGAACCTCGATCGGACGAGCAATTATCAAAAATCCTGACATTTTGCTTTGCGATGAACCTACCGGAGCGTTGGATTATAAGACCTCGAAGGAGATATTGAAGCTTATCGAAGAAGTAAATCATAAATACGGCAACACAGTAATAATGGTTACTCACAATGATGCAATCAAAAATATGGCTGACCGTGTGATTAAGCTTCGTGACGGAGCTATCCGCAAGGAATATAAGAATGAGACTAAGGTTTCTGCAGCGGATCTGGATTGGTAGAGTAAATGTGTGAGGTAGATTATGAAAAATCCTTTGAATAAACGAATACCCAAGGAACTTGTAGGTGATCTTGGTAAGTATTTAGTTATTTTTGTATTTATGGTTCTTCTTATAGGTCTTGTATCGTCCTTCAAAGTAGTTGGTGAGAGTATTCAGATATCTTTTGCCGAGGGAATAGAAAAGTATAATATGGAGGACGGACATGTTGTTTTCAGTGAAAAGATAGATGACAACATTGTCAGTTTTATAGAAGAACGCGCAAATCTGACTCTGTATGATTTTGAATATTTTGATGAGGATATAGAGGGAACTTACGCAACAGTTCGTGTGTATAAGGACCGAAGTGTAGTGAACACTCCGTGTATTATGGAAGGAGAATTTCCGAAGGCCGACAACGAGATTGTATTGGACAGACTGTTTGCTAAAAATAATGAGATAAAAATCGGAGACACCATTATATTGAATGGCAGGGAATTGGTGATGACAGGTACGGCTGCATTTCCCGATTATAGCTGTTTATTTGAGAGCAATTCCGATTCAATGTTTGATTCCACTATTTTTACTCCTGCTCTGATGACTGAGAGCGGATACGATATGATGGAAAGTGCGCATATTTCTCATAATTATGCATGGACCTATGAGGAGGATATTCCAAGAGAAGATAAAAAGACCGCAGACAAGCGTTCATCGGAATTGATAGATGTGCTGGAAGATGTACTTATCGATGCAAATGAGAAGTATGTGGATGAAGCTATCGCAGCCGGAAAGCTTCTAATTCTTGATGAATGTCTTGAAAAAATAAAGGCTCAGGGCATAGATTTGGCGATGTTTGATTCCGATGCCGGAAGAGATATGCTTTTGGAACAGATTAACAATGCACTTGATGAGGAGGGTGTTGATTTAAGCGAAGACTTTGGGGAGATTTTGGAGAAATATCCCGATAAAGAAATAAAGCTTACTGCTGATGATCTTAAGATTGCGATGAAGGCTACCAAAAGTGATGTGGATGCGGCAGATGAATATCTGGAAAGCATAGAAAGCAGGATGTTGACCGTGGAAGATTATCTTCCGAGATATCAGAACCAGGCGATTAATTTTGGTATTGATGACGTAGGAAGCGACAGCGCTGTTGTTGTAATGTTCGGATATATTGTTGTGGCGGTTATAGCTTTTGTATTTGCGGTAACTACCAATAATACTATTATTTCAGAGGCCGGAGTAATAGGTACTTTACGAGCATCAGGATATACTGTGGGCGAAGTTATCAGGCATTATATGGTACTACCTGTAATGGTGACTTTTATTGCTGCGATCGTAGGTAACATATTCGGTTACACTGTTATGAAGACTGCCATGGAAGCCATAGAATATAACAGCTTCAGCTTTGCCACTTATAGAACAGTTTGGAATGCGGATGCATTTCTTATGACAACGATTGTACCGATTATACTTATGTTTGTGATAAATCTGGTGGTTATAGCCAATAAGCTTAAGCTTTCCCCCTTACGTTTTCTTCGAAGAGATTTGAGCAGAAGAGGTAAGAAAAAGGCATTCAGATTAAATACCAAGATTCCAATTCTGACTCGCTTTAGAATAAGAGTTATCTTCCAAAATATTCCTAACTATATTGTGCTGTTTCTGGGAATATTCCTTGGCGGTGTTCTTGTGGTTTTCGGATTGATGTTTGGTCCGCTTTTGGAAGATTATGCCAATGTTGTTGTGGAATCGAGAATAGCAGATTACCAGTATATCGTCACAAATACTGATGTTAAGACCGATAATGCCGATGCGGAAAAATTCGCAATGACCGGACTTATGACATTTGATACCAAGTACAAAGAGGAGGAAATCTCTATCTATGGAATTGAAGCAGGCAGCGCTTATGTAAATGCAGAAATTCCCGAAGGCAAGGTTCTTGTGTCAAATATTCTGAAGAAAAAGTTCAAGCTTAATGACGGTGATACAGTGAAGCTTCGTGATGATATTAAAGGTAAGGAGTACAGTTTTGAGATTGCCGGAGAATATAAATATGACGCAGCACTTACTGTATTTATGAATATCGATGAGTACAGAGAAATGTTTGACGAGAGCGAGGATTATTTTACAGGATATTTCAGTAATGAACAACTGACGGATATTGCTTCGGAGGACATTTATACTATAATCACGATTGAAGATTTGAAAAAGCTTTCCAACCAAATGAAGATATCAATGGGAAGTATGATGATATTCTTGAGATTGTTTGGTGTGATTATGTTTGTACTTATTATGTATATTCTCAGCAAGCAGATAATCGAGAAGAATACTACATCTATAGCAATGACTAAAATTTTAGGATTCAAAAATGGTGAGATAGGCAGCTTGTATATAGTTGCCACCTCAGTAGTGGTATTGTTGTCACTACTCATTACTGTTCCGTTGATTCATGGTACCATTAAAATACTGATGAATGAGTATTTATATCTGAAAATAGTAGGATACATTCCGTTTTCAGTAGACAAGAGCTGCTATATAAAAATGTTTCTGATGGGTGTGGCAACCTATGCAGTCATTTCGATATTCCAGCTTATCAAGATTAACAGAATTCCCAAGGTTATAGCATTAAAGACTTTGGAGTAATATAAAAAGGGTATTACCCGCCACAATATGTGGCGGGTTTATTACTTTATAGGAAATTGCTCTTCCTATTACATAAAGCGCAAGAGATATTCGTTTAATTATGTTGTATTTATGTTGACGTAATATCATTAGGTTGATATTGTTAATTTGTATGTTTATTCATTAGCTTTATACTATAACGATATAACTTTGATAGGCATTATATAGTATCATAGCGATATGGATTTTTGATAAGCAAAATATGTCTTAAAGAAGGGAAAATATGGACGAGAGAAATTTTTTTCAGCAGCTGGCTTTTGATTTTACCAGATGCTTTATCACAGAGGATCGTTGGCAGCTTCTATTAAAGGGTATACTTGTTACTATCGAGGTATCGCTGGTAGCGATTGCACTCGGTACTATCATTGGATTTTTGATTGCGCTTTGCAATCTGTCAAAAAATAAATTCCTCAAGGCTATTGGTGGAGTTTATACAGACGTAATTCGTGGTACGCCGTCAGTTACTCAGCTTATGATTATCTACTTTGTAATCTTTGCGACGGCACCGATTCCTAAGTGGCTGATTGCTTCTATCGCTTTTGGTATCAATTCCGGTGCGTATGTATCAGAGATAATTCGTGCAGGTATTCAGTCTATCGATAAGGGACAGACGGAGGCAGGTAGATCACTTGGTCTTAATGCATCTCAGACGATGACCAGAATCGTTTTGCCGCAGGCACTCAAAAACATTTTCCCGGCATTGTGCAACGAGTTCATCGTTCTTATCAAGGAGACCGCTATTGTCGGTTACGTTGGACTTATGGATATTCAGAAGGCCGGAGACTTTATCAAGTCTGCAACCTTCACTGCATTTATGCCTTTGTTTGCAACAGCGATTATTTACTATGTACTGATTAAGTTGCTTACTCTCGGTCTCAAGCAGCTCGAGAAGAAGCTTCGTAAATCAGATGTAAGATAGGAGGTTTCGAGATGATCAAAATTAAGAATCTTAAAAAGCATTTTGGCGAGCTCGAAGTTCTCCGTGGAATTGACGAGCATATTCAGAAGGGTGAGGTTGTGTGTGTAATCGGCCCTTCGGGTTCAGGTAAAAGTACTTTCCTCCGTTGCCTTAATCTCCTTGAAGAGGTTACTGAGGGAGAGATTTATGTTGATGATGAACTGATTAATGATCCCAAGGCTGACATTAATCTTATCCGTCAGAAGATGGGAATGGTGTTCCAGCAGTTTAATTTGTTCCCTCATCTTAAGGTAATAGATAATATTACATTGGCGCCGGTAATGCTCAAGAAGATGACCAAAGAGGAAGCAAATAAGCGTGCGCTTGAGCTTTTGGACAGAGTAGGCTTAAAGGATAAGGCAAATGTATATCCGGCATCACTTTCAGGTGGTCAGAAGCAGCGTGTGGCAATCGCAAGAGCGCTTGCTATGAATCCTGAGATTATTCTTTTTGACGAGCCTACCAGTGCGCTCGATCCCGAGATGGTTGGTGAAGTTCTGGATGTTATGAAGGACCTTGCCAAGAGTGGAATGACAATGGTTATCGTTACACATGAGATGGGCTTTGCTCGAGAGGTTGCTACCAGAGTAATCTTTATCGATGAGGGTGTGGTTCAGGAGTCCGGTACTCCGGAGGAGGTATTTGGTAATACCAAGAATGAGCGTGCAAAAGCGTTCTTGAGCAAGGTATTGTAACAGATGTTGATATTACATCGCAATGAGTGTTGATACTGCAGTTTATATTGCAGCATATGTTGACATTTCGTGCCTTGTGACATATTATGCTATCCGAAGACAGAAGGTCTGTCTTTGATATTAATGGTCGGTAGGCCAAAGAGGAGAAAAATATGAAAAAATTTGCAAAAATCGTAGCACTTGCAAGTGCTGTTGTAATGACAGTAGCTTGTATGACCGGATGTGGAAATCAGTCTTCTAATAAGATTGTATTTGGTACCAATGCTGAGTTCCCTCCTTTTGAGTTTGTATCTGCAAACGGTGTAATTGATACCTATGACGGAATCGATATCGCTATCGCTAAGCAGATCGGCGAAGACAACGGAATGACCGCAGAAATCGCTAACATGGAGTTCGATTCACTTCTTGTTGCTATCCAGAACGGACAGATTGACGCTGCAATCGCAGGTATGACAGTTACCGATGAAAGAAAAGAGTCAGTAGATTTCTCTATTCCTTATTACAATGCTACTCAGGTTATCATCGTTAAGGAAGGTTCTGATATCAAGAGCGCAGCTGACCTTGCTGATAAGTTCACAGCAGTAGTTCAGGGTTACACCGGTGAGACCTGCATTACCGAGCTTGGTTACAAGTATGAGTCATTCAAGAAGGGTACTGAGTGCATCCTTGAGCTTGTTAACGGTAAGTGTGATGCAGTAGTTATCGATTCAGCTACCGCAAGCAAGTATGTTGCAGACAACGAAGGTCTTGTAATTGTTACCGATGATGAGGCATTTGGTTCAGAGCAGTATGCTATCGCAGTTAAGAAGGGTAACACCGAGCTTCTTGAGAAGATCAACGCTACCATTCAGAAGATGCTTGATGATGGAACTATCGGAAATCTCAGCGACAAGTATTGCACCGCTGAGGAATAATACCGAATCAGTTCTGTGATGCAGAATTAATAGATATTTTTATAAAATAATATTTGGATTGATAGAATAATAATGACCAAGAAGAATAAGCTGAATAAAAATCAAATAATTGATTTAGTATTTTTTGCTATCCTTGTAGGCGTTATGTCTGTCTTTTTATGGAGACTGGTAATCGCTCAGACAATTTACAGTGAAATTGATGGCGGTTACCGGTCTGATATTTTGGCTTATATGCAGGAGATGCAGGGAATAGATTCGGGATATAACTTCCCTTATCCTTTATTCTTTTCACTCGGTAGCTTCCTGAATAAGTTCTTTTCAATTGATATAGCGATTGCTATTGCAGAGGTTTCGCTAAATGCATTGGCGTTATTTGCTGCAAAGTATTATTTTGATAAGCTGCTGTTTTCGGATGATAAATTTCCGGACAAATGGTATGTGCGCATTATTGTGTCTTTGGTGGTAATGGCGTGTTTTATGCTTTCTATGTGGTGGCTTCCACGATTTGGAAGGATTAAGCTCCCTCACAAAGACCAGGTTTATATAGGAACGTATACAGGTAATCCCTGGCATAATGCGACCTATATTGCGACCAGACCGTTTGCAATAGTAGCTTTTTTTTCATTTATAGAATTACTGAAAACATACGAAAAAAAGATAGAGATAAAAGATGCGATAGTATTTAGTGTCAGCCTGTTTCTGACTACTATCACCAAACCCAGTTTTACTTTTGTACTTGTATCAAGCGCCGGGCTTGTAATGGCTTTTAGACTTATCAGAAGTAAGTTTAAGAATATTAAGAATTCGCTTTTGGCGGCATGTTGTTTTGTTCCTACGTTTGTAGCATTGCTATTCCAGTTCTCTAATGTGTTTGGTTCGCGAGGTATTGCGGCACAGAACGGCGAGCATGGCATAGGATTTACTTTCTTCGCGGTGTGGAGAAATTACACACCCCATATAATCGAGGCAATAATATACGCTAATGCATTTGCATTGGTAGGTATTTTAATATTTATCAAGGATATCAAAAAGGACGTAATGTATCGATTTACACTGTTCACGTTTTTGGTGTCAGTTCTTGAGGCAGGACTTCTGTGTGAGAAGGGTTATAGATTCAAGGATTTCAATTTTTCATGGGGATATATGCATGGAATCTTTTTCTTTGAAATGGTTACGGCTATTATGTTGCTGAGAGCCACATTTACCAAGAGCAAGAAATGGTTCCTGCTGGTTATTGCGTGGGGATTGTTCCTCATTCACTTAGTGGCTGGAGTGCTGTATTTCAAGGGTGTATTTTATGGACTTGATTACGGAACGCTGTTACCTGATTCATGGTTGTAAAGCTTAGTAGCTATCAACACGTTTCGTCCTATAACGCTAAAATGACAAACCCACGATGGTTGTACATCGTGGGTTTTTTGTATGTTTGAAGTACATTAATCATTCTTGGTAAGCTTAATTTCTACGAGAAGTGCGATTACAAAGATTCCGATAGAATATAACAACGGAATAACTGCGATTGCGAGAGTGGGGCAAAGAACATCAAGTGTACTTGCTCCGTTAAAAAGTCCGATCATCTCAAAAATCATTGTCATTGCGCCTACAGGGATACTGAATTTTCTAATAGTAGAAAATACGTCTTTGGCTCTTTTTACTCCTGAAATCAGTACACAGGCGAAAATCAGACCGATGATGATAACCAGAGAAGGTAAATCAATATATGAAGATACGATCCTGGGATCAGCTCCGTAGGTTGTGACAGCCATAAGAAGAACAGCTGATATAAAGAAGATAATTCCTGCGATTAACTGTACGATATATGCTTTCTTACTGGTATTGTTGCTCTTTAATAATTCCATGATGTTTTCCTCCGCTTTTTCCGAATACTTTTCCGGAGTGAGGATCTCGCCTGACAGAAGTTCATTTACAGATACATTCAGTATAGAGCAAAGTTCGTTGAGTATAGAAATATCAGGCATACCGTTGCCGGTTTCCCATTTTGATATGAGTTTATCACTTACTCCAAGCTTATCAGCCAGTTCTTTTTGGGTGATATTTATCTGTTTTCTTGAACTTTGGATGAATCTTCCTATTTTGACCTGATCCATTTTTTTGTCCTCCGGTTGATAGTGTGGAACGCGTTTCCTGAGTCTGATTCTAAGAAAAAGAGCGACTCTACGCAACCTATATTGGGTAGAATCGCTCTATATAGAGTAGAATTGGCATATTTTCGTACGAAAAAGCTTATTTTACTTCTCTGTATCTCTTTCTTGTCTGATAGAAAATATCTTTCTGGCGATACATTTCCATATCTGCCTCATGCAGCAGTTCTTCAAAGGAAACTTTCATTTCGTCTACATAGACATATCCGACTGTTGAACGCTCGCCTATTTTCGTAGTGCACTGTGTAATCAAATCACTGATTTCTTCTCTTGATCTCTCTGTCAGGATGATGGCAAATTCGTCACCGCCTAAGCGATAGACATTACCTTTTCCGAATACTTCACAGAAGATATTGGCTGATTCGCAGATGAATTTATCACCGGCATCATGACCGTGTTTATCATTTACTTCCTTCAAGCCATTGAGGTCACATTCAATAATGGTAAATGACTTTTTAGGATTGTATTTTTTGTTGTACGCCCAGTCGAGAGCTTTTCTGTTCTTACATCCGGTAAGCTGGTCATGAAGAGCACCGTCCTCGATGGCAGCAGTTCTGTTACGGAGACGAATCATCATTGCAAACTCAAATTCGACAAGCTTAAACAGCTCTGAGAGATACTGCAATGATTCCTTGGGTGGATTGTCTACTCCGTAGAAACCGATTACCTTGCCATCAATGGTAATCTCAACGGCAACTACGGCTTTAACCGAACGTGATGCGAGGAAATCGTATATATCTTCGTTGGTATAACGATAGTTTCTTATATCTGAAATGCTGATGGTACGTGATTTTCTGAACAGCTTTAACCAGGTGGAATCAACGTAATCAGCTGACAGGTTCTGGAGCGAATTTTTCTGAGCCAGTATTCCGGGACTGCACCACTCGTAGGTATTATCAAAGTTTCCGTCTGAGTTCTGCTCGAAAATATATGCACGGTCGGATTTTGAATTTTCACCGATAAACTGAAGAAGGTTTTTCAG
Organism: Lachnospiraceae bacterium UBA1721; assembly: GCA_002317155.1. GTDB lineage: Bacteria > Bacillota > Clostridia > Lachnospirales > Lachnospiraceae > AC2028. The sequence continues at coordinate 35,296 of DCIR01000086.1, forward strand.
AATCTCACCGGCATCATCTTCTGTTCCGGATTGACGAATCATATCGGTAATGGTCTTTTCGTAATTATTATACTGAAGACGGCTGTTTTCATTCCGATAGACGAATCTTTGGAACTTAACGCTCATAAAATAGGTAGTGATAATTATACTGATTAATCCATAGGGAATCAGGTCGAGCAGATTTTGTCTGAAAACTTCAGCAGGCTGATGCATATGACCCAAAATAATATAGAGAATAATACTGATTACGGTCACAACATTGGTATACAGTGATCTGGATGTAAACAAAAGGGGGGCTGCGAGAAGCAATACAATATAACTTACGGAGGTCTCCTCAGGCGAGAGGATTGTTCCCATAATTATACCGAATGCCAATAGCATAAACTGGAATCCATGAATCAGCAGAAAGACTACCGCTTCGTGGGTGGCTTTAACGAATATACCTGCAACACCTACAAGCGCACTGAGAATCATGAATATAAAATAGACGAGTCTGAAATCCGCAATGGATGTAACTATAAAACTGGCTATGGTGATGATAGCATATGCCGCTGCTGCGAAAAATGAAACCATTCTGAGCAGTTTGAGATTTTCTCTGGCTATCTCATCACTGACGGAATAATATTTAGATTTATCCCATGTTAAGCTGCTAATATCAATTTTCAAAACTTATACCTCTATTAGTTGAAAACTATATTTATACTTTACCACGATTAAATTATCAAAAATTAGGAAATGGCATACCACGCCAAAATAAAACTAACGTTTACATTATATCAATTTTTTCAAGTGGGTTAAATACATAATGCTACCATTTGCTTGACTGGGAATTAGAAAAAATGCACAATAATATGTGATATATATACTAAATAAGAGGATTTATCAGAGGTAGATGGATGGATTACGTTAAGCTGTTCAAAAAGGCGGAGGAAATTATATATCAGTCAGTTGGGAGAGTTTCATCGATTGCTTCGATGATTTTCGGTATCCTGGCTTTGATTGCAGTACCGGCTGCATTGTTCTATTTTGGAGTGCCGGCAATGATTTTTGCACCGGATATACCTTTGTACGGACAGGCTTTTTTTGTTGCCTTCTTTTCTATATTTACTATGGCGATGATAGGAAATATCCTTCAGGGTCTGATTGAAAATATGGCATACAGAAATTCATTTATGAGTGAGCCTATGAGAATAATGATTCTGGCCAGAACCGCGACCAACTCATTTTCCATGATTCTGGCCGGCCTGGTGTTCGTCGGTTTTGGAATAGCAACAATTATACATTCATTGGTGGTTGGTATATTTGTTTCTATGATAGGTATTTTCCCTATTCTGATGGGATCGTTGGATTTTATTAAAAACTATATATTTTATAAGGAACATAATAGGGAAGGAGTGGTGCCGTCCGGAAAATACGAATTGGTTACTGCTATAAACGATTATACCTTTATGATACTGTTTGGTGTCGTATTTGTAATGATTCTTCCTGTTATGGCAGTGATGAGTTTTGCAACACCGGATTTGGATACGGGCGGAAAAATAGCAGTAATTGTCATGGGATTTATTTTTGCTTGTATTGGCACTGCTATCATTATTTTTGCCATTAAGAAAATAAAAAACGATTTTGATCCATGGGGTCGCCGCTAATGGATATATTATGAGCTCTGAAGAACATGAGGACAGAGGGTATGATGAGTACAGAAGATATGGTAGGTCAAAGAGATATAGTGAGTGCAGAAGATATTATGAATACAGAAGATATAATGAGCACAGAGAATAGTAAGTATATGTTTGACGATTTGCAGCTCACTCCGCAAAGTATGTTTGAACTGGAATATGAAATTCCTGAATCACGATATGTTAAGCCTGTTTACGGGAAAGTAACTGCAAAATACAATATTGTGCGGAATATTATGTTGGGAATTATTGTGGCAGAGGCTATTGCACTGGTAATATTCAGCATGGATCGCGATAGAATATGGAATATAGCATTCCTGATTATATTGCTGTTTCTTGTGGGTATTACATATGTAGTAGCACCGATTCTTAGGAAGAAGAATTATAAGAAGCTGCATGCGGCCGGGGAGGACAGAATCAAATACACATTTTTTAGAGATCATGTGCATCTGAAAAATCCTACGGTTGAAGCTGATTTAATGTATTCTACTGCGGAATTTTATGCGGAGAATGCGGATAATTTGGTGATAGTATTTCCTTTTAACAGGGGAGTCAGCGTAATAAAGTCAAAGTGTTCAGAAACCCAGCTCGATTTTTTAAGAAGCATTGTGCCGGTTGATCATCAGAAAGCTATTGAAAAAAAGTCAAAAAGAAAATGTACAGTCAAAATTATATTATTGGCGATCAGTATTTTGGTAATGGTATTGGACTTGGCTATGCATATTCGTGTAAGTATGATTATGAACAGTTATGTGCATACTACAGAATATGAGTACACCACTTATAGTTCATTCGTAGATTGCGTGGCTGCAGGAACCATTGAAGATGTGGTTATTTATGAGGATTTATATCTTGAGTATACCTTCACTGGACGTGGAGAGGATGAGAGATATTTTACTTCCTATGAAGGCGATATGGATGCGTGCATAGATATATTGGAACGCTATGGTGTCAATTGGGAGTATGCAAAATAGCAGATTAAGTTCTGCTTTTTTTGTACTTGAAATATCACGGTATACCGTTATAATAATACAAAAAGGAGTATCAAATATGTTGATAGATTATATTATAAAAAATAATGAGACTGTCTATTCAATATCTAAAAAGACAGGAATACCATACTCAACGCTTAATGATCTGGTTATAGAAAAAACAGATATAAAAAAGTGTTCTGCAGATACACTTTATCGGCTTGCAAAATATTTAAATATATCTATGGAGAAATTGTATGAAGGGAAGGATGAAAGAGGGAGTCTGATACGGCTTTACAATGAGGGTACAGAAATTCATTTAGCAATTGGAAATAATAATTATTATTTTGCAGGGCCAAAGAATTTAGTAGCTTTCCATCGTATTAATAAGGTCGAGGATCATGTTGCATATGTAGATACATATTATATGAGTGGAGAAGGAAAGATTTATTCAGAGGAAGAGTATGTGGATTTATATGATGTTTTGAAGGATTTCGGGGCAGAAGGGATTTTGGATAAAGATTACGACGTAATACTTAAGAAACCCAATTGCTCTAGTAAGGATGAATTGATAGATACGTCGATTATGGTGTCGGACAATTTTGCTATAGAGATAATTCCAAGTACAACACGTAATCATATATTAAAAGTTACAAATCTTTCAAGGCCATCTAAGCTGTTACAAATCCAGCTTGAAGATGAAACTGTAATCATGTCTAATATGACTAAGAATATGGAGAAGCGTGCGAAGGATGCTGTTCTTAGGAACAAATCAATAATTGAGGATGAAATAGTGGAAAGGGGAGATTTATATGCCTAAGTACACTATGATACTTGACGTATTTACAAAGAAAAAACTCCCTAAAATAGGGAGTTTTAAGAAGTCGGGGTGACGCGATTCGAACGCGCGGCCTCTACGTCCCGAACGTAGCGCTCTACCAAGCTGAGCCACACCCCGCCACAACAGTAAAATAATAAAGAATTATAAAGTAAATGTCAAGAATCTATATTATAATTGACTATGCTGGTAACAGACCATATGATTCTTTTATGGCAGCGAATAAATCAGTAATCAGAAATGAGGAATACATAGATGACAATGGAAGAGAGAATAGCCAGAATCAATGAACTGGCACATAAAGCTAAGGCGGAGGGACTCACCGATGAGGAGCTTGCAGAGAGAGATAAGCTTCGCCGTGAATATATTGACAGCGTGAAGGGTAACCTTGCTGCTCAGCTCAGCTCTATGAAGATACAGCAGCCGGATGGAACATTGAGAGATGTTAAGAAGATAAAGTAATAGACATAATTGATAAGGACAAGATAATGAGTGAATCAATAGTTACTCTCAAAAAGGGAGAGGGACGTACTATTAAGGCAGGCGGTGCCTGGATATATGACAATGAAATTGCATCAATAATGGGTCATTTTACAAATGGAGATATCGTGGAAGTGCACGATTTTGACGGATATAAAATGGGTCATGGATTTATTAATCAAAACTCAAAAATCAGAGTTCGTATGCTGACTCGTAATCCTGAGACTGTGATTGATGACGAGTTCCTAAGAATGAGAGTGAGAAATGCCTGGGAATATCGTAAGACCGTAATGCAGGGTGGAAATCCTGATTCTGTTAAGGCAGATATGAAGGGAATGGCAGCAGCCCTCAGTGCAGATATTAATTGTTGTCGCGTAATATTTGGTGAGGCGGACTGGCTTCCCGGGTTGGTAGTGGACAAATACAGCGATGTGCTGGTAGTGGAATGCCTGGCTCTCGGTATGGACAAGCTCAAGGAGAAGGTTGTGAATATCTTAAAAGAGCTGATGGCAGCAGACGGTATAACAATCCGTGGCGTGTATGAGCGTTCTGACGCTCCTGTCAGAAAAAAGGAAGGTATGGAGCCTTACAAGGGATTTATCGGAGAAGAGTTTGATACCAATGTAGAGATTACGGAGAATGGTGTTAAGTATATGGTCGATGTAGTAAACGGTCAGAAGACCGGATTTTTCCTCGACCAGAAGTACAACCGTCTTGCTATGCAGAGAATCATTACCGGCTTGCGTAATAATGATTCTCTTAAGGTTTTGGATTGCTTTACACATATGGGTACATTTGCGCTTAACTGTGGTTTGGCCGGGGCAGCAGATGTAACCGGACTGGATATTTCTGAGTTCGCGGTAGCGCAGGCTACGGCTAATGCAGAGAGAAACGGACTTGGAGGCAGAGTTAAATTCAGAGCGGCTAATGTTTTGGATGAACTTCCTAAACTGTATGAGGCCGGCGAGAAGTATGATGTTCTCATCCTTGATCCTCCGGCATTTACAAAATCGCGTGAGGCGACCAAGAATGCCATCAAGGGATACAGAGAGATTAACATGAAGGGACTTAAGTTGGTAAAGGACGGTGGATATTTTGCCACATGTTCTTGCTCACACTTTATGACGCAGGATCTCTTTACCGAAGTAATAGGTCAGGCAGCTAAGGCAGTTCATAAGCGTCTTCGACAGATTGAATTTAGAACTCAGGCACCCGATCATCCTATTCTTTGGGCGGCTGATGAGAGCTACTATTTAAAATTCCTGATCTTCCAGGTCGTGGATGAGAAGTAGGCATTCTTTGCTATATTTTCCGATAATAATAGTTATTTGTGCGAATTGCAATAAAAAGTGTTGCGCTTTTTGTATATTAGTGCTATAAACAATTACTTGTGAAGAAGACAAATAATGGACTTAGTTTTCGGGAGAGATGAAAAATGGTTAAAGACAGATTACATGAGAAGTATAAGGCAAACAAGAACACGGACCTGACCTACGGTGAGTTCTGTTTTTGGGAGGGCAAGCTCGAGGGAAGATTTGAAGGAATCGAAGAAGGAAGAACTGATTGTAAAAAAGAGATTTTCGCAATTCTTCAGCAGCTTGTAGATGAGCATAGTATTGATCGTACCACTCTGATTCAGCGTGTAAATAAGATGCTTGGCGAGTAAGTATAGCAGCGGGATATTATAAAAGTATTCAGCTGATAGATTAAATTTAATGATATTCAAAGGATGTCGGATTTTCCGGCATCCTTTTTTATTTATTTTATGATAGAATAATATAAATGTGCCCTTTTGTGGCTTTATTAGATGAATTCAAATAAATGTGAGATGCGGAGATTATTATGAAATATCAGAATCCTGTAGTACCCGGTTATTTTCCGGACCCCAGTATTACTACCGATGGTAACAAATTTTATCTTGTAAACAGTACATTTCAGTATTTCCCGGGTGTAACTCTTTTTGAGAGTGATGACCTTATTAATTGGAATATGATTGGGCATGTTCTTACCAGAGAGAGTCAGCTTCCTCTTGAACATGCATATCGTTCAGGCGGAATATATGCGCCTACTATTCGTTACAACAACGGAAGATTTTATATGATTACCACCAATGTTTCTGATGGGGGCAATTTCCTGGTATATACAGATGATATCTACGGTGAGTGGTCTGAGCCTGTGTGGGTTCATCAGCAGGGTATCGACCCGTCGCTTCTTTTTGCTGATGACAAATGCTATTTCGTGGGTAATGGAACTGATGAAAACGGCAAGAATGGTATTTTCGTAAGTGAAATCATTCCTGAGACCGGAGAGCCTGTAACTAAGCCGGTATGTGTATGGCATGGAACCGGTGGACGTTTTATCGAGGGTCCTCATCTTTATAAAATTGGCAATTATTATTACCTTATGTGCGCTGAAGGTGGCACAGAGTATGGTCATATGGAAGTATATGCTCGAGGAACTTCTCCATATGGTCCTTTTGAGAGTTATGCTAAGAATCCATTTCTCACCAATCGCAATATGGGAGCAAGTGAGATTCAGGGTGTTGGTCATGCGGATCTTGTTCAGGATAAAAATGGCAACTGGTGGATGGTTCACCTTGCATTCAGACAGATTAAGTTATATATGCAGCATCATATAACAGGTCGAGAGACATATCTTGTACCGGTTACGTTTGATGAGGATGGCTGGTTCTCTGCGGGAACTCATGAGGAAAATCGCGAGGAGGGTATTGTTCTTACCGAGATGGAGACTGATAGACTTCCTGAGATTGAACAGCAGGTTGATTTCCATTATACATTTGGAAATACTTCTGTCGGTAAAGAGTGGTCATACATGCGTAAGCCACTTACAGAGAACATTCTTTATGATGCAGCCGCTGAGAAGGTAACAATGAAGGGCACAGATGCTTCTATAAATGATGCTTTTGGTGCACCTGCATTTCTTGCTATTCGTCAGCGTCAGCACAATGGAAAAACATCCGTAAAAATCAGCTTAAAGAGTGGAGTTGCGGGTCTTGCGGTATATATGGATGAAAACTATCACTATGATATGTTTTTGAGAAAGACTGACAATGGTACAGAGCTTGTTAAGAGATTTGTAATCGGACCGGCTAAGGCTGAGGATCAGATTATTCCTATGGGAGATATAAATGAGGCTACCGTATCAATAGGGATAGGAAGATTGAATTATTCCTTCAGCGCTGTGATTGATGGTAAGGAAATCGATATGGGAGAGGCAATCAATTGGCCTTTGTCTACCGAGTCTGCAGGCGGATTTGTAGGAGTTTTGTTCGCGCTGTTTGCAGAACCTGAATCAGAGGCGGTATTTACCGAATTTGTATCAGATCAGACACTGAAATGATAAATCAGGATAGCTATAGATTTATTAATTTAGGATAGATTTATTTAATATAAAAGTATTATCAGTTAGAGGTATTTATGTATCGTATTATGACCGCCGATGAGGCAGCCGATATAATAAATGACGGAGATGTCATTTGTACTAATTCATTTTTGGGAATAGAGAATCCTGTAGAGCTTCATGAGGCAATCTACAGAAGATACAAGGCTTGTGGAAGACCTAAGCATCTCACGATGGTTTCAAGTGCAGGCTTTGGAGTATGGGATGCAGAGAAGGCAGCGGAAGGATATATTCGCGATGGTGCAGTAGATAAGCTTATCTGCGGACATTTTGGAGCAATGTACAGCACGAAGATGTTAGTGCTTGAGAATCGTTTCGAAGCCTACAACCTTCCTTTGGGTTGCATTTCACATGCAATCAGGGCGCAGGCCGGTGGACTTCCGGGAGCTCTCTCTAAGGTGGGACTTGATATTTTTGTAGATCCCAGAATCTCAGGCCCCGGAATTAATGATATTTCAAAAGATGACACACTTGTCAAAAATGTAGAGGTAGACGGTGAGGAATTTCTTTATTATAAGCTTCCTAAGATAACCGTAGCACTTATAAAAGGAACTGCAGCTGATACCAAGGGTAATATTTCTTTTGATAATATGTTTATCTCCGGCGATGCGCTTTCTATCTGTCAGGCTGTTAAGTCAAATGGCGGAAAGGTAATTGTGCAGGTTGATCGCGTGGTAAGCACACATTCTAGACCCAGAAATACAATTATTCCCGGATGTTTTGTTGATGCAATAGTAATGGTTAAGCCTGAGCCCAGACATGCGGCTTATGAGGCATTGACCGGTAATTTTGATATTCCTTATGAGCAGTGGCCCGATTGGAATGAGATGCTGGAGGGACGTACATCTACCAAGCCTTCTGCGGGTAATGTGGCCGCAGATATAATCGGAAGAAGAGCTTCGCAGGAGCTTAATCCGGAGGATATTGTTAATATTGGTGTCGGAATTCCGGAGCATGTATCCAAGTATGCGCGTATCAGCGGTATGCTTGATAAGGTTACACTGACTGTAGAGTCTGGTGGTATCGGAGGATTCCCCGCATCCGGTAAGGTGTTTGGTTCAGTAATCGGTGCCGAAGCTATGATTGATATGGCCAACCAGTTTGACCTGTATGATAACGGTGGACTTGATATCTGCTTCATGGGCGGAATAGAGGTTGATAAAGAAGGTAATGTAAATGCACACAGAGGCCCGGGAGCATTTGCGGGTGTAGGTGGATTTGCCAACATTACTGCCAAAACCAAGACTGTAGTATTTTGTCTGACCTTTAATACTAAGGGATTAGTGGTTGAAGAAAATGACGGAGCTGTCACAATTAAGCAGGAAGGTGAGGCGCCTAAGTTTGTAAATGAGGTGGCAAGTATCAGTTTTTCTGCAAAGAGAGCTCGTGTGAACAACCAGAAGGTGCTCTATGTAACAGAGCGTTGTGTATTTGAGCTAGCTGATGAGGGACTTAGACTTATCGAAGTATATCCCGGAGTGGATGTGGAAAGGGATGTACTGGCTAAGCTTCCATTCAAGGTGGAGATTGCAGAATATTTGCATTACTAGGGGTTCCGGCACTTTTGTTCCCTCATCTTTTTGACGCTCATTTTTTTGAGATTCAGACATGTAATATCAGTATTTTAAGATTATATGTGATTTACCCAATGTGTTTTTACGCAGAAAGGAATTGCCGAAATGAAGGACGGATTTATCAAGGTTGCAGCTGTTACACCCAAGGTTAAGGTGGCTGATACAGCATATAACGGTGAGAAAATCAGAGAATACATGAAAATTGCCGCTGATAGAGGAATTAAGATTCTTGTATTCCCGGAGCTTTGCATTACCGGATATACCTGCCAGGATTTGTTTTTTCAGGATACGCTTATTGAAGAGGCAAAAAAGGAACTGATTAAAATTGCAGAATTCAGCCGTGATTTGGATGGACTGTTTTTCGTGGGACTTCCCTATCAGTATAATGGCAAGCTGTATAATGTAGCAGCTGCTGTAAATAAGGGACGTATCCTCGGTATGGTGCCCAAGACTTTTTTACCTAATTATAATGAGTTCTATGAAGCCAGACATTTTCGTTCTGGAGCAGATTTGGATGACAGCGTTCAGATTGGATCCGATGATTGGTGTCCTATCAGAACAGATATACTCTTTGTATGTGAAGAGATGCCTGAGCTTAGCATAGGAGTGGAGCTCTGTGAGGATCTATGGGTTCCCAATCCTCCAAGCATACGCCATGCAATTGCAGGAGCTACCGTGATTGCCAACCTTTCTGCTTCTGATGAGATTATAGGTAAAAATTCTTACAGACGCGATTTGGTTAACGGACAGTCTGCAAGACTTGTATGCGGATATATCTATGCGTCTGCAGGAGATGGAGAGTCTACTCAGGATGTGGTTTATTCAGGACATAATCTGATTGCGGAGAACGGAAGAATTCTTAGCGAGAGTAAGGAGTTTTCCGAAGAAATGATAGTCACTGAGCTGGATGTAAAGAGACTGATGGCCGACAGAAGGCGCATGACTACTTTTGAGGTAGATAGCTACAGTTCAGATAAGAAATTCCATATTTCAGTGGATTTTAATATAGAGGCAGGCAAAACTGAACTTACACGTAGTGTGGCCCCTATGCCCTTTGTACCGAGTAGCAAGACCGATCGTGACAAGAGATGCGAGGAAATCCTTACAATTCAGGCTCGCGGACTTAAGAAAAGACTTGAGCACATCTGCTGTCAGAGCGCGGTTATAGGAATTTCCGGTGGTTTGGATTCTACACTGGCATTATTGGTTACTGTTAAAGCCTTCGATATGCTTGGAATGGATCATTCTAAAATATGTGCGGTTACTATGCCGGGATTCGGAACAACAGACAGAACTTATGACAATGCTGTCAGATTAATCAAGTGTCTTGGAGCAGATTTTAGAGAAATCAGTATTGTTCCTTCGGTTAAGCAGCATTTTGCAGATATTAATCATGATATAAATAATCACGACGTTACTTATGAGAATGGTCAGGCGAGAGAGCGTACTCAGATACTGATGGATCTTGCCAACCAGACAAACGGAATCGTAATCGGTACCGGCGATTTGTCTGAGCTCGCACTTGGATGGGCTACCTACAATGGCGATCATATGTCAATGTATGCGGTGAATGCGTCTATTCCCAAGACACTCGTGAGACATTTGGTTAATTATTATGCTGAGACTTGTGGCGATGATGTTTTAAGCACCACACTTCAGGATGTATTGGATACACCGGTATCACCTGAACTGCTTCCTCCCAAGGATGGAGTGATTTCTCAGAAGACAGAGGATTTGGTCGGCCCTTATGAGCTTCACGACTTTTTCCTCTATAATATGCTTCGTTGCTGCTTTAGTCCTTCCAAGATATACAGACTTGCACTGGTTGCTTTCGAAAGAACCTATGATGCAGAGTTTATTCTCAAGTGGGAAAAGGTATTTTACCGCAGATTCTTTGCACAGCATTTTAAGCGTAGCTGTCTTCCTGACGGACCCAAGGTTGGTACTGTGGCGGTATCTCCGAGAGGGGACTTAAGAATGCCTTCGGATGCATGTGCCCGAATCTGGTTGGATGAACTTGAAAAATTGACTGTTTAGTGGGATAATCTACGAATGTTATATCAATTCCAAGAGGGAATGGGATTAGGAGATTTTATTAATGAAAAAGAAAGTATTACTTGCTATTCTGGCGCTTGTTTCAGCAGTAGCAATAACAGCCTGCACGGTGGATGGTGAGCCTGTGAGCAGTCTTAACAATCAGGGTCAGAGTATTTCAATGCCTATTAATGACGGAGGAACTACTCCTACGGTAACACCCGGCAATATTGATGATCTCGATACGGATGAGCTTAACGGAATGCCTGTTATCGGAGAGCGTACTGAAGTAAACGGAATGATGCAGAGTTATCTTACCGGTGAGTGGAAAACGGCAAGTGTTGTCAACAGACGTCCTATGGCAGTCATGATTCCCAATAATAAGGCAGCACTTCCTCAGTATGGAATATCATATGCCAGCGTTATCTACGAGGCACCGATGGAAGCTCTCAGCTGTACCAGACTTATGGGTATTTTTGAGGATTATGATTCTCTTGACCATATCGGACCTGTACGAAGCAGCCGTCTTTACTTCCTTGAAGAGGCGATGAGCTATGATGCTATTTACTGCAACTGGGGACTTGCGGTTCCGTATGTTGGACCGGTAATCAATACCGACCGTGTAGATAATATTTCTGCAGCTGTAGCCGGAATCGATAATCCTTCAGATGAGGCATTTACCAGAGATGAAAATCGTAGAGCAATGGGCTATGCGATTGAGTACACCGGTATCATGACAATTGACGGTTACAATCAGGCGGTTCAGCGTCAGGGATATTCAACAACCAGACGTAGTAATTATGAGTCTACATTTGTATTTGCGCAGGATGGTTTTTTAGCTACTTATGATGATGGTATCACAGCAAATACAATTGCTCCTGCAGGACTCGATGCTTCTTCCGGTGTGGATGGTGGTTTTGCTAATGCCAGACCTTATTTTGTATATAATTCGACAGATCATCTGTATTACAGATATCAGTATGGCGAGCCTCAGATGGATGAACAGAACAATACACAGCTTGCTGTTACAAATGTAGTATTCATGTATGTGGAGTGGGCTGTACTTGATAACAACGGTTATCTTGTAATGCTTACAAACGGAACAGGCGCAGGTTATGTATTTACTAACGGTAAATGTATTCCTGCTACTTGGACTCGTGATGAATTTGACAGTTCAGCATGTCATTATTACGCTCAGAACCATGAAGAGATAGTATTCAATCAGGGAAAGACTTGGGTATGTCTCATCCCTAATGATTGTGCAGCCGGTGCTTATGTTTCTGAATAAATTGATAGGGAGCTCTCTGATTCGGGGGCTCCCTATATTATGTAATAGGGAATGAGATTCTATTAGTAATTGGGGATTAGGGTATGAATATTCGTCTTTATAATGCTAGGATTCTGACCATGGAAAAGGGGAGAGATATTTTCCGCGGTGAGGTTTGGGTTAAAAATGATAAAATAGTGTACGTGGCGACAAATGAGGAGCTTAAAGCAATCGATTCCAAGAAGCTGCCGCGTATTACCTGGGACTATGAGCTGGATTGCAATGATGACCTGCTTATGCCTGGACTGAAGGATGCACATACGCATTCGGGAATGACTTTTTTAAGATCTTATGCGGATGATCTTCCTCTTCACGAATGGCTGTATGAAAAAGTGTTCCCTTATGAGGCAAAGCTTACACCCGAGGATATATACGAGCTTACCCGCCTGGCAGTGATGGAATATGTCACCGGCGGTATCACCTCTATTTTTGATATGTATCTAACCCCCGATACCATTGCCGAGGCCTGCATGGATACAGGTATGCGTTGCGTTCTGTGTGGCAATGTCAATGACCATACTTCCACACCCGAAAAAATGTCGGATGAGTATCAGAGACTTAATAACGTAAGTCCGTTAATCACGTATCAGCTGGGATTTCATGCAGAATATACCTGCAGTAAGGATTTGATATATAGAATTTCATCTTTGGCGCACAGATTCCGTGCACCTGTGTACTGTCACATGAGCGAGACAGAGGCGGAAGTGGCAGCATGTAGGGAAAAATACGGAATGTCACCGGCATTCTTTTTGGATTCAATGGGAATATTTGAATTCGGTGGCGGTGTATTTCATGGTGTGGTATTGGATGACCATGATATTGATTTGCTCAGAATGCGCAGAGTATCGGTTATAACCAATCCTGCTTCTAACTTAAAGCTTGCAAGCGGAATAGCTCCCATAGCCAAGCTCGACAGAAAGAAGATAAATGTTGCCATAGGTACAGACGGAGCTGCGAGTAATAACGCACTGGATATGTTCCGTGAAATGTATCTTACCTCAGCTCTCAGTAAAATATATGAAAAAGATGCGGCCAGCCTTGATGCGGTAAGAGTTCTTAGAATGGCTACGGTTCATGGTGCTAAGGCCATGAAAATTAAGGCAGATGTTTTGGCCAAGGGCAAGCTTGCAGATATTATTTTAATAAATATGCACGAGCCGAATATGCAGCCCGAAAACAATATAGTTAAAAATCTGGTATACAGCGGAAATAAGAGTAATGTAAGAATGACCATGGTTGGTGGCAAAGTACTCTATAAGGACGGAACATATAATATAGGTGTAAGTCCTGAGACCGTATACAAAAATTGCAATGAAATTGCAGACAGAATATTGAGACAATAGAGTTTGCAGATAATAATGACAGCAGATTATAGGGCAGAGGATAACTAATACAGCGAGGTTTATTAATATATGAAATTTATATCATGGAATGTTAACGGATTACGTGCAATAGTCGGTAAGGATTTTATGGAGTCCTTCAATAAGCTTGATGCTGATATTTTTTGTCTTCAGGAGACCAAGCTTCAGGCAGGTCAGATTGAGATGGATCTTCCCGGATATAAGCAGTATTGGAATTATGCTGAGAAAAAGGGTTATAGTGGAACTGCTGTATTTACCAAGAAAGAGCCTATATCTGTAAGTTACGGAATCGGAATCGAGCAGCATGATCATGAGGGTCGTGTGATTACTCTTGAGTTTGAGGATTTCTATTTTATGACGGTATACGTTCCCAACTCGCAAAATGAGCTTCAAAGACTCGATTACAGACAGGAGTGGGAGGCGGATTTCCTTGCATATATTCTCAAGCTTGAAGAGAAAAAACCTGTAATCTATTGTGGAGACTTAAACGTAGCACATAAGGAAATTGACCTTAAGAATCCGTCGTCAAATCATCATAATGCGGGATTTACAGACGAAGAGAGAGGCTGTTTTACCACCACACTTGAAAGTGGATATATCGACACCTTCAGATATTTTTATCCCGATCGTAAAGACATCTATTCTTGGTGGTCATACAGATTTCATGCGCGTGAGAAGAATGCAGGGTGGCGTATTGACTATTTTGTAGCTTCAGAAAAGCTTAAGGACAGACTTAAGAGCGCAGATATTCATTGTGATATTACCGGTTCGGACCACTGTCCTGTGGAGCTGGTGATTGAATAATCCTTGTGTAAATATCGGGCATACCATAATATAGAGTGTGCAGAATAAATTAGTTAGGAAAAAGATTTAATGTATCAGGATGATGAACTTCAGGGAACCATGGAATTGCAGGAGCGATTTGAAAAAGCATACCAGGTTGCCTATGAGAAGCTTTGTGACCGTAACAATCCGGTTAACATGAAAAAGCTTGATAAAAAAATCAATTCTACAAAAAATATAGTTCGAAATGCTTTTTACGGATACCAGTATGCGGATTTGTATCCCCGTGTTTTGGCGATGAAGGCATCGGTATCACTTCAGCCGCAGGGACAGCGTCAGCACATGGAGATGGATATGAATAATCTTATCCTTACCATAGCGCGCAAGGACTGGGAGATGCTTGCCATCAGCAGAAGTGATGAGGCGATTGCCAGTTATGTGGATTACATATCTGAGGCTAAGAACAGATATATAGTAACAAAGGCTGCTCCTATCGAGGAGAAATTCAAGAAGTTCTACGACAGAAGAATAAAGCGTCAGATTATGGGTCTGGTTCAGACTGACCCTACAGCTGAGTATGTTGAGACCAGGGCGATGACAAGAAGATTTCATTTGCATGTGGGACCGACCAACTCAGGTAAGACCTATGAAGCTATTCAGCAGCTTAAAAACGCTCAGCACGGTGTATATCTCTCACCGCTCCGTCTGCTGGCGCTTGAAGTATATGATACCTTGAATGATGCGGGAACTCCCACTTCAATGAAGACAGGTGAGGAACACATCACGGTTGAAGACAGCAGAGTAATATCGCAGACAGTCGAGACACTTAATCTTGATGATAAATATGACATTGCTGTCATAGATGAGTGCCAGATGATATCGGACAGAGAAAGAGGTGCGGCATGGTCGCGCGCTATCCTCGGCATTAAGGCTGATGATATATATCTTCTTTCAAGTGATAATGTCACGGAACTTCTCACGGAGATTATAGAAACCTGTGGGGATGTGGCTGATATCACACATCATGAGAGAAAGACCGGACTTGTTGTTGAAAATGAGCCATTTATTTTGAGTGAAGACAACAAGATTACACGTAGTCAGATTCATCCCGGAGACTGTTACATATTGTTCTCTAAAAAACGTGTGCTCGATCTTGCGGCGCGTTTTGAAATGATGGGAATCAAGGCAAGCGTAATATACGGAAAGCTCCCGCCTGAGACCAGAAAATCTGAGGTAAGACGTTTTGCATCAGGTGAGACACAGATTGTTATTTCCACCGATGCTATCGGAATGGGAATCAATCTTCCTATTCAGAGAATTATTTTTGCGGAGAGCTGGAAATTTGATGGTCAGGTGCGCCGCGATTTGAAGGCTGATGAGATTTTGCAGATTGCAGGCCGTGCCGGACGTTTTGGAAAATACGATATCGGATACGTTAATACTACCGATGAAAAATTCCTTCCGACGCTTAAAAAGACTATAGGCAAACCACTTCCTCAGGTAAAGGAAGCAATCCTTGGATTCCCCAGAATGCTTGCCGGTCTGGATGCTTCGTTGGATGAGATACTTACCGTATGGTACAACATTCGTCCTCAGAAGCCTTATGAGAAGATGAAGATAGACAGAATGCTTACTCTGTACAAAACACTTAAAGATCAGAGTTTGGATTTTGATTTAATATACGGTGATACTGAGAATAAAAAGGATATCATCTATGATATGATTTCCTGCCCTATCGATGAAGGTAATCCGAGGGTGCTTGATCAGTGGGTTGAGTATTGTCTTACATATGCAGCAGATATATCTTTGACCAAGCCTTCTTATCCCCGAATGGGACAGGAACTCGAGCGCTTGGAGACATATTACAAGCTTCTTGAGCTGTATCATCTGTTCTCTGTCCACATGGGCAAGATTATGGATGAAGAGTGGCTCATGGAGGAAAAAAAGAACACCGAGCTTGCTATAGAGGACTATCTGAGCGGTAATAAGAAGAAGTTCATCAAGAGATGCAAGGACTGTGGAAGACAGCTTCCGATGGGTCATAGTTTTGAACGCTGCGAGGCGTGCAGAGAAGTGTTTGATGCTATGCGCGGAATACCCGGATATCGTTTCGGAGCAAAAGGCTCTAACGGTAAAGGAAAAGGTGGACGCGGCGGTCATGGTGGCAGAGGCGGCCACGGAAGAAGACATTAAAATAAAAAGGAGTAGGCACATATTGAGAAGATTTCTCAAATGCCTGCTCCTTATTTATGTTTATTCTTTTTGGTGACTAATCCTTTAGTGTCTAGCCTTTTTGCGTCTATTTTTTTACTGTAATTCGATCCGGTGCTTCCAGCGAAAGCTTTTTAATCAATAGCTTGAGTAAAGTTACTATTATTTTTTCACATATAATGCTCAGAATTACCAAAACTACGGTCCAGGCGAGGAGATCGTCGGTGTCCAAATATGTTTTGGATAAGTAGAGCTTTTGGCCGATGGATCCTTTGGGAGTGCCGATTATTTCGGCGGCGATGCCTGCTTTCCAGGCCATACCTATTGTTACCGTACATGCAGATATCAGATGCGGTGCGACCTGAGGAAGTGTGATGTATCGAAAACGTTGCATGAAGCCGGCGCCTGATACCATTGCTGCTTCCTCCAGTTCTTTGTCTCTGGAGCGTATGCCTGTCAGCATGTTTTGGTAGATGACGGGCAGAACAATCAGAAATGAAATAAATGCTGAGAGATTGGCGCTGGATAGCCAGATGAGGCAAATCACTACTATAGAGGCTACAGGGACTGAGCGCACAGTCACCATATAAGGCCATAAAAGAGACTCTATAATTTTTGATTTTGACGACAATACGGCTAGTATTATACCGGCTATCAATCCTGAGAAGAATCCTATGAGAATACGCAGAAGTGAAAAAGCAACAGATTCCCAGAACCCTTCTTCAAGCCAGATTGTACCCAAACGTTTAATAACTGACAATGGTGTCACAATCAATATTGATGTATCAATCACCATCGCCAGAATCTGCCATAGGAGTAGTGCTATTAAAACCGCTATGAACTTGTAGATTATGTTTTTGCGCATAATGTTGCCCTTGCTGTTTTGCACTTAATAAATAACAATTTATTTTAGTCTATCTGGCTGTGTTTTTTCAATATTTATACTCTCTAATATAGGGTTTTCTATTGATAAATAATGGATATGTGTATTATTCTGTAGATAATTGTTGTTTTTATGTAATTAGGAGGAAAAATATGTTTTGTACTAATTGTGGAACGACATTAAATGATGGTGTCACATTTTGTACCAATTGTGGACAGAAAATGGTTCCGGCTTCGTCTGTAGCGCAGGCAGCAGCTCCTCAGCCTGAAGCAGTTGCATCGCCCTATGCACAGCCCGGACAGCAGTATACAGATCCTTCGCAGGCAGCATATGCACCGCAGCAG
>DCIR01000096.1:0-6869 GCA_002317155.1 Lachnospiraceae bacterium UBA1721
ATGGTTGGAATGTTATTCAGGGTTGCATTGCTGTTCAGTTATCAAGGTACAAAGCAATCACATTTCGCTTCTGCGAAATGTTGATGCCGCAGCATTTTGCTTTTGCAAAATGTGAGAGGCACGGCGTACGCCGTTGCGCTGTTCCGAGTGTTTTACACGAGGAACATCTTCACTTTTTTGCTTTCGCGATTTTTGCCGCGCAACAGATGATATTTTATCACTAAGATTTCATCATGTCAACAACTTTTTTGAAACATTTCATTGTTGATTTTTTAAAGGTGCGCCGCTCAGAAGCGACAGCTTTGTTAGAATATCACTTTGATATTTGCGTGTCAACATCTTTTTATATTAAATTTTGCATTAAATTATGCCTATATCGATTTACTTCTTAAATTGCGTAAATCAATATAGGCACAATACCTCATTACTAATATATTCACTAACACTTCAATTCTGGACAATTCAGAATTATTTCTTAATCCACTTCTCGATCTTCGTCATAACCTCAGCATAACTCTTGTTAAATTCAGCATGATTATCATTTATATAATCTATTCTGTTTTCTTTAGCTGCAGTTTCGAGCGCGAATGCATCCTCGCCAAGCTTCATTGCTCCGACAGTCTTAAGATTATTCTTCATTGCATGGACTTTTATCTTATAATTTGCATAATCTTTAGCATCGAAATATTCCTGTAATTCTACATCTGCCTTAGCTTTAATCATTTCTTCGGCTATCTCTATATAGAAAGACTTGCTATCAGAAGCGTATCTCATTCCTGTCTCGATATCCACTTCTGGAATATTTGTAGCAAAATATGCCTTGTCCGCTTCAGTTAATTCATCATCACCATCATCCATTGAAAGAAGCTCATCATCTTCCAGATCATCTATCGTAACAATCTTAATCTCAGCAAATTCTTCTGCCAGTGATGCAGCATCCGCATTTTTATCATTACGCAAGCCGCCATCGTCTGATGCCGAAGCCTCATCAGCCTTTTTAACATCGGTCGAAGTACTGTCCTGATTTGCAGTTTTTGCATTCTTGTCGCCTATATTCCTATACTCAATCTTATCCTTAGGCAACCACTTTTCCAGAATGCTCTCAAGCACATTTACATCGAGAGGTTTTGAAATATAGTCATCAAAGCCTAGCGCGATGTATTCATCACGCGCTCCGCTGATAGCATTTGCAGTCATAACGATTATCGGTGTATTCTTGGGCACCAGCTCATCTTCTCTGATATGCTTGAGCACCTCAACACCATCCATATTAGGCATCATATGGTCAAGGAAAATAACATCGTATGAATTATCTTCTTTGAGCATATCTAGACACTTTGCACCGCTATCGACAATATCAACCTTAAGTTCATTGCGCTTCAAAAGTCCCTGCGCAACCTTTAAGTTAACAGCATTATCATCGATGATAAGTACTTTTGCTGTAGGTGCCACAAGGAATTTTGCAATTTTTTGCTGTACGACAACATCCTTCTCAGACGTAACATCGTCAATTTTTCCGACAGCGATACTGTCAATTACCTTCTGCACTACCGTAAAGTGGAAATCAGAGCCCTCACCATATACCGAATCCAGTTCCAGCTTGGTATTCATCATCTTTAGGAGCTTATTTACAATATAAAGTCCCAGACCGGTGCCTTCGATAGATCTGTTCTTTTCCTGATCAAGGCGGCTAAACGACTTAAACAGATTGTCCCTGTCCTCAGCTTTAATACCGATACCGGTATCCTTGACAGAAAAATAGATAGACGCATCCTTGTCGTCAACAGAGATAAGCTTAACGGTAAAAGTAACACTTCCCTTAGGAGTGTACTTAATAGCGTTGGTAAGAAGATTAACCACAACCTGTCTTACCTTAAGGTCATCACCATAAAGAAGCGAAGGAAGATTAGGATCAATGTCTGTTATAAGCTCTAATCCTTCTCTTCTGGCTCTGTCTGTAACTGTATTCAAAGTATTCTTCAGCATATAAGAGGTGTTATACTCTACCTCCTGAAGAGCCATCTTGCCATTTTCAATTTTAGAAAAATCAAGCAGACCGTTTACAAGTTCCAGCAGATTGTGACCGGCATTCTGAATATCTGTAGCATAACCGAGTATTTCATCGCTATCACTCTCACGCATAATAAGCTCATCCATACCAAGCACGGCATTGATGGGCGTTCTGAGTTCATGGCTGATTTGCGCGAGGAATTGCATTTTGGCCTTATCGGCAGAAGTAGCTCGCTTAACTGCTTCCTGAAGACCTTCATTGGTATCTTCATACCACTTTGTCATTCTTCTACCGAGAATAACGATTAGAATAATGCATGCGACCAGTACCAATATAAAGAAAATACTACTAAATGCCGCAGTACCGAAAATAACTGCTGCATTTTTAAGGATAACAACATTTGCTCCGGATATATTCTCTGATTTACTGATACACAGTCTGAATATACCATCGTAATCCTGGAGCACCTTATATCCGGGCTGATTCATTGCCTCAAAATAATTAAGCGATCTGACATCAACCCTATTGGACGGAGATATAGCATATTCATCATTCGGATGATTGATGATAAGTCCACTCTCGGTTACGAGGAAGGTGTATCCCTCCTTACTATACTCAGACTCAAACTCCTCTACGATGCTTTCTACGGAGTAATCCATTCCGAGGACTCCTAGGAAATTACCCTCCGAGTCATAAAGCGGTCTTGAAAATGTGACACAAAATGCTCTCACAGTAGTATCAAAAAACGGCTGTGATATTGCGTATCCCGAAGGATCATTTAAGGCTTGAGAATACCAAGAATATGCCTGCACAACATACCCGGACTCTGCGACCCATCCATCACTCATCACTACGCTTGGTTTCATATTGGCATTACCAACATAGATGAGTGACACGTCCTCATTACTGTCACATACTTCACCCAGAAAGGCCACAAATCCATCATAGTCATCCATAATGGAAGGATTAGCCTCAATGGTGCGAGCCAGCATATCTGTAGCATTTTTACGGCTGCTCATCCAGCTGGTAAGTTTAGCAGATGAAATTTCTACATTTCGTTCCATCTCTGAGTTGGCCAGTCTAGACATCATCTGCCATGCAAATATTCCGTCAATAATAATGCAGAATATCAGCAGAATAATTACGCCTGTTCCCAGCTTTCCCATATCATGGTTTTTCTGAGATACACTTTTCTTCTTTTTATCAGCAGCATCGCTTTCGCTCTTAATACCCGAATATGCAAGCATATTATCCACAAGTCCCGACAGCTTCATCGCAGACTCACGAATAGCCTTCATATTCTCCTTGGTATCGACGCTGTTCTCCATATTTTCAGGATTACTTTCCACAAGAATTCTGCTTACAGGATTCTTAAGCTCGCCTGATATATTCTGGAAAAACTGTTCTCTGTCATCAAGAGCTTCCTTGATACGACGATGTCCGCGCATATTTGTAATCATCAAAACAACGATTACAATAAGTAAAATGCTCGAGAGGATAATATTTCGAAGCATCGATGTATATGTATCGCCAAAAAGCTCTGCCTTATCTATTCCGTATACAAGGCACCACTTATTATCGGTAGTACAGTAAAAAATAGTCTTGCGGCCGTTATCAATGTGTCCGATCGTGTCATCACTCTTTTCAAGATTGTCAAACACGTCAATATAATCCGGATAGTAATCAGTCAGTTTACTACCCAGAACAGAGGCATTGGCACATCCTACCAGCAATTTTTCACTGTTAACTATGATTGCTTCACCATCATTACCTTCGAGTGATTCAATCATACTCTGTGTGGCATCCATCGTAAAATCTAGTGACAGCGTACTTATGCCATCCTCAAGCAGCACAACGGATGTATAGCAGACCTTTGACGAAGCAAGATCAACGTAAGGCTCTGAAATATATACATTACCGATTCCGGCGTCCAATGCGCCGTCATACCAGGTTCTGGAATGAATGTCAAAATCATCAGCTACTTCATAGCCCGGAACGATAATAATCTCAGGACTGGTAAAACATACATTGAAGCAATAATTATCCGTCAGTTCCTTCTGCTTTTCGCTCTGATTCTCTATCCATTCCCTGAGTTCTCTCTCTGTAATGCCCTCATCCACAAGATTCTGAGCTTCCTCAGATATAGATCGAGTCATATAAGAAGCATCATCAAGTAATGTCTGCAGGTTAGTCTGCATATTTGCAATATTCTGTGTTCCAAGCTCAGTAACCTGATTCTGAAGCATCGAATATAGCATTATCAGATTAAGCACAGTAACGAGAAAAACCGCCGCCACACTTATGATGGCGCCGGTAAAAATTTTTCTGTTAGCGTATATTCTTTTGCCTGTATTCTTCAAACTCATACGCATTTCACCTTTTATTCTATTCTTATATAATCAGACGGAATCTGCAAATCAAGATAAGTTGCCGTTTCCTGGTTATACTTTTTAACGAACTCATCGGCATAGGTTACTTCCATAAGTCCCGGCTCTGTACCGTTCTTAAGAATATCTGCTGCCATAAGTCCCGCATTGTATCCAATGTTGTAATAACTGATTGACAATGTAGCCAATCCAGCCTTGCACAAGCCTTCCTCACCTGCAATAACCGGAATCTTGGCATCATTAAAAATCTGCTTGAGCTGACTTGCACGTGAAGCCAAAGTATTATCGGTAGGCACATAAAGCACATCACTTTCAGCTGCCGCAGTCTTAGCAACCGCCTCTACCTCACTTGCATCTTTGACAGTATAGAGGGTATAGTTTGCCCCTCGCTCCTCTAGTTCTGCTGCCATAGTCTCCGCCTGGTAAACAGAGTTACTTTCAGCAAGGCAATAAAGAATTCCTATTTTTTCAGCATTAGGGACAATTTCAAAAATGATTTCTGCCTGCTCACTGATTGGTGCAAGGTCAGATGTTCCTGTTGCGTTGATTCCTGTAATTCCACTCCACTTACGAATACCAAGTGCAGTGCTGTAATCAGTAACAGAGGTTGCAACAATAGGAATGGTTCCTGTCGACTCAGTCGCCGCCTGGAGTGCGGGCGTAGCATTAGCCATAATCAAATCCACGCCATCTGCCACGAAGGCATCTGTAATCTCTCTGCAGCTTTCTACATTTCCCTTAGCAATTTGAATATCTATCTCAACATCATCGCCAAGCTCATTCTTGACAGCATCCACAAAGCCCCTTGTTGCTTCATCAAGTGCTGAATGTTCTGTCAACTGACATACTCCGATATAATATACTTTTTTATCCGTTCCCTGCGTTGATGCACTGCAGCCTGCCATCGACAAAACAATCAATACTGCTGCCACTGCCATCGCGATGAATTTTCTCGTCTTCATCTTTTTTCCTCAATGATCTATATCTGATTGAACCGAATCATCTCTATATGCATTTCTGCTCAGCCTGATTCCTCTAATACTTTTAGTTGAGCTGAATCGTCTTAATATTTTTGTCGTCCGCAATTACATAACAATAAGCCTTATCCGTAGGCATCATTACATTGACACTTATATCAAAGGTTCCCTTGAACTTATCCTTACCATCATATGTTCTGATAAGGCATTCGCTCTCATTATATATAACAAAATCTTTCTTTTCAAAGAAGATATCAGTGTAATCAATATCAAAATAATAATCACCCTGAAGCTCTCCGTTTATATTGTAAACCGACATACGATAACGGTTATCTTCGCTGTTGGCTGCGAAAACAACTCCCAGGTGCCCATTACCCGAAAATACAGAGAGTATCTCCTGATCAAGCATATACTCAGCCTTAACTGTAGGCTGCTCATCGCCGGAATAGAACATAATGCGATCGTCTCCGATAGCATATGCGATATTATTGCTTAAAAATCCCACTTCCGGAACAATTAAATCCGTATAGTCAAATCCACTCACCAGATAATCGGTATAGTTATCTCCTACAGATCCAAAATTGTAAAAGGCAATCGTAGTCTTGACAGTGCCTGCGTCAACATACATATATCCAACCGCAAGCATTTTACCATTGGGCGACAAACCGATAGCTGCAGGATAACCGCTGTTTGACATATGTGTCTGTCCTGTAGCAATCATCTCACCGGCAGCATTGTAAGTATTTAAGTATGTAACATTGGTATCGTAGATTACTACAGTACTGTTACCGTTCTCTGCCACGCACATATCACGAATGGGCATATTGGTTGTAATACGACACATCTGCTCGTTTTCATTGAGGACATATATGTTACGTCCGTTATAACTCGCAATGCCGACAATACTTCCGCAGGTAGCCAGTTTCAGATCCTGAATCTCATAGGTCTGGTTCCACAACACATTACCCTTTGAATCAGCACAATGCGCGCCATCCTTACTATATGTAAGAATAGATTTACCAAGTCGAATATCAGAAGAGTCGTAACTGCTGTTACGTTCAACACTGGCAGTCACCTCATAACCGGTATATACGTGGTTAACATACTGAATTCGTACTATCAGTGCCACAATTCCCACCACGACAATTCCGAGTAGTACACGATATACATTTTTTGTTCTGTGAGCTCTAATTTTATCCCTGTAGTCGCCTGTCTCACCGGGACGTTTAGAACCATTTTTATCATTGAACATAATACTCACGCCAAGCGCCGCCGAAAATATCCGGCGACACCTTTCTATCTTAATTACTCAAATGCATAAACTGTTACAGTATCATAGATTTTTGCATCTTCTCCCTCTCCGCCAAAAATGCATGAAGGGAAATTATCGTGATTAACTGTATCAGGGTAATACTGAGTCTCAAGGCAAAGACCATGTCTCTTACCGTAAGTAACACCATTTTTACCGGTCTGCTTCTTGATGCAGTTACCTGC
>DCIR01000096.1:7034-69243 GCA_002317155.1 Lachnospiraceae bacterium UBA1721
ATATGTTCGCCAACCTTAATAAGTGATGTGAGGTCCATGGGAGTACCTGCAACATCTGCAATCTCACCGGTAGGAATAGATCCGGGCACGGTAGGGGTATATTTAGCACAATTAAGCTTAATCTCGTGATCCATGATACTTCCGCTGTCATGTCCGTCGAGATTGAAATAGGTATGGTTAGTCAAGTTAATAATGGTAGCCTGATCACTTGTTCCGTAATAATGAAGCTTAAGCTCATTATTCTCAGTTAAAGTATAGGTAAGAGTAATCTCTTTTACTCCGGGGAATCCGAGAGTAGCAGGATCATAGATTGAGAAAATAACGCTGTCATCTGTAGTCTCTGCATCCCACATTCTCTTGTGATAACCGAGTTCAAAATGGCTGTGAAGATTGTTGCCATCATCATTATCATCAATTTCATAGCAAATGCCGTCGATTTCATATGAAGCATTGCCGATTCTGTTTGCACTGGGTCCTATGGTTGCGCCAAAGAAGCTCACATTGTTGTAATACTCTTCAGCTGTATCGAATCCAAGTACGACATCCTCTGCCTTACCTGATGCATCAGGAACCCACAGCTGAACAAGGATTGCTCCAAGATTGGTAACCTTAGCAATCATTCCCTTGCTGTTTGTAATTGTATAAAGAATAATGTCTCTGCCGTCACGGCTTTTTCCAAAAGCTTCCTGTGAAACTGACATGGTAGTCCTCCAAATTTACATTTCTAATCTTCCGTCGAGTGCACGTGACAGAGTAACCTCATCAATATACTCCAAGTCACCGCCAACCGGAACTCCGCTTGCAATTCTTGTAACCTTGATTCCCATCGGTTTGATAAGCTTACTGATATACATGGCAGTAGTCTCACCCTCAAGGCTAGAATTAGTTGCAAGTATAACCTCATTTACATCGCCCGCACAACGTTCAACCAATTCCTTGATTTTAATGTCGCCGGGTCCGATTCCTATCATAGGTGAAATAGCTCCATGCAAAACATGGTACACACCCTCATATTTACCTGTCTTTTCATATGCCGCCAGGTCTCTCGTGTTTTCAACAACCATAATCATATTTTTATTACGATTGGTCTTCGCACAAATCGGACACACCTCACTGTCAGTCAATGTGTAGCACTGACTGCAATAGCGCACATTCGCCTTAGCCTCGGTCATAACCTTAGCCAGACGGTCCACTTTATCCTTGGGCATATTAATAAGATGAAATGCCAGTCTCTGCGCAGACTTATTGCCTATTCCGGGCAACGCAGCCAGCTCATCGACAAGCTTATTGATATATCCGCTGTAAAGCTCCATTAGAAGGGTAATCCTCCGGTGATATTGCCCATAAGAGCATTGCTTGCATCGTCAGCCTGCTTCAATGCATCGTTAAGTGCTGCAACAATTGCATCCTGAAGAGTCTCAACATCCTCGGGATCTACGATTTCAGGATCAAGCTTAACGCCGAGAATCTCCTTGCTTCCGTTGATTTTAACCTCTACTGCTCCGCCACCTGCAGTTGCAGTAAACTCCTTGGTCTCAAGCTCCTTCTGGCTCTCCTCCATCTGTCTCTGCATACGCTGAGCCTGCTTCATAAGATTTGCATAATTGCCGGGCATTCCGCCTCCGGGAAATCCACCTCTTTTTGCCATGATTAAAAAATCTCCTGTTCCATTAATATTTCTATTTTATTAATACTTCTGTTATATAAGTATTTCTGATATGTCGATATTATTATATCTATACTTTTCATTCACTAAATATTTGCAGTTCTACTCTTCCTCTGTCTCAACTTCAAAATTGATCAGAGTAGATAAATCCACAACGCCATCCTCAAAATGATTGTGGCTCTCTGCTTCCTGGATGCTGAAAGCAACTTCTTTTCCCACCAAATCATTGAGTGCCTGGCCAATTGCGGCCTTGCAGCTGTCACGATTAACTCTGTCAAAAGCCACATCGCCCTTGTCAAAAATAATCAACAGCTTATTATCATTTCCAAGCGTTTGCCTGCTACTCTCGAGTGCACAGGCAAGCGGATCATCCAATGACTTAAGGATTCCTCTCCACTTGGTAATAATCGTTTTAATGTCGTCATTTATAGCCGCCGGTAATATCTGCTTGGGCTTCTGTACCGGTGCACCACCTGACGAAGGCGCCACAGACTGCGCTGATGAAGCTACTACAAAATCTCCGGTTTCAAGCTTCATCTCCACGGCTCTTATTCTTCCGAGTATCGCCGAATTGTCTTTATCCATCTCCGGCTTACACAATCTGATTAATGCTATCTCCACCAGAACTCTCTTCTGTGAAGCATATCTGATTTGACCTGACAGTTCAGAAAAAATATGGATATATCTGATAATCTGTTCACGGTCAATAAGTCCGGCCTCTTCCTTAAGTCTGGCAAGATTGTCTGTCGACATATCCACTACATCTTCCAAGCCATCAGAAGTCTGCACCAGCATAAGATTTCTCAGATACCAGGTAAAATCTACAATAAACTGATTGAGCTCACGGCCCTGTATAATCACTTCATCGAGAAGACTGATACATCCGCTGACGTCTGATTTGATACAGCTTCGAAGCAGTCTGCTGAACACTTCGGTATCAACCGCGCCAAGCACATCGAGTGCCATATCATAAGTGAGTGTCTCACCGAGATGAAAAGCTATACACTGATCCAACAGACTGAGTGCATCTCTGAGAGATCCATCTGCTGTTTTGGAAATATACTTAAGAGCCTTTTCCTCGACCTGTACATTTTCCTGCTCCATCAAATCTCTGAGTCTGTCGGCAATCGTATCAATCGAAATTCGTCTGAAATCGTATCTCTGGCAACGCGACAAAACCGTAATCGGAAGCTTATGTACCTCCGTCGTTGCAAGAATAAATATTACATATTCCGGCGGTTCCTCAAGTGTCTTGAGCATTGCATTGAATGCTCCTGTGGAAAGCATATGAACCTCGTCGATAATATATACCTTGTACTTGCCCTCTGTCGGTCTGTACGAAACCTCATCAATAATCTCGCGGATATTATCTACACCGTTATTGGATGCCGCATCGATTTCAATAACATTCAGGCTGCTGCCATTCGCTATTGCCTGACAGGTCCTGCAATGTCCACACGGACCATTCTCAGTAGGTTCTTCACAGTTAACCGCTCTTGCAAAAATTTTCGCAACAGTAGTTTTTCCTGTACCTCGGGTACCCGTAAAAAGATATGCATGACCGATTCTGTCAGCCTTAAGCTGATTTTTCAGTGTCGTCACTATATGTTCCTGTCCCTTAACATCACCAAAATTGTCGGGACGGAATTTTCTGTATAGGGCTGTATAAGAACCCATCTTCAAATCCTCTTTTACAACAACACTTCAGAGACAGACAGCCAATCCACTGTCCGTCTCCTCCGCGAATTCAAAACTTAATCGCCGAAGCTGATTCCAAGAAGCTTAGCTTCCTTAATAATAGAAGCATCAGGATCTACATACTTAAGCTTGCCGGCTACATCTTCAAGTGAAACCTTTACGATTTCTCTGTTCTTGTATCCAACCATGAAACCGTACTGTCCCTTAAGGATAAGATTACCTGCTTCTGCTCCGAGACGGCTTGCGAATACTCTGTCATAAGGGCAAGGGCTTCCACCTCTCTGCATATGTCCGGGAACAGTTACTCTTACTTCTCTTCCGGTCTTCTGTAAAATCTGCTCTGCAAGTTCATATGATACAGAAACCTTGCGCTTCTCAAGCTTCTTCTTGTATTCCTTCTTTGAAAGTGCAGCATCCTCCTTGGAAATAGCACCCTCGGCTACTGCAATAATGGTAAATCTGCAGCCCTTCTTATCACGCTCCTCAATTTTCTCGATTACCTTATCTACATTGTAAGGAATCTCGGGAAGAAGAATGATATCAGCGCCACCTGCCATTCCGGCATTAAGAGTCAACCATCCAACCTTGTGACCCATTACTTCTACTATAAATACACGTCCGTGTGAAGAAGCTGTTGTATGGATGCAGTCAATTGCATTGGTAGCAATATCTACAGCACTCTGGAATCCGAAAGTCATATCGGTTCCCCAGAGATCGTTGTCAATAGTCTTAGGAAGTGTTACTACATTAAGTCCTTCCTGGCGAAGTCTGTTTGCAGTCTTATGAGTTCCGTTACCTCCGAGAATAACGAGACAGTCGAGCTTAAGCTTAGTATAATTGCGCTTCATCTCTTCTACCTTATTAAGTCCTTCGGGTGTAGGCTCATCAATCATCTTAAAAGGAGTACGTGAAGTACCAAGTATTGTGCCGCCCTTAGTAAGAATACCGGAAAAATCACTACCGGTAAGCATCTGGAAATTACAATAGATAAGTCCTTTGTATCCATCCTGGAAACCGTAAACCTCTACCTCTTCGCCGCTATGTACGAGAGTCTTAACTACTCCACGCATTGCTGCATTCAACGCCTGACAGTCACCACCGCTGGTAAGCATACCAATTCTTTTCATTTCAAGGCCTCCTTATTATATAAATATTGTCTTTTTATATTCAAAAAACATAATATGCCCATTACCGCATATTCCTATATATTTTACCACAGCGTCAACATGTCCACAATTAATAAATCACATCACAAGCATAATTATTCATGTAAATTCGTTTTCCTCAAATAAAACCACACACCAATCCCACAATTTTACATAAAATTTATATATTTCATTCACAATCAACAATTTTGTGAAATATTTTTGTATTTCTATGGTCTAATACTATTTTTTTATTCACTTTTATGGAATATTATTTTATTACAGCATTTGTTAAACATCATAGTACTATAAAGGAGCATTATGGCAAAAAACACAAAAGACACCAAACAACAGCTTCATAATTTTAGTGTTAAGGAAGATGGTTCACAGGTATTCCTATACAAGACTCCGGGCTTTTTCTCATTCATTAAGAGAAATGTATTCCCTGATAACAATCCTTTCACTGTAACCGATCACTGGCACGATGAAGTTGAATTTGTATATTGTACCAGTGGAAGTCTTCTCTACACCGTAGACGGCATTACCATGACTCTCAAAGAAGGTCAGGGACTTTTCATCAATTCACGAAAGCTTCATGTGGCTGCTTCTGATGCTGACAGTCCTTGTGAGTGGTACTGCGTAATTCTTCATCCGCTTCTTCTCTGCGCATCAAAATACGTAGACAGAACCTATGTAGAGCCTGTCATCAAAAATACAGCGCTCAAGTACCTTTTCCTCGACGTGAGCAATTCATGGCAAAAGGTTGTTCTCGACCAGATTGCAGCAATTTATGATGCCTCTCAGAACACCGCACCGGAACTCAAAATCCAGATGCTCTTCTTCGCTATTTGGGAAAGTATCTACGAGCATGGCAAGGGATCCCCTGTAGAAAAAGCTAAGCCCAATCATCACCTCAATACGCTTAAGGAAATGATTTCATATATCCAGCAGCACTATCAGGAAAAGATTTCTCTTGAGGACATCAGTTCAGCCGGTTGTGTAGGTAAGACTATGTGCACCAAACTCTTCACCACCTATGTCAATCGTACACCTTTTGAATTCCTCAAGGACTACAGAGTAGAGCAAAGTATAGTGCTCCTCAAAACCACTGATCTTTCAATCACTGACATCAGCTATGAGACCGGTTTCTCAAGTCCAAGCTATTTTGGTGAATGCTTTAGAAAGACCACCGGTTCATCTCCTCTTGAGTACAGAAAGAGTAATTAGTCTAGAATAGATTAAATCAACTATGATTTACCGGATAGAATTTTCTTACAAAAATGAGACATTTTCATTCTCTTTATGTAACAACAACTTAATGTTGTATCTCCCCCTCATGACAAAAGCTCAGACCACTAATGTGATCTGAGCTTTTTATTTACACCTTTCGGTATATTACTTTTATTATTCGGTAGCCACCTAAAATATTGAAAGTGCCACCCGTAAGTATGCTTGCTACTATAGCAACAATTAACCCTTAACTGAACCTACTGCAATACCACCTACGATATTCTTAGAAAGGATAAGGTATACTACGATAACAGGGAAGATAGCGATGAAGATTGACATGTAAATCTTACCCATATCGAAGTTCTGATAATCTGCAGATCTCAGCATAGCCAAAAGAATCGGTACTGTCTTAGGACTATCGATCAAAATGTGGCTGGGAACAAAGTAGTTATTCCAGCTTGCTACGAAAGCAAATATTGCCTGTACAGCAATTGCAGGTCTCATAAGAGGAAGTGAAATCTCATTGAAGGTTCTGATCTCTGAAGAACCGTCAATTCTTGCAGCCTCAACCAGTGAAAGAGGCAATGCACTCTCCATGTACTGCTTCAGATAATAGAAGGTTACAGGAGCTGCGATACCGGGCAAAATCAACCATACATAATCTGCGTAGTTGCCGCCCTTTGCAAAGCTTCTTAATACGGTATAGAAACCACCCATACCTGAGAAGATGCTAACAATAGATTTATTAAGCTCACGAAGAGTATCGATCCACTTAAGGAAACCAAGTACGGTAACCTGAGTAGGAATCATCATGATCATAAGGATGAAAGTAAAGATTGCCTGCTTTCCCTTGAAATCATAAACATGAATCGCATATGCAGTCATTGTTGAGAAATATACACTGAAAGTTGCATTCAGTGCCGCAACAATAAAGCTGTTCAAAAGTCCCTTAAGAAGCGGCACTGATGAATCGTTCATAACATTTTTAATATTAGTGCCAAACTGGTTACTGGGCAGGAATGCTACACCACTGCTTACAGATGCATTACTTCTTGATGAGTTAACAAACAATAAGTAAAACCAAATCAAACACATTACTGATATCAACACAAGTACAACATAAGCTATTATTCTTCTTGCTTTGATAGGTAATCCAAAACTTGTTTTATTCATTACACAGGCCTCCTCTCTTAAGATTTTTCTTTAGATTTCTTACTATACATGAAATTGTATACAACCAAACTCAAACCGCCGGTGATAAGGAAGAGGATAACTGAAAGCGCACCACCTACACCGTAGTTCTTACTTACAAGGATCTGGTTCAAATACATAATCAAGGTAGTTGTCTTAGTAACAGGGTCACCTGAACCATTAGTCAAAATCTGAGGTACATCATACATCTGGATACCACCGATAAGCGAAGTGATTACTACGTAAATCAAAATGGGCTTAAGAAGCGGTAATGTGATTCTGGTAAATCTCTGGATTGAGTTGGCACCGTCTACTTCAGCTGCCTCGTAAAGAGATTCATCGATACCCATGATACCTGCCATCAGAAGAATGGTAGTATTACCAAACCACATAAGGAAGTTCATGAATGCTACAAGGAATCTTGCAAGGCCTACACTCTTAGTAAAATCAAGTGCTGCGTTAATCCAATGCAATTTATCAAAAAGGAGCGACGAAATAGGTCCGGTCTTATCAAACAATGCCGAGAATAACATCGCAAATGCTGATGCCATGATCAGGTTAGGAAGGTAGATAACGGTCTTGAAGAAACGTGATCCTCTGATCTTAAGTCTGTTATCTGAAAACCACTGTGCAAGCACAAGTGATACAACAATCTGAGGAATAAATCCAAGAACCCACATAATAATAGTATTAAGCAAATACTTAAATATACGGGGATCAAACTCATATCCATCATAAAAGAGCTTAATATAGTTACTGAAGCCTACAAACTGAACACTAGACCATGTTCCTGTTCCGGCATCAAAATATTTTTCAAAAAATGAGTAATAAACAGTCATTCCAAGAGGAATGAGATTGTACAAAATAAAAGCTACGAAAAAGGGAATCAGGAAAATATATCCCCACTTATTGTAATTAACCGCACGCTTATTGTTTGTGGATTTCTTATCATTTGCTGCCATTTTTATTCCCTCTCCTATCAAATTTGGCCTATAAAAGGGTATAAAAAACGTGCCTGCCCTTAGAGCAGGCACGTCCAATAAGTCAATTATAACTATCCGACTGATAAATCTTATTTAGGAGCCTTTACTGCAGGATACTTAGTGGTAACTGCCTGATAGAATGCCTTAAGAGCATCATCATAAGTAGCATAGTTGCCATCGAAGTAACCCTTCATAGCCTTCTGGAACTCCTCGTTGCAACCCTGGTCATAACCGGTGATGTTGCTAAGGTCTACAGATGAAAGCTTGTCAGCGAAGATAGGAAGGGGATTCTGTCCGCCAAGGATCTTGCTTCCGAAGTTAGCATCGGTAGAATACTTCTGGATAAGAGCTGAATCGTTAACGAAGTCGTTCTTCTCCTCGATGATCTTAGCAAGTACGTCATCATCAGTAGTCATAGTCTTAATGATATCGCCTACGAGATCAGCGTTGTCAGTTCCGTTTGCTGCGCAAACCCAAGTACCGCCCCAATAGAAGCCCTGAGGTCCAGCAGTTACTCTCCAGTCGCCGTTATCAGCTCTTGAAGTACCATAGTCTGCATCATCCTCGCTGTGTGCGTTCATGCAGAAGTCGATAAGCCAAGCGGGTCCAAAGTAGCAGAATACATTACCATCTGCAGCGAATCCAGCGCTCCATGCGGGTGACCAAAGATCATCAGTACCGGTCTGGCCAGCATCTACCATTGCCTTAGACATCTCAACCCAAGTCTTGATGTTCTCGTCAACGTTGATCTTTCCATCAACAACCCACTTAGAAGTTACGTTGTTAGAGAATACACGATATGTATCATTTGCAGTAGCAGTCATGAGATATCCGCTCTCAGCTACGGTTGCAGCAGTGCTCTGGAATGTGGTCCAATCCTTAACATATGCCTGAACCTCAGCAGGATCAGAAGTTCCAAGAACTGCCTCAGCGATCTCTGCACTGTAGATAAGTGCTCCAGGGCATCCCTGCCATGAAGAACCCTTAACGTTGCCGTATCTATCGGTTACAACGTCCTTGGTGTACTGATACTGATCACCCATGGTGTCAACACCGAGATCTGCCATTGCAAGAGTGTTGTTGTTATCAACATACTTAAGAGCGTAGTCAGCTTCTACAAGGAAGAGATCGATCTTGTCATCAGCGTCAGCGTCAGCCTGCTTTGCAAGATGCTGATCAAGGTTATCCTGATATGCATTATCATCTGAAGGAACGATAGTGAACTTAACGGTAACATCACCAATCTTACCACCTGCAGTTACGTCATCAGCGTTAGCTGCTTCGTATCCAGGATAGTATGCGGTGAAACGCTCGATAAACTCAGTGTTCCATGCATAAACATTAAGAACCTTACCATCATTTGACATAGTGGGTACATACTCGTACTTTGCTTCAGTAGCTCCACCACATCCAGCAAGCATTCCAGCAAGCATTGTAGCAGACATAGCAGTTGCTACAACTTTTCCGAACTTTTTCATTTTTCCTCCATTCTGTCCATCACACCTCTGATGAACAATAAACAATGTGTTTTGAAAGCGACCGATTATTTACTAAATCGTTTTCGTAATTGAATACTACACCTAAATATTAAAATGTGCAATACAATATTTGCCACTCTGCACTTTTTCGTCATTTATCAAAATGAAAATGCATTTTTTTTGTGAATTATGTCAAATCATATTTTCAAAAGGACGAAAAATCTTCAAAATAGATATAGAAACTGCACATTTAGGTATCATTTTCGAAACTCATCAAGCATATACTATCAAAATCATTCACCAAGCTTGGCAATAGTTCTTCCTTCTCTGAGTTCTGTGCCCACAACCACCTTATCTATCAGCGTCACTCTCGGATGTTCTATGAGGCTTACAAGCTTCTCTCCTGCGAGTCTTCCGATTTCTTCGGGCTTCTGCTTAACAGTGGTAATCTTGGGTTCTATTCTTCCTGCCATCGATACTCCGTCGTATCCTCCGACACTTATATCCTCCGGTATTCTGAGTCCTCTTGAGTGAATGGCATTCATACCGCCAAAGCAGGCAATATCATCACAGTAAAGTATACAGGTCGGTGGTTCAGGAAGATCCAACAGCTCGTGAGTATGCTTTTCAGCTTCACTCATGCTGCGGTATTTTGTTTCTACCAAATAATGATCAGGAATCTTTATCTTATGCTTCTGTAATGTAATAAAGAAGCTGGATGTTCTGTTGGTTGTAACCGATGACTTCTCTCCATACATATATGCAATCTTCTTATGTCCCTGCTGGATCGCATACTCTGTAATCTGCTCCATTCCCTGTGCATTATCGGAAAGAATACTGATTGTATCGTTGTGAGTATAGTCGATAGTTACGAGCGGAATCTCGCTTGTGAGCAGCTCCTGCACTTCCGGCTCGTCAAAATTAACACATGCAATCATAACGCCATCAAAGCCTCTGTATCTGCAGTGTTCAAGATATGACATGCCGTCTTTCTTCTTATTCATAATGAAAGTGATATCATAACCGTAATTCTCTACAGTCACCTTGAAGCTGTCCAAAACCGATGCAAAGAACTCATGAGTGAGTCCGCTCTTGGATTCATCCACGAAAAGCACTCCGATATTCTTGCTGGTATTGGTCTTAAGCGCTCTGGCGGAAGAATTAGGCGAATAACCCATCTCCTTAGCCACCTTGCGTATCATTTGCTTTTTTACTTCACTAACATCGCTTTGATTGTTAAGCGCTTTGCTTACGGTCGAAACCGACACGCCACATTTTTGCGCCACTTCCTTAATAGAAACCATTTATTCCGCCCCACTTGTCTGAAGGTCCAAAACCTTCATAACTATTCCTCAGTCTTTTCTTCTATATTATTATTTGCAGCGTTTTCGTCTGCCTTTTCCAAATTATCAGCAGCAGCTCCATCTGCTTTTTCCAATATATTAAAGATTTTTTTGTATACCTTGCAGGTAACGATTGTGAACA
This sequence comes from Lachnospiraceae bacterium UBA1721, assembly GCA_002317155.1. Taxonomy (GTDB): domain Bacteria; phylum Bacillota; class Clostridia; order Lachnospirales; family Lachnospiraceae; genus AC2028. Next base: position 17,911 of record DCIR01000096.1, read on the forward strand.
TCGAAAATCCTGCCAAAAGCCACACCCATCCCACATACTTCACCAACACAGGCGAATATACAAATGCGAAAATAGGAATAAACCATATAATCCAGATAACAATGGTTCTCCACAAATTAGCCAGTCCCACGAGAAACGCATTTTTCATCTGATTTAATATAGTATTTTTATAGCGTGCAATCATTGCAAAGTAGAAGGTAAGTTCAATCAGTAGCAAAAGTCCGACGAATCCGCATATGCACACAGTCACAAGACTGCCCTTTCCTTCTCCTGCCAGAAGATTATTTGCAATAATATATACCATTCCGGCAAAAATCGTTCCGAAAATAACCCAGCCTAAAGTGGCATCCAATAAACTCTTAACAAAAGTAGTAAAAAATTCCTTGGTAAGATGAAAATCCGCGTTTTCATTCAATAGTAGGCACACTCTTATAAGAGCCGTCGCCGATGCGCCGATAGTAATCACAGGCAAGCAACATATAATAAAGAAGATATTCGCCAAAATTATGCTTCCTGTTTTCGTAAGAATCGAGGTGAGCATGCTGTTTTTATCGAAAATCGTCTTTTTGTCGGTAATACCGGCAACTTTTTTCTCTTTTTCTTCTTCTGCGTTGTAATTACCCATAAAAAACCACCATTTACGCAAACGTTTTCGTAATCTCTATATTATTCGTGTTTTCAACAAAAATCAAATATTTTTTGCCTCCTTTAGGCATAATCATAATAATACATAATTCAAACGGTGCTTTTTCGTCATTTTGACATAGTTTAATCGGTGAATGTAAATTGTAATTGCTCAGACTATTATGTATAATTGTTCTCAAGACCCGAATTAACGAAATTTTCGTTGATTTGCAAACTTAGATCCATAAATAATACAAACAAGGAGAACAAATATGAAGTTCGGTTATTTTGACGACGCCAACAAAGAATACGTCATCACCACCCCTAGAACTCCTTATCCCTGGATTAACTACCTGGGAACACAGGGCTTCTTCTCACTCATTTCAAACACCGCAGGCGGTTATTCCTTCTATAAGGATGCTCGTCTCAGGAGAATTACCCGTTATCGTTATAACAACGTTCCTATTGATATGGGCGGACGTTACTTCTATATTAATGAAAACGGAACTATCTGGAATCCCGGTTGGTCTCCCGTAAAGACCGAGCTTGACGAATATCAGTGCCGTCACGGTATGGGCTATACCGTAATCACCGGCAAAAAGAACGACCTCAAGGCTGAGGTTACCTTCTTCGTTCCTCAGGATTTCAACGGCGAAGTTCAGCAGGTTGTTCTTACTAATGAAGGAACTGCTGCAAAAGAGTTCTCACTCTTCTCATTCGCTGAGTGGTGTCTCTGGGACGCACAGGATGACAGCAACAACTTCCAGCGTAACTTCTCTACCGGCCGTGTAGAGATCAAGGATTCTGTAATCTATCACAAGACCGAGTACAGAGATCGTCGTGATCATTATGCATTCTACTCTGTAAACGATACCATCGACGGATATGATACCGACAGAGATTCATTCATCGGACTTTACAATGGTTTCGGTGATCCTCAGGCAGTAGTAGCAGGTAAGGCTAACAACTCATTTGCAGATGGTTGGGCTCCTATCGCTTCTCATTATAAGAAGATTACCCTTGCTCCCGGTGAGAGCAAGACTCTCGTATTCGTTCTCGGATATGTAGAGATGCCTGTAGACCAGAAGTTTGAGGCAGATGGCAAGACTATTAATAAGGTAAAGGCTCTCGAGATGATCGAGCAGTTCAACACTCCCGAGAAGTTTGCTCAGGGAATGAAGGACCTCGCAGCATATTGGGAAAAGCTTCTTGGCATCCTCAATGTTAATACTCCTGATGACAAGGTTAACAGAATGGTTAACATCTGGAACCAGTATCAGTGCATGGTAACCTTCAACCTTTCACGTTCAGCTTCTTACTTCGAGTCAGGTATCGGACGTGGAATGGGATTCCGTGATTCTAACCAGGACGTTCTTGGTTTCGTTCACCAGATTCCCGACAGAGCTAAGGAGCGTATCATCGATATCGCTTCGACTCAGTTCCCTGATGGTGGATGCTATCACCAGTATCAGCCCCTTACCAAGAAGGGCAACGCCGATATCGGTGGTGATTTCTCAGATGATCCGCTTTGGCTCATCCTTTCTGTATCAGCATATATTAAGGAGACCGGTGACTGGGGCATTCTCGATGAGATGGTTCCTTATGACAACGATATGTCAATCGCACAGCCTATGCTCGATCACTTGACAGTTTCCTTCTATCATATTTGCAACAACCTTGGACCTCATGGTCTTCCTCTTGCAATGAGAGCTGACTGGAATGACTGCCTCAACCTTTCATGCTATTCAGATACTCCCGGTGAGAGCTTCCAGACCTACACCAATCCTAAGTTCGCTGCAGAGGGCGGATATTCTAAGGTTGCAGAGTCTACCTTCGTTGGTGCACTCTTCACTTATGCAGGTCCTAACTTCGTACAGATTCTTAAGCACCTCGGTAAGGACGCTGAAGCTGCTGAAGCTCAGAAGGCTATCGATGACATGAAGAAGGCTATGATGGATCATGCATTCGACGGCGATTGGTTCATCCGTGCATACGATGCTACCGGTGCTAAGGTTGGTTCAAAGGAATGCGAAGAGAGTAAGATTTTCATCGAGCCTCAGGGCTTCGCTGTAATGTCTGAGATCGGTAAGGATCAGGGAATGGATATCAAGACCCTCGATTCAATCGACAAGTACCTTAACTGTGAGTACGGTCTTGTACTTAACTATCCTGCATTCACCAAGTACCACGTACAGTACGGTGAGATTTCTACATATCCTCAGGGATATAAGGAGAATGGTGGTATCTTCACTCACAATAATGCATGGATTATCTGTGCAGAAGCTTATGCAGGTCGTGGAGAAAAGGCATTCGAGTACTATTCAAAGATTGCTCCCGCATTTACCGAGGAGACTTCAGATATTCACAAGACCGAGCCTTATGTATACGGTCAGATGATCGGTGGTAAGGAAGCAGGTTCAGATATCGGAAATGGTGGAAAGAACTTTGGTCAGGGTAAGAACTCATGGCTCACCGGTACCGCAGCTTGGAACATGGTAGCAATTTCACAGTACATCCTTGGTATTGCTCCCGAGTTCGACGGGCTCAGAGTAGATCCTTCAATTCCCGCTGCATGGGACGGACTTACCGCTACCCGTCAGTTCCGTAATGCAACCTATGATATCAAGGTTACCAATCCTAACCATGTTAACAAGGGTATCAAGAGCGTAACCGTAGACGGCGCAGCAATCGATGGCATCATCATTCCTGCATTCGGCGATGGTAAGACTCATACCGTTGAGATCGTAATGGGTTAATTCAATATCCATAAGCACTCAATTAATTTACTTATTTCAATCAATATGAAAACTAAAGCGCCCGAGGAAATCCTCGGGTGTTTTTAGTTGTATCAATATGCGACTTGTAGCGACTTATAGAGACTTATAGAGATTTATAGAGATTTATAGAGAGACTTATAGGACAAAATTCATACAAAAAATCCGGCAAAGAATGCCGGATTTTTGCTGTTCGATATATCATTATCTGTAAAATCTATCGATTCATTAATTTCCAAAGACAATTGCCAAAATAACAATTACAACAACAATCACAAGGATAGTAAGGAATACCTTCAGTCCTGAGATAGGTGACTTTCCTGCTACCTTACCGGTCTGTCCGTTTACTGCGAACTGGAATACCTTTCCGTTGAAGGTAAAGCTTGAAAACCACACAGGAAGAAGCAGATACTTATATGTCATCTGTGAATATCTTACATTCATTGTAATAACTTCACTGTGATCTGCATGGTTATCAGTTCTTATCTTGCTGGTAATAACCGACTTAAGATGTCTCTCGATATCTCTTGTCGCGCCCTTCCAGCCATCTTCAAGAGATACGGTATATCTCTCTGCCTTAAATCCCGAAAGATATTCAGGGCTGTATACCTTATTATCTCCGGTATCAAAAGGCTCGATAGACTTAAGGAATGATTCTGTATGGTTCTTTGAAGCACAGATAAGCTGATCATCGATAAACTCATTATATGCTCCAAATGTATTGTACCAGTCAGTAACGGTTTTTGTGTTACCGTCTTTATCCTTTACTCTTCTGTCTTTACCATACTTACCGGTATAGTCAGTATCGGTAACTGCATCATAAGTCCAGTAAGGAAGATAAACCCCATGGAATGATTCAGCCTGAGCACCCTTCTTAGCTGCATTGGGTGCGAAGAATTTTGCTCCGATCCATTTTTTGAAAAGGTCACTGGCCTGCTGCTGTGTAATCTTAAAAGGTACTACTCCACCGGGCGAAAGCATGCCCTTATCATCTGTAGCCTCGGTTACATGATTTGATCCACAGAATTCACATGTGGTAGACAGTGAATTAACATCCATAACCATCTCAGCACCGCAATATTTACAGGTAGCGATTTTAGTAGCAGTTCCCCAATCTCTGTTACCGCTTGCCTCCATATGCTTAAAATCAAGAAGATTCTCCTGTGCTGCACCGGCTTTCTGAACCTGTCCTACACCAACCTTCATCTTAGGAGCTTCCTGTACAACCTCAGGAATATCAACCTCTGTCTCACAGTATGGGCACTTCAGTTTTCCTACTGCTGCGCTGAAATCAAGCGCTGCGCCACATCCCGGACACTTTTTCTCTGTAGAAGCCATCATCTGCGCAGCTTCTTTAATCTCTCCATTGCTATCCAATACCTGTTCTGCCATTATTACCAAATTCCCCCTTTAGTATTTTTCAAAATGAATACAGACACAATATGCAATATCAATTCACAAATAATCACATATATAATAATCTCATTATTTTACATTTTTTTCAATGTTGTAATTACTATATTTAACCAATTCTTGAAGTTCCTCCTCCATTCACATATAATACTGATTATTAACAGTCGGAAGGAATTCCAATAATGGATAATATCAGCTACGAAATAATAATAAATAATGCAGAAGGTTCGATTGACCGCGCTACCTACGAGGGAAAATATAAGCATAAGCCTGCTGACTCTTTCGTTAGTTTTCCCATCAAGTTTAATGTGAATATCAACAACGCATACATATGTATTTCTGACAGTGATTCACCTATTGACCGTGTCCGTGATTTTTCAGCAGACGAGATCCGCGATACCTTTAGAAAAGTCTATTTATATCATTTCCTTCACTATGGAAAAGAGCTTTCAGTTCACACCATCACATTAAAAATCAATGGTGAAGAAACCACTATAAGTGAAAATGATGGCGTCGCAGAATTTCCATATATGTTTTCAATGCTCACAATTCCCGACACTTTCAAGCTGAATACGTTTGAAGATGAATTAATCTTTAAGATCATCGAAACCAGTAAGACTCAGCAGTATAAGCGCGATGAATATGCCGGTCTGTATGCTTTCCTCGGCGGCATAGGCAAGCCCTATGTTAACGACCGTTTTATATATTATTGGACTGCTATAAACGCTTTTTATAATTGCATATCAAGCTGCTATAACAACAAACTTTACAGTGAATTGGCTGAAGATCCGGATTACACTGCTCTATCGGAAAAGGACCAAAAGGAGCTTCGTACCTTTTTACACTTGGGATATGACGAGAAAAATATGAATGCGCTTGCCATACTATATGCAAAAGACCCGAATGTAAAAAAAACCAGGCCTACCATGCTAAAAACCACGTCAGAAAATAAAAGAGATGACGAAAATTTCATCATCAATACAATGTCTGCCTGGCTTCAGAATTGGAATAATGATTGGGATGCTTTGCTAACCGCACTTAAAGAATATACTCCGGGTAGTCGCAACGAGAATATAGATAAATTAAAAACAGATTTATTAGAAAAATTTCGATGCAGATATATGGATCCCTATGCATGGATGGTTTTCCAATTTCCCTACATCTTTAGGTGCAACAGCTTCCATGGTTCAAGAGCTTATCTTGCATTTGCAGGATATAATGAACCCGAGCTTTTAATGGATGAAGCTATGTGCTACTGTATGGGCGATTTCCTCAATGAAAATATCCATAAGTTATTTAAAGATGAACTTATAACAGATGATGAATATGCCAAGCTCAAGTATATGTGCGCAAATTATATAAGCATCTACAACCTCTCAGAGGACGCACAAAATTACTTATTCAATAAAGGCTACATCGAAAGACCAAGAGTTCCCCAAAGAAGGTAATGCAACTGCATTACCTTCTTTCCCAAGTAAGAAATTTTAAGTACTCCTGAAGCCACATCAACTTCACGCAGGAAGTCATGCCATTATTATTTTTCACAATATTCACTTCCGCAACATCGCGCGTTTCCGACTCCGGATCATAGTACCCATCACGATACAAAAACATCACAACATCCGCATACCGATCTATTGGATACTTAAGATCTGACAAGCGAGGCCTATGGTCTGTTCTTGCCTCGCAGCTTCTTCCTATCTGCGATAGCACGAGAATCGCCACATTATTTTCTTTGGCATATGTACGCAAGCTCTCGCATATTTGTTCCTGATTTCTTACCGAAAATGCATCATCGCCTATATTACAGCTGAATATCATCATCAGCTGAAGATAATCAATAATAATCAAATCCGCATCCTTATATAATCCGCTACTATCCTTACAAATATTCTCACATGAAAGTTCCGTATCATCTATTACCAATGATTTTTTGCCGATATATTTAGCTGCATCAATCATCCTGATCATTTCCTCTTCAGTATATTCTCCGGCATTATTTTGCAGAAGTGCGCAAGTTTTTATCATACGCTTAATCAAACCTTCAATAGACAATTCTCCTGATGCATATACCACCTTATATCCGGCTCTAATAACATTGAATGCAATATTTATAGCCAAAGCAGTCTTACCCATTGCAGGTCTGCCAGCCATCAAATACACCTTTCCTTTTTCCAGTCCTCCCCCCAACATATGATCCAAGCCAATATATCCGGTCTCGACACCGTCAAATTCTTTTGCATTTATCATTCCATTTATTACATCCATTATTGTTCCCGTATCAATCTTTGTAATCGCCATAAATCAATCCTCCTCTTTGGTAAAATGCATTAAAGCACCATTGATTTATAAACGCAACAATAATTTCACTCGTTAGATCGCACTCGTGGCGCGCAAACACAAAAAAGCACCTTACTAAACAAGTTAGTAAGATGCTCCTTATTTGCACTGACTCAACACATTATTTTAACTTCCAAATATCTCTGTTGTACTCAGCAATAGTTCTGTCGCTTGAGAAGAAGCCGGCCTTTGCTATGTTTACAAGTGCCTTTTTCTTCCATTCGGTGCGCTTCTCGTAGTCCTTGAACGCCTTATCCTTAACCTTAATATAATCCTCGAGGTCAAGGAGGGTCATAAACCAATCCTTATTGAGCAGCTCGTTGTAAAGTCTTGTAAGGTTCTTCTTATTGCCCTTCTTGATAACTTCATCGCTTACGATGAAATCAACTGCTTCCTTTATAACCTTGCTCTTATTGTAGAAATCCTTCGAAACATAATCAGCCTTAGCATAGTGCTCGATTACGGTATCGCTCTTCTCGCCGAAAATATAAATATTTTCATAGCCTACCAGTTCATTAATCTCTACGTTTGCACCATCACTGGTTCCGAGAGTTACAGCACCATTGAGCATGAACTTCATGTTGCCGGTTCCTGATGCTTCCTTTGAAGCAAGTGAAATCTGCTCAGAAATGTCACATGCGGGAATAAGCTTTTCAGCATAGGTTACATTATAGTTTTCTACCATAACCACCTTCATATACTTGCTAACCTCAGGATCGTTATTAACGATATCTGAAAGGACAAGAATCAGATGGATAATATCCTGAGCAATAATGTATGCAGGTGCGGCCTTAGCACCGAAAATGAAGGTAATAGGTCTCTTAGGAGTCTTTCCACCCTTAATCTCAAGATACTTGTGAATAATGTAAAGCGCATTCATCTGCTGACGCTTATACTCATGCATACGCTTGATCTGGATGTCATAGATTGATTCAGGATCGATATCAACCTTCTCGTTTTTCTTAAGATACTCTGCGAGAGCAACCTTCTTAGCCTTCTTGATATTTGCGATACGATCAAGAACCTTTTTGTCATCCTTATACTCAAGAAGCTTCTCAAGCTGGAAGGCATCCTTTTTGTACTCTGTACCGATTGTCTCATCAAGAAGTGCGGTGAGTTCAGGATTGCAAGCCATTAGCCAACGACGGAAGGTAATTCCGTTAGTCTTGTTGTTAAACTTCTTGGGATAAAGCTTGTAGAAATTGTTAAGCTCCGTATCCTTAAGAATCTCTGTATGAATAGCAGCTACACCGTTTACACTGAATCCATAATGGATATCCATGTGTGCCATGTGTACGCGCTTCTGTTTGTCAATAATCTGAACGGTAGGATCGCTGTACTTAGCCTTAATTCTCTTATCAAGCTCCTTAATAATAGGAACAAGCTGAGGAACAACTTCCTTAAGATAATCAAGCGGCCACTTTTCAAGAGCCTCTGCAAGGATGGTATGGTTGGTATAAGCGCAGGTCTTAGACACCACCTTGATAGCCTCATCCATTGTGAAGCCTTCCTTCTTGGTGAGGATTCTGATAAGCTCAGGGATAACCATTGAAGGATGGGTATCATTTATCTGAATTGCCACATGCTTGTCAAGCTTGTGAAGATCATGGCCCTTAGCCTTCTCCTCAGCGATGATAAGCTGTGCTCCATTAGAAACCATGAAGTACTCCTGATAAATACGGAGAAGATTACCGTCTACATCTGAATCATCGGGATACAGGAAAAGAGTAAGATTCTTGTCCACAGCCTTTTTGTCAAAAGTGATTCCCTTCTGTACAAGGCTTTCATCGATGGTCTTGATATCAAAAAGATGAAGCTTGTTCTTACCATTCTCATAACCGATAACATCGATATCATAAAGAACTGAAGTTACTGTACCGCAACCAAACTTTACCTTAAATGTAGTACCGGTCTTGCGAAGCCATGAATTTTCTTCAATCCAGTCATTCTTCTCTGCATTCTGAAGCTTCTTGCGGAAAACCTGCTTGAAAAGGCCATAGTGATAATTAAGTCCAATACCATCCCCGGGCAATCCAAGAGTGGCTATCGAATCAAGGAAGCATGCTGCAAGACGTCCCAGACCACCGTTTCCAAGCGAAGGTTCAGGCTCTGCATCCTCTATTTTGCAGATATCCTTACCATTTGCCTTGAGTACCTCTGCAAGTTCATTGTATATACCAAGATTAATCAGATTATTAGACAGAAGCTTACCAATAAGAAACTCCATTGAAATATAATAAACCTTACGCTTTCCATCCAAAAGCTTGGCACTGTCCATACGATCCTTTGTAAGCTGAAGAACCGCATCATAGAGCTGTGCATTTGAGCAAGCCTTGATAGTTTTGCCGTAAAGTTTTTTTGTAAGTTCTGTAAGTTCTGTTTCAAGTGCCATAAAAATTTTGCCCCTTTCACCCATTACATATTCACACTGTATGTTTCAAATTATCGTATATCCGTTAAAGCTGTAAAATCAGCGATTTTCTTAAAGATAACACACGTTGAGCGTATTTGCAACCGCTTTTAGAAACCGTTTTCCGCATTATGCATTTTGACACCTATATGCAAACCTGTTTATAATATGAGCATATATCTTTAACATTAATTTGGAGTATTTTATGAAGCTATCACCTGATGAAAAATATATGAAAATGGCACTCCGCGAGGCAAAGAAAGCAAGTGACCTCGGCGAAGTGCCAATCGGATGTGTAATAGTATATGAAGATAAAGTAATCGGTCGCGGCTATAACCGCCGTAACACTGATAAAAACACTTTGTCTCATGCAGAGATAACTGCTATCAACAAGGCCAGCAAAAAAATGGGCGACTGGCGACTGGAGGGTTGCACTCTCTACGTCACCCTTGAACCTTGTCAGATGTGTGCAGGTGCAATTGTTCAGTCCAGAATCCCCCGCGTGGTATATGGTTGCGACAATCCCAAGGCCGGATGCGCCGGTTCTATACTAAACATTCTTAATCACCCGGCTTTTAATCATCAGGTAATTACCGACAAAGGAATCTTGGGTGAAGAATGCAGTGTTATGCTCAAAGAGTTTTTCACTGCACTCCGCAAACGCCTGAAAACAGAACGTGAGCTTGCCAAAGGAAAAGCTCAAATCAACGATTAATATATATAACTTGCACAGATACCGAACGCTACATCGTTCTTATACACATTTACAGATATTGTTTCATTATTGCCATCACCATCAGTAAAGATATAATCAATATCATACGGAATGTCGTCGTCATAATATATATATACATCGACCAAATGCTCAAATGCCTCCGAATAATCGACTTCAGGAATAATATAATGTACGTATTTGTCTACATAGTACTTTGACGAATATTCATCAGAAAAAATGTTGCAATTATCGTAATCGTCGTAATGCTGCTTTATCATGCATGATGAATCATACGTATCATAATCATAGTAATAATACCAACACCAGTCAAAAAGCGATCTCATTACATCTGAATAGTATTGATCCGGAAGAATTATCTCATCATCATAATCATACAAATATGTGATAACCTCTGACACAGTCTCATAGAAATAATCCTCGTCAAATGTAAATTTGTCTACCGATCCGGCCTTAAACACATTATATGCAACAATAGCAAGTGCATTTGTAAAACGGCTGTCCTCCGTAATTATATTTTCAACATATTCACCAAGTCTTATGGTATAACTGCCATTGTACGTTCCAAAATGCTTCTCATCTACAGATATCTCGCAGCTGCCACATATTATAATCTGATTTATGTACTCATCGTCACTGGGAATGTCTATATTCAATTCATACACTCGATTGTAATACGCAAGGTCACCGTATGAATCACGCCTAAAGTATTCCAGTTCTTCAGACCAGGCCCCATCAATAAGTCCAAAATACATATCATTTGTCATCTTGAATCTGACCGGTACACCGGGAGCACCCGGGTTTACTACCAAAACATTATCAAGTGCCTGATATTCAGCCGAGTTAGGATCTGTATAAATAGTCAGCTCTGCATCATATGTCTCATATGAAAGAGAGGGATTCATGAATACGTTATATCCATGTTCAGCAAAACAATATAAATCATTACCATCAGCAACCCCGTTTGGATAAGTGATATCTTCAATATCGCTCATATACAGGTATCTGCCAATATAGTTTGCCCCGCCGTAGGAATTATATATATCAAGGTTATAGAATTCATCAGATGTAAGAGAATTACCATTAGCGTCATAATACGAATAGACATAATCAGCCCAATCCACCGTGGCATATTTCATGACTTCTCCGGTGATAACGCCATCCTCCATACTGATAACATAATAAGTCATATATGCATCCGCATAATAATCATATACATATGTTCCGTACACTATTCCGTCATACGTTTCATATCCACCATAGATATCACATATATCAGGTGCCACTTCTCCGTTATATTCAATTTCCACTTCGTAGAGGTCATCACAACGTTCATTTACCTCATACACAGTCACTGTCCCAGGTTCATCATATGCGTATATAGACTCTATACGCTGAACAACCTCGATTCGACCATTATTATCCAAATCAGATATACCATATGATACCCAATAGTTCGAAGTATCTATACGGCTTACGTACCATACATTCTGTTTATCAACCAAAAGACGATACTGTTCCTCAATGGAAGCTACCGCTACATTTCCACCACCATGATGGCCATTGCCCGGCTTGGAATTATCGTCATCATCATCATCATCATCATCGTCATTATTTCTGCCTGAAGAATCATCTGATATCAGATCAGCAATAACTTCAGCTGTATCATAAATGCTGTCTATGATTCCGCAGCCTGATAAAATCATGCTGATACATAAAACCAATATCAATAATAGTGTAAGTTTTTTTGCCCTCTTCATAAGACTACCCTCGCCCCAAATATAATTTGGTAAATATCTTGTTATGTGTTAAAATCAGTTGTGTGTAACCCGGTATATACTACTGTATATTACGCATTATACATTATAACAGACAAACATGGCTATTATTAAATAGCTTGAAAGGTGGACAAAAAATGGCACAGAATCCTATCGTAACATTTACAATGAGTAATGGCGGTGTTGTTAAGGCAGAGCTTTATCCCGAAATCGCTCCCAACACTGTTAACAATTTCCTCAGCCTTATTAACAAGGGCTACTACAACGGACTTATTTTCCACAGAGTAATCAAGGGCTTCATGATTCAGGGTGGTGATCCCACCGGTACCGGTATGGGCGGCCCCGGATACTCTATCAAGGGAGAATTTGCAATCAACGGTTTTGAAAACAACCTCAAGCATGAAGCCGGAGTTCTCTCAATGGCACGTTCAATGATGCCCAACTCAGCAGGAAGCCAGTTCTTCATTATGCACAAGGACTCTCCTCATCTTGATGGACAGTATGCAGCTTTCGGTAAGGTTATCGAAGGAATGGATATTGTTAACAAGATTGCCGAGACCAGAACCGATTATTCTGACAGACCTCTCGAGGAGCAGTCAATGGTAACTGTTACCGCTGATACCTTCGGTGTAGATTATCCCGAACCCGAGAAGATGTAATTATATTTTCATCCATAAGTGAAATTGTATCAGTACCTTCATACAACTTCACAAATGTAAGAAAATGTAAAAACAGGTCAAATTGTTAAAAATAAATAGCACGGATAGGTATAATTGCCTAACCGTGCTATTTTTGTGTCTATTTTGAATCCAACTACAATATATTGATTATTACGCAAAATTAAGCAATTCATGCTCCTTTTTGTTAATATTTTGTTCATAAACGTTTCAATATCTGTTAACTCAAACAACATTTTCTGTACAATATTACAATATATACTAATAGTATCAAAAGAGATTACAACAGTATAAAAACTTTTTCATAATACATGCCGAGTGACGTAAGTTACTCGGCATCCTCCCTTTAAAAGGAAAATATAAAATATCTTATTGTTTCACTATACATCAACACATTTAGTCCTATAAGTCATAAATCAGTCTCCTATTACCATTCAAAACATACATCAATTAAGAGCACACAAAAACCCCGGCTCGCATGCGAGTCGGGGTTGAATGTTTATATGATATGTTGTTAAGCTGATAAATTAAGCTCTGCCAACAGATCCGAAGAGCTCCATCTTTTCCTTAACGGTATCATGGATAGCTGCTGCTCCGGGAGCAAGAACCTTACGAGGGTCAAATCCCTTACCCTGGAGATCCTTACCATCCTCGATGTACTTTCTGGTAGCTGCTGCGAATGAAAGCTGGCACTCAGTGTTAACGTTGATCTTAGAAACGCCAAGGTCGATTGCCTTCTTGATCATATCTGCAGGGATACCTGTACCACCGTGAAGAACGAGAGGCATCTCACCGGTCTTAGCCTGAACAGCTGCAAGAGTCTCGAATGAAAGTCCTGCCCAATTCTCAGGATACTTACCGTGGATGTTACCGATACCTGCTGCAAGGAAATCTACGCCAAGATCAGCGATCATCTTGCACTCGTTAGGATCTGCGCACTCGCCCATTCCTACAACGCCATCTTCTTCTCCACCGATTGAACCAACTTCTGCCTCGATAGAAAGTCCCTTACCGTGAGCTGCCTTAACAAGCTCAGTGGTCTTAGCAACGTTCTCATCGATTGAATAGTGTGAACCATCAAACATGATTGAAGAGAAGCCTGCCTCGATGCACTTATAGCAGTGCTCATATGAGCCGTGATCAAGATGAAGTGCTACAGGAACATCGATATCAAGATCCTTAAGGAGTCCGTTTACCATACCAACTACAGTATTATAGCCACCCATGTACTTACCTGCACCCTCAGATACACCAAGGATAACGGGGCTGCGAAGCTCCTTAGCGGTAAGGAGAATGGTCTTGGTCCACTCAAGGTTGTTAATGTTGAACTGACCTACTGCATAGTGGCCTGCCTTTGCCTTCTTCAACATATCTGCTGCTGAAACTAACATAACTTAATACCTCCATAAATATTCATTAATCTCTGCTCATAGGCAGAGTTATTTTAAATGTTCGTGAAAATTATAACACAAGTGCAGTAGTATTTAAACACAAAAATGTTCACTACTGCACTTGAAAACTCTCAAAATATTCGCTATTTTCAATGATTATTGGTACCTTTATGATTAATCATTCACACCAATCAATGTATTCTCCGAATCCACAATAATATCTACAGCATTATCAATAACACTGATATGAACACTCTTATGTGCTCCGCCATCTTCTCCGTCAAGAGCCCATGGAACTTCATCCTCGCACTCAAAAATAACGTCATTAGTCTTAAAGCTGTACATCATCTCATTATCAAGATTTCTCTCAAGAAGCGATACAAGAATCTTGTTAAGCTCCTGAGGTGACTTCGGATCTTTAATAAGTGTCACCTCAAATTCACCATCATGAAGGTCTACTCCGTCTCCCATAATTCCCTGGAAACCACCAACCTGATTTGAATTTGACACCATTCCATATATGAACTCACCCTCTACCGAAATATCACCTGATGTGACTTTCATTTTCTGAGCCTGAGCATTAATAATCGATTTTCCACCACTAAGTATGTAAGCAGAATGGCCCAGCGCATTCTTAATCTGCTGGTCAGTTGAGTATGACACCTCACTGAACACGCCAAAGGCTGCTACATATATAAACTTAGCATCATTGAACATTCCTACATCACAGCCAAACTTTTTGCCATTCACTATCATCTCAGCTGCTTTTATCATGTCACTAGGAATTGCAAGGGTGCCTGCAAAATCATTGGTTGAGCCCGCAGGAATATAACCTATGGGAGTTCTTGTCCCACTCATTATCATTCCGTTGACACTCTCGCACAGTGTTCCGTCACCTCCGCAGCAAACAACAATATCATAATCGCCGGCTTTCGCAGCAACTATATCTGTGGCATCACCATGTTTTTGTGTAGGAATCGTAGTAACCTCATATCCGCCTACAGTGAAGACATCCAGAATATCCGCAAGTTTATTACGGATCATTGCCTTTCCGGCTTTGGGGTTATATACAAAAAGCATCTTTTTATCAAACATTATCATATCCTCATATAATACTGATAACTATATTATTATCACATAGGAAAAGGATTTCCTAAGAGATTAAAAGCGAAGACAATTAAATATTGTCCCCGCTTATTATTGTACCAATATTATAAATCGTAGGTTTAATTACTTAGCCTCTGTAAGGAACTCTGCAATAGCTGTTGCAGCTGCTTCCTCATCACTTCCCTCTGTGATGATAGTAAGATTGTCACCATTGGTAAGTCCAAGGCTCATCATACCCATAATACTCTTAGCGTTAACCTTCTTAGTTCCGATTTCAAGATAAATACGGCTCTCAAACTTGCCTGCTTCCTGAACGAGCAATGCGATAGGTCTTGCTTCCAATCCATTCTCAATGTTTACTGTGATTGTCTTGTTCTGCATGTGTCCTTCCTTTCATAACCGTCCACTCATTTTACCTAGTGAACACTCCTCTATCTCCTCAAATCTCCTCAGGGTGTTGCGCATCACCCAATCCCTCGCGCAATTTTTCGGCGAACTCGCTCAGCCTTCTGAGTCTGTGATTAACTCCGGACTTACCTACAGGCGGATCCAGCTGTTCACCAAGTTCCTGAAGCGGGGCCTCAGGATATTCCAGTCGCACATAAGCCATTTGGGCCAACGGCTCCGGAAGATTATCTATTCCGTAATGCTCCTTAATATACAAAATGTCTTCCTTCTGTCTTGTAGCAGACTCCACAATCTTACGAATATTAGACATCTCGCAATTAATACGGCGATTAACGGAATTGTTAACCTCTTTATAGATTCTCGCATTTTCCATCTCCATCAATGCATTGACAGCCTCAATTACATTAAGAAGATCAACAATGCTCTCACCTTCCTTAAGATATACCACATAATTGTTACGTCTGATAATAATCTTGGACTCGATTCCAAAATTCAAAATAACCTGCTTAAGCTGCTCTGCTTTTGCCTTATCAGGACACACAAATTCCATGTGATAACCCTTCGCCGGGTCATTTATCGAACCGACTGCCAGAAATACACCTCTTAAAAATGCACGCTGGCAACAGGGATTCTTAATGATAAGTGAATTAATCGGTTCGTTCAAATCACCTATTTTTGCATAAAAATCCTGCAAGGCAGAATCATCCGACCGTAATTCGGTATATATATTAAATGTTTTCTTTAATAATGTAAAGCCTTTTCTGACAATAGCTTCTCTTTCGGTAGCAAAACCAAGGGTAATCCCACCGTCCTCACTCCTGCCAATCTGACCGCAATAATGAAATAAGCCGACCAGTTCAGCAATTTGGCAATGTCTTGCCTGAGGGATTTTTTTTGCCAGTTCCTCTTTAACATCTCCGGAAAATGACATACTACTTCCCCTGCACTGTTACATCTCTGTGATAAAGCTTCAAACCATAGTGACCCTTGTCCTTGAGGCGATTATATAAACCGTCGGCCAAGGTTACACTTCTGTGTTTGCCGCCGGTACAACCAATGGCGATAACCAAACTGTATTTTCCTTCTTTAATATAGAAAGGAATCAAAAAACTAATCATATCCTCAAGCTTATCAAGGAACTGTCCTGCTTCTTCGAACTGAAGCACATAATCGCGGACCTCCTTATCCAGTCCGGTCTTAGTTTTCAGTTCTTCTATATAATATGGATTAGGTAAAAATCTCACATCAAACACGAGGTCCGCGTCAGCAGGTATTCCGTGCTTATAACCAAAAGACATTACGGAAACGATCAGATTGTTGTACTCCTCGTTACCGATAAATATTCTCTCAAGCTCAGCCTTAAGTTCACGTGTAAGAAGATTTGTAGTATCGATAATATAGGTAGCCATGGTGCGAATCTCCGCAAGCACATCTCTTTCCTTGCGTACACCATCTTCTACTCTTCCTTCAGGTGAGAGAGGATGAACTCTTCTTGTCTCCTTATATCTACGGATAAGCGCGCGCTCCGAAGCCTCCAGGAACAATACTTCAACCTCTATCTCCTTGCTGAGAAGATTCTTTAGTATTGCGGGCAGCTCCATAAATGACTGACCTGAACGTACATCAAGTCCGAGTGCAATTTTGGTCAGCTCAGTTCCCGGCTGACTAACCAGTTCCGCAAATTTATCAAGCAATGTCACAGGTAAATTGTCAACACAATAGAAGCCTGCATCCTCGAGCATCTTAAGTGCAGTACTCTTACCGCCTCCGCTCATTCCTGTTACAATTACAAATCTCATCTTTTTCCCCACATAATCGGATTCATAACCGTCGAATATGGACTCTCATGAATCGCAAAACACTTCAGACATAATATTTCACGCAAAATATTTCTCGCACACTTTCAGGCGTCACTTCAGCACGACAATTTCAGGTTCAAGGCTGACCGAGAATCTGTCAAATACTCTCTCTTTAACCTCTGCCACCACATCAAGTACATCCGCTGCAGTAGCATTTCCTACATTAACCACAAAACCGCAATGCTTATCGGATACCCTCGCTCCGCCTATCTGAAATCCTCTAAGTCCGGAATCCATGATAAGCTTACCTGCAAAATGTCCTTCAGGGCGCTTAAATGTACTTCCCGCACTGGGATACTCCAAGGGCTGCTTTTCACGGCGTCTCGCATTAAAATCATCCATCATCGCCTTGATAGCATCCTTGTCCCCGGGTTGCAATTCAAAAACGACTTCCGCCGCAATGAACTTTTTATGCTTTAAGACGCTGTTGCGATAGCCAAATTCCAAAAAAGCAGGTGTAAGTTCCATCACTTCGCCATCCGGAGCCACCACCCTTACAAGCTTGACTACCTGGCTCATCTCTCCGCCGTAGGCACCGGCATTCATTACTACCGCTCCGCCTACCGAACCGGGTATGCCCGCTGCAAACTCAAGGCCTGTAAGACCATTTTCCCATGCAGCACGCGATACCTTTGTAAGCATCGTACCGGTCTTGGCAGTAATAGTATTATCTTCAATAGCAATGCCTTCAAACTTCTTACCCAGGTGGAGGATAATTCCTTCATAACCTTCATCAAGAGCAAGAGTGTTGCTACCATTGCCCAAAATGAAATACGGATACTCCACAAGATTAAGATATCGCGACATATTTGAAAGCTGCTCGATAGTCTCGATCTCAACAATACATACTGCCGGACCACCAACCTTAAAAGTGGTGTAATCGGCAAGCGATGCATCTAATATTATATTTTCTTCAGGGATATATCCCTTGATTGTATCTAAGGTAGTTTTGCTAAGCATATTACCTTCCTTTGCAATTTAGAATGCCTTAAGAATCATTCCGGCTGCACCGAAAATGCCTGCATCATTGCCGAGTTTAGCAAGAGCAAACTTAGCATGGCGGCAAGGAGGGAATACATACTTCTGGAAGTTAGGCTCTACATAAGGAATAAGAACCTCTCCTGCCTTTGATACTCCGCCACCGATAACGAATACCTGAGGATTAACTACATTTGCAACTGAAGCCAGTCCCTTACCGAGATAATAACCGAATTTTTCAGCTATCTCTATAGCGACCTCATCGCCTGCCTTAACTGCATCAAATACAGTCTTTGCAGAAATTTCTGAATCTCTGAGAACGCTTGCCTTATCATCCTTAGCAAGACGACGCTTTGCAAGTCTTACGATACCTGTAGCTGAAGCATACTGCTCGAGGCATCCGCAGTGTCCGCATCCGCAAACCTCTGTCTCCTCATCCTCAAGATGAATATGTCCGATCTCACCGCCTGCACCTGTTGCACCGGTAAGAATTTTTCCGTTAACAATAATTCCGCCACCTACGCCGGTTCCGAGGGTAACTGCTACCATATCGCTGTAGCCCTTACCGCCGCCCTGCCACATTTCACCAAAAGCTGCTACATTCGCATCGTTTGCAGCCTTAACAGGAATACCGCCGGTTGCTTCCTCAAGGGTGGTTCTTAAGTTAAATACAGGCCATCCGAGGTTAACCGCACCACCGGTCATAACACCGTCCTCATCTACTGCTCCGGGAGCACCAACACCGATTCCGGCAACATCAGCCTTATCGATATTCTTCTCTGCGAGCTTAGCCATAACGCTCTTAGCTACATCGGGAACAATCTGAGCTCCCTGATTATCCTTAATAGTAGGAATCTCCCACTTATCGAGAACATTTGCATTCTCATCAAAAAGTCCAAGCTTTACTGTAGTTCCACCAATATCTACACCAACTGCGTACTTCATTATTAATCTTCCTCCTCGAATTTCTTCGCCATATTTTCCTGAACACGCTTATACAGCTCCTGAGCTGCATTATATCCCATCTTCTTCTGTCTGAAGTTAACTGCTGCCGACTCGCAGATGATAGCGAGGTTACGGCCGGGTCTGATGGGAATATTATGACATGCAACCTTGTTGCCAAGATACTCGGTGTATGAATCATCAAGTCCGAGTCTGTCATATTCCTTATCCTTGTCCCAATCCTCAAGATGGATAACAAGGTCTATTACCTGCTGTTCCTTAACTGATGAAGCACCAAACAATGCCTTGACATCTACGATGCCGATACCGCGAAGCTCAATGAAGTGCTTGGTAATATCAGGTGCACGTCCTACAAGGGTATCGTCATTAATCTTTCTGAGTTCTACAACGTCATCGGTTACAAGACGGTGACCACGCTTGATAAGTTCAAGAGCAGCCTCTGATTTACCGATACCGCTTTCACCTGTAATAAGAAGTCCCTGGCCATATACATCGACAAGTACGCCGTGTACAGAAATCATAGGAGCGAGACGCTCATTGAGCCATCTGATAATATCAGCGGTGAATGCTGATGTAGCTTCATTTGTAATAAATACGGGAACGCCGTGCTGCTTGGCAAGATCCAGGAAAGTATCGCTGGGCTTCAAGTTTCTGCAAAATACGATGGCTGGAATAGGATGTGAAAGCAGCTTATCAAAAGCAGCAATCTTCTGCTCTTCGTTAAGTGCATTCTCCATATATGAATACTCTACAAGACCGATAATCTGAATACGAGATGAGTCAAAATACTCATAGTATCCTGTAATCTGAAGTGCAGGTCTGTTAATATCCTGCTGATGAACTCGGATTTTGTCAATCGCGATATCCGGAGTAAGACTCTCCAGCTTAAATTTCTCCACAATACTTGTCAATTTTACACTTGCCATGATTTTCTCCAATCTGCGACCTCTATGTTATCGCAAAATATAAGTAATTATATGATACCACACTTTGCCGCTTCTATGTAAAAAATAATCCCTTCGGCAGCCCATATTTTACGATTACTATTCTATTGGCGACTGTTTTTTCTCTCGCGAAAAAATGCCACCACAGCAGCTGCTGCCTGCGGAGTAAATCCAGGAATAGCACTTATCTCTTCCTCAGTAGCTTCAGAAATAGCATTCAGGTCTGAAAAATGCCTCATAAGAGCCTTCCTGCGCGCAGGACCAACGCCCTGTATATCATCCAGGACAGATTTAACCTGCACCTTACTTCTAAGCGATTTGTGGTACTCTATAGCAAATCTGTGTGCCTCATCCTGGATTCTGGTAACGAGCTTAAATCCTTCCGAATGAATGTCTATAGGCAGCTCCACATTATTAAAATAAATACCTCTGGTTCTATGGAAATCATCCTTAACCATACCGCACACAGGAACGTTCAGTCCCAGGCTGTCCAGCACCTCAAGCGCTATGTTGACCTGTCCTCGACCACCGTCCATCAGCAGTAGATCAGGATACTTTGAAAAGCTTCCAAAGGATGCATCCATATCCTTACGCGCCAGCTCTTCATTTTCCTCCATTCCGTGAGTAAATCTTCTTGTAAGTGCTTCTCTCATGCAGGAATAATCATCAGGGCCGGTTACCGTTCTTATCTTAAACTTTCTGTAATCGCTCTTTTTAGGCTTGCCCTTTTCAAATACAACCATTGAAGCTACATTCTCAAAACCATTGGTATTGGATATATCAAACGCTTCCATTCTGTCTGCATTTTCGAGTCCCAACAGCTTGGCAATCTCCTTGACGGCACCGATCGTCCTGCCTTCCTCACGCTTAAGCTTTTCTCTGTCCTGTGTCAAAATAATCTCAGCGTTATGAGCCGCCAGCTCTACCATCTTTTCCTTCTGACCGGCTTTTGGCACCTTAATATATACCCTGGTTCCTCTGCGACCGCTCAGCCATTCCTCCAGCAGCTTGACATCTTCTATCTCATGCTGAAGCATAATCTCTTTGGGAAGGAACGGTGTACCGGCATAGAACTGCTTCACAAATTCCTGAAGTATCGCTCCCGGCGAATCCTCAGCAATGTGAGTCATATAATAATGCTCTCTTCCTATCAGCTTACCGTCTCGCACAAAGAAAATCTGGACCACTATCTCGTCCTTATCACGGGCCATTGCAATGATATCCTTATCCTCGCCCTCACCCTCGTTAATCTTCTGCTTCTGTGCAACGCTCTTAACACTTATATGCAGGTCTCGCAGTCTTGCTGCTTCCTCGAATTCCATCGCCTCGGCTGCGGCCTTCATTCTTTCTTCCAGGCTCTTAAGAACCGGCTTATAATTACCGTTCAAAAAATCCATCGCCTCGGCAATCTGTTCCGCATATTCTTCCTGTGATACATACCCCTGGCATGGCGCGGTGCATTGTCCGATATGATAATTCAGGCAGGGACGATCTGAACCGATTTCACGTGGAAGACTCCTGTTACAGGTTCTCAGCATATAAAGTTTATTAAGAAGCTCAATGGTATCCTTAACCGCAGCAGCAGAGCTGTATGGTCCAAAATATTTGGACTTATCCTTCTTCATCAAACGTGAGAACATCACTCGCGGATAGCTTTCGCCAAGCGTCACCTTAATATACGGATAGGTCTTGTCGTCCTTTAACAGAGTATTGTATTTTGGCGAGTGCTCCTTGATGAGATTATTTTCAAGTACCAGCGCCTCAAGCTCTGAATCCGTAACGATATACTCAAAATGATCTATAAGAGAAATCATCTGATCAATAGCGGGACCACGGCCGACATTTTTTCTAAAATACGAACGTACTCTGTTATGTAAGTTAACTGCCTTACCGACATAGAGTATTCCGTCGGACTTGTCCCTCATTATATATACTCCGGGGCTCCCCGGAAGCTTTTTAAGTTCTTCCTGAATATCAAACATACCATTCCCCTTTATGCGGTATAAATTGACAAATTCGGTATGACTTTACTATAATCCATTATACAAATTTCTATTTATTCAAGCCACCATATGGCTTAGTATCAATGAGGTTAATAATCATATGAGATTACGTAATATAACCGGCTGTCAGGAGACAATCGCAGACAGCAAATACGTTGTAAACGAGGATATTCTCGAAGAATGTCCCGGCACCTGGGCTTCACGCTTTGGCAACAACAATCCTATCCGAATCGAAATCGGCATGGGCAAGGGACGCTTTATTCACGACCTTGCCGAGCAGAATCCCAATGTCAACTATATCGGAATCGAAAAATACTCTGCCGTTCTTCTCCGCGCAGTTCAAAAGATGGAAGAAAACGAAAAGAGCAATCTTATTTTCCTCCGAATGGATGCAGAGGACATCTGTAAGGTATTCGGCGAGGGTGAAATAGACAAAATCTATCTCAACTTCTCAGATCCATGGCCTAAGGACCGTCACGCTAAAAGAAGACTTCCTTCAAGACAGTTCCTTGCACGTTATAACAAAATCTTAAAAGCAGACGGCAACATCGAATTCAAAACCGATAACCGCGACCTTTTTGATTTCGCCGTAGAAGAACTCGAGCCTGCCGGTTGGGAAGCAGATTACATTACCTACGACCTTCATGCTGATGAAAAACTTATGGTTGGCAATGTCATGACCGAATACGAAGAAAAATTCTCAAGTCAGGGCAACCCCATCTGCAAATACTGCATCCACAGAGCAGCAAATAAATAGTATATCTAAGAATGCATATATTCAAAATATAGATTTACAATCACAAAACATCTTAAAAGAATGCATTTACAGCCACATGAGCCGATTACTTTCACAAGCAGTCGGCTCATTTTATTCTATAATGATTGCTGGGGCCATTCTCGCCCAAACGTTTACTGATTCTCTTTCTTCCGCGTGTTCTGCGCCTGCCCTCTTCCATAAAAGCCGCCTTGCGCTGTTTGGCCTCCTGATGTATCGTCAGATACTTTTTACCGTTCTTTCTGCGTCTTCTGTCGCGCTTCCATTCAGCTCTCCAGTTCGGGTGACGTCTGCGGTAGTTCATTATTCCCTTAACCACCAAAAAGCCTATCAGTAATGATGCCACTCCTGCTCCGACATACAGAGCAATCTTGGTGACGTTGACGAACACGACTTTCTCTTCTTCTACCTCTACCTCTTCAACCTCTGTCGCGGCAACCGATGACGGGAGTTCATCAAAAGTATATCCATCACCCTGGGCCATGAATTCAACGGCTGCAGTACCCAAATACACTCCATGATAACTGTAGGTAATAATCGCAGCTTCCATCGGGTCGTTTGTATCGTATGAAATCTCAGAATCCAAATCAGCAAAATCTACAGTCTTGGGAACAATAATGCAGTCCTGCGTATTAAGTGCCAATATAGGAGTCGAATTACCCAGGACATCTACACCACTGTAGAATGAACCTGTAGTGCTAATGTTGTATTTTGTCTCTGTTTCGGAAACGTTCGCACTGTAAAAGTTAGAAAATCCGTAATCAAACAGACTGATTGTATCGAGATACTGATTTGGCGCCTCATCCTTCATTACCACGCATATAAGCCTGGTTCCATCCTTCTCCGCACATGATACGAGGCAGCTCCTTGCTGCATCCGTATAACCGGTCTTTGCGCCCACAAGATACTCATACTCGTATGTTTTTCCCGGGAGTATGAGAACCGTCGAATTTTCTATAATCTCATCAGGCTGATTTTCCGAAGGATATATGTGAAGACGAGGTGTCATCGTAATATCGCAAAGCTTCTGATCTGCAAAAAAGGCCCTGCCTATCTGCGCCAGATCATAAGCACTTGTGTAATGATTGTCATCAGGCAATCCATTCGGGTTGACGAAATTGGAATCTACACATCCGAGCTCCTTCGCACGATTATTCATCACTTCTGCAAAGCTCTGCCAGTCACTTCCGGTGATATGTTCCGCAACAGCAAAAGCACATTCATTTGCAGAACGAATCAGTATAGCCTGCAGACACTCAAGAACAGTGAGCGACTCGCCCACATCGATAGCTATATTATTACTGTCTCTGGGTGTATCGAAAACTGCAGACCTTGAGAATGTGACAACTTCATCATCCTCACACATTTCAGAAGCAATAAGACAGGTCAAAATTTTAGTCGTCGATGCAGGAAATTCTCTCTCATGAACATTTTTTTCATAGAGAATTACGCCTGTGTCGGCATCAATTAAAATAGCTGATTCAGCTCCCACTATAGGCCCCTGTGGCCAATTCGGCACCTGATTGGATTCTACAGGTATAGCACGGTTAGCCTCAAGAAGTTCGTCTCCCGTAAGTGCCCAGGCATAGATTGCATTACCTGCCCCACTTAACGCTCCTGCAAGCACGACAAATACGGTCATAGCTATCGCCATGACCTTTCTCAGTACAGATTTTTTATGATGCCTGTTATGACATTTTTCTACTAACGCGTACTTGTCCATTCAATCCTGTTTTCTATGCTTTTCTGTGCTTTTTTTGAGCGTTTCTATTTGCCTTTTCTTTACTCTTTTTATTTGCTATCTCTTTGTGATTTATGCGTTTTATTTATAATTTACTTGCTCGCGTTCTCTTCAAATTTGAACCACTTGCTTATTCTCTTTCCAACAAACTCTATCACAGGGCCAAGTGTAAATGCCATAAGAATAGTAACGATATACCACTTACTTCCAAATGCCCACGCAATAAGAATCAATATCATGTCATAGATAATTCGTACAAGCTTTAAGGGCACCTTATTAAACTTACTTTTAATCTTTGTATATGCAATGAAGGGTATCGCATCACACGGTGACATACCAAGTCCGGAATCCATGTATAATGCAGCAAAGAATACAAAAATAGCCAGTGCAACAATCATTATCGCTATTTTAGCCACCAGAAAATCCGAACTGATAACTGCACTCTGCCTGCCGTTTTCCGCAGTGGTAATAACCAGAAATCCCTCAGGCACCACTCCTGGGAGAACTTTTAACCACACCCAGCTGAAGAAATCATATAGATATCCGCACAACACCATATTGGCAATCGTACCGAATCCAAAATTATCCGCGCCGAGAATTACCACCAAAATAAGCAATACTATATTCAATATCAGCTGCCAGGTTCCAAGTGTAAGTCCCACTTTATTTGCTATAGCTATATTCATATTTGTAAAGGTATCAGTACCCCAGTCAACCATACCCAGCCATGACAGTGAAAATCCCATCATGAATACTCCTATCAACATAGGCGGAAGCTGTTTTTTTAGATTTTTTCCTTTTACAAATCCTACGATTATATCCTTAATACGCTGCATAACTCACTCCAAATAATTCTTTAATAATTCCCTAATAAGAATTTAAATATAAAATTTTAAGCACAACTTTCTAATACATATTACCGACATTTATCTTATCATATATGTCCCGTAAAAAGAATCCGTTATCATAAAAACGGACCGTCTGTAAAGACGGTCCGAACATATTTTTCTCTACTTATATTAGTTATCAATCCATTCTTGAATTAGAGAATCTGCCAACTTCTCTATCGGAAGACTGCTCAGAATCATCGGCCTGATTATTATCTCCTGCATCTTCAGTATCGTCCACCTGTTTTCCAGCTTCCGATACTTCCTTATTGTCTGCTTCATCCTTTTTTTCATCGTCTCCGATAATAATTGTAGGAATCGCATCATCAATAGGAACTGTTTTTTCCAGATTAACAGAAGGAGCTGTCAGCTCAACCTTAGGTTCCTCATAAAAAGGAGACTTAGCTGCTTCAGTCGACTTGTCTTCAGCATCTTCTTTTTTCTCTTCTTTCTTATCTTCTTCGGGATCAGGAAGACCCTTTTCACGTCTGAAGATTTCCATGAATTCCTTGCCGGTAATAGTTTCCTTCTCAATCAGGAATGCAGCAAGCTTATCCATTACTTCGACATTCTCGCGAAGCATCGCAAGAGCCTTCTCATAACTTTCCTTGATAATCTCTGCAATCTCTTCATCAATAAGAGCTGCAGTTCTGTCAGAGCAGTTAAGTGAGCTTCTGCCCTCGAGATACTGGCTCTCTACACTAGCAAGACTCATCAGTCCGAAACGCTTACTCATACCGAAACGTGTAATCATGTTTCTCACAAGATCGGTAGCCTTCTCAAGGTCGTTAGAGGCACCTGTTGTAACAGAATCAAACATGATTTCCTCAGCTGCACGGCCGCCGAGTAAACTTACGATTCTGTCCTTAAGTTCAGCCTCAGAATTAAGATATTTCTCTTCTTCGGGAACATTCATTACATATCCGAGAGCGCCCATTGTTCTAGGTACAATCGTAATCTTCTGTACGGGGTCTGAATTCTTCTGAAGTGCACTGATAAGTGCATGGCCGACCTCATGGTAAGATACAATCCTGCGCTCTTCAGAATTCATAATGCGGTCCTTCTTTTCCTTACCTACAAGTACCTGCTCTACGGCATTGAAAAGATCCTGCTGATTAACATACTTACGCTTTTCCTTAACTGCATTGATCGCAGCTTCGTTGATCATGTTGGCAAGCTCCGAACCAACAGCACCGCTGGTGGCAAGAGCAATAGCATCGAGATCAACTGTCTCATCCATTTTAACATTCTTGGCATGAACCTTAAGTATCTCAACACGTCCCTTAAGATCAGGCTTATCAACAATTACTCGTCTGTCGAAACGACCGGGACGAAGAAGCGCCTTATCAAGGATTTCGGGACGGTTGGTCGCACCAAGGATAAGGATACCCTTTGATCCATCGAAACCATCCATCTCTGAAAGCAGCTGGTTAAGAGTCTGCTCACGTTCTTCATTTCCTCCACCGTACTTGGAATCACGGCTTCGTCCGATAGCATCGATCTCATCGATAAATATAATACAGGGAGCATTTTTATTAGCTTCCTTGAACAAATCTCTAACACGGCTCGCACCAACACCTACATAGAGCTCGATAAAGTCAGAACCCGTAAGTGAGAAGAAAGGAACATGTGCCTCACCTGCGACAGCTCTTGCAAGCAGTGTCTTACCTGTTCCGGGAGGGCCTACGAGAAGCGCACCCTTCGGAAGGCGAGCACCTATCTCGGTATACTTCTTCGGATCATGCAGGAAATCCACGACTTCCACCAGCGATTCCTTAGCTTCATCTTCACCGGCTACATCTGCAAATGTAACTCCGGTCTCCTTCTGCACATATACCTTGGCGTTGCTCTTACCGACGCCCATAGCTCCGCCGCCACCCATTCTTCTGATGAAAAATGACGCAATAAGCCACATAAGGGCAAGAGGCAAAATAACACCTATAAGAATCTCTGTAAAAATACCGGAATTAGCACTGATTTTTCTGCTACCGACTACGTCATATTCCTCGAGTCTGGCGGTCAGAATATCCATACTCTCCATAACATTGGTAACGTACACCTTGTTATTCTGAACCTGTGAATAATATGCGTACTGTGCCAATGTATTACTCTGAGAATAATCCTCAAGA
This sequence comes from Lachnospiraceae bacterium UBA1721, assembly GCA_002317155.1. Lineage (GTDB taxonomy): Bacteria > Bacillota > Clostridia > Lachnospirales > Lachnospiraceae > AC2028. Next base: position 45,845 of record DCIR01000096.1, read on the forward strand.
GTTCCTACCACTGCTTCTTCCTTAAGTGTAACCTTAAGTTCTGCATCCTCGGCATTAAGCTCGACAGCCTCTACATAACCTGCCTCCAGATCATCGAGGAATGCAGTGTAATCTTTCGAGCTGTATTTTTTCGAGTTACTGAAGAACATATTGTAGACAAGGAACACTATACCAATAACCATAAGTATAGTAAGAATCAAAAAGATTCTGGGACGTCTTCCCTCTCCACCGGCTCCTCCGTTACCTCTGTTGTTGCCGTTATTTCCGCCGCTACCGTTATTATTTCTGTCACTATATTGAATAATATTATCTTTCATCAAAAACCTCATATAAATCTATGCACCGTTAAGTGATCTCAATTCACTTACGCATAACATAAATCCCCTTATACCATATAAATTATAGGGATTCATATTTTTTTAGGCAATACAAAAAGTGTGAAAAAATAATTAACTTTACGATGCATTAAGGAATTTTGCGTCTATTCACTTCCTACTTCTTCCACCTGGATTTCCTCAGGATTAACTCCCTCCGGGTTAGTTCCGTCATCCTCGATAGGTGTTCCGTCAGGATTGAGTCCCTGTGCCGCCATTTCTTCCTCAAGTGCCTGCTGCTCCTGAGCCAGAATTTCTTCATCGAAAAACGCATTACCGTTTTCTTCTCTTCTCTGCTCCGCGGCAATCTCTTCGGGCGTCATCAGCCCTGAATTTTTATACACAAAGAAGTAAAAATTACTGCTCTGAAGCAATAATGAAGCTGTATATTCACTTTCTGTATAATTGAGCATCGCATCAAGATATGAATTAAGCTCATATTCCGAAAAGCCTTCTGCTTCATCTGTCCAGGTAACTTCACCTGTACGGCTGTTATACTTTACATACTTTGTAAGGAAGCTTCCGTTATAAATTCTTGCTCGATGAACACTGTTGGAGAAAACATCATTACCAGCCAGCAGTCTTGATTCATAATCAAAGCCAAAAAGATTCAAAACAGTAGGAAGTATATCTACATTACAACAGTACTCATCATTGATGATGGGTTCCTCGATTCCCGAATTGTAGATAATACAGGTAGAACGATATATCTCAAAATCATTGTAATTGTCATCAATTGTATCCTCAAAAGCAGCCTGTCCGGCGCTTGTTACATAATAAGGATAATGATCACCTGTCAACACAATTACTGTTTTATCAAGCTTACCTGCCTCTTCCAGTTTTTCCACAAGATATTCAAGACCGAGTTCAAGCTCATATTCGCCACAGAAATATCCCAAAGCTTCTGTATTATCACCGTATCTTCCGCCGGCGAGTTCTTTTACCGCTTCTATATTCTTATTATACATATAGTTTTGCGGTGAATATGGTCCATGTCCGCTGAAGGTCATATAGTAAGCGTGGAACTGATCATCATTGATAAAATCATCAACCGACTGCTCGAACATTTCAAGGTCTGATGCGGGCCAATATGAGGTAAAATTCATACCCTGACCGAGGAATTTGTTATTGTTATAGCCAAGATTGGGCCAGGTAAGATAACGATAATAATAGTTACCCCAGAAATTATGGAATCCGTATACGGGAACATCTATTGAATTGAAATAATCTCCCAATCCGTAAGGCATATAAATGTTTGCAGACTGCGGGAAGGAACCTATTATAGCTCCGTTGTCTGCTACTCTTGATACATCCGGCCAGCAGCTGGTATCAAAAGCAAATTCACCGTTTGAAGTTGTATTTCTAAAGCTGTTGTAATAATTGCTAAGCACTATTCCGTTATTGGCCATCTCATACATTAACGGAGTAATCTCAGGATCAAGCGCATAGCGTGAAAAAGACTCAGCACATATATAAATAAGGTTGTAACCCTCAAACATACCGGTATATTTATTTGTACCGGAGCCGCTCTTTGATCCGTAATATTCGCAAAGCTGTTTTGTATCCGAATCCGGGGCAATCTGCGCAAGAGCCGCGAAATCAATAGCTTCATTTATCTGTAATTCAGAAACAAAAACCTCTTCGGGCTCTACAACCTGCTCCTCATCGGTTCCCTCCTGAGTATCATTCGAAACAGTATTGGCAGGTGGATTACTCGTTGTATCCGGCTTACCCAGGTTTAATGCATTGTTATCTACTGCCACTACAGTGACTTCATTGTCTTTGCCCTTAATATGCAAATAACGAGCAGCAGCCTCTATTACGCTGGTAGAAAGGACCCCGAGTCTGGTCGCAGTAGTATCACTGTCTGCATAAGCGTCATTAAACACATAGTATGCTGAATTTCTCTCAGTTCCCAGAGTCTTAAGACCACCGATTCCTGCAAACCATAATCCCACGGTAAGTACAAGGCATAATGCGTGAAGCCAGATAACGTATCCTGCTCCCGGCATATTTTTTGTAGACTTATTCAATTTTTTCACGAATGAAAATACAACTGCCAGAATGATCGGCATAAGGAATAAAACTATATATTTCCAGACATTCTTAAGGATACTGGCTATTGCCCAGCTGAAATTGCCGACAGCTTCTGTACCCATTCCAAGCAGGCTAACGGATAAAACCGAACCAAACACCTGAAAATAAACCATCTGCACTCCATAAAATACAGTGATCAGTACCATCAGCAAAATAAAAATCAACTTATTTATAACGGTATGCTTTTTTGCAAATCCTGTCAGTGTTGTAAAAAACATTGCCTGTGCAGGTACAAATGCAAGAAATGTAACATTAGCCTTACTAATCTTGCCGGAGATCATTATTCTGAGAGCCACCTCAAAAAATACGATAACTACAGCAAAAACAACAAAATATATAAATGCCCTCAAAAACTCATACTTGTTATGGGCGAAAAATTCCTTTATCTTCTTCATGATTATTCATCCTCAGCAAAAAGCACGGTGTCCCCCTCACACTGCTTCAACCTTGCCATTATAATACATTTTCAGGCAAATTCTATCTTTTTCGCAATTTTTTAACAATTTTAAAAGGTTTTTGTAGATTTTTTCATTTTAGAGGTTTATAATCTCTCCATTATTAGTTTTTTGCATAATACCAGACATCAAAGTTTTTCATCAGTTAAGTCATCAGGTTTAGTCATCAGGGAGGTAAATTAAATATGGCAGTCAAGTATGTTTTTGTCACAGGTGGAGTTGTGTCCGGACTTGGAAAGGGTATAACTGCCGCTTCACTCGGTCGTCTTCTCAAAATGAGAGGCTACAAAGTCACGATGCAGAAGTTTGACCCTTACATCAACATTGACCCCGGAACAATGAATCCGGTTCAGCACGGCGAGGTATTCGTAACCGATGACGGAGCTGAAACTGACCTTGACCTCGGCCATTATGAGCGTTTCATAGACGAAAGTCTCACCAAAAATTCTAACGTAACAACCGGTAAAGTATACTGGTCTGTTCTTCAAAAAGAGCGTCGCGGCGATTACGGCGGCGGCACCGTTCAGGTTATCCCTCACATTACAAATGAAATAAAGAGTCGTTTCCATAGAGATTATTCTAATGAAGAAACCACTATCGCTATAATTGAAGTAGGCGGCACCGTCGGTGATATCGAGAGCCAGCCTTTCTTAGAGTCTATCCGTCAGTTCCAGCAGGATGTCGGAAGAGAAAATGCTATTCTCATTCACGTTACACTCATCCCTTATCTATCATGTTCACAGGAGCTCAAGACCAAGCCCACCCAGGCTTCAGTTAAGGACCTTCAGGGAATGGGAATTCAGCCCGATGTAATCGTGCTCAGAAGTGAACACGAGCTCGAGGACGGCATCAAAGATAAGATTGCACTTTTCTGTAATGTACCCAAGTCACATGTACTGCAGAATCTCGATGTACCCGTTCTCTACGAAGCACCTCTTGCTCTCGAAAAAGAGCATCTTGCAGAGGTTGTTCTTGACAGCCTCAAGCTTCCCTGCCCTGATCCCGATCTTTCAGAGTGGGAAAAGATGGTTACCGATTTTAAGAATCCTACCGAAGAAGTCACCGTTGCTCTCGTAGGAAAATATGTATCACTTCACGACGCATATATCAGCGTTGTAGAAGCTTTAAAGCATGGTGGCATTCCCAATTACACCACCGTACACATCAAGTGGGTCGATTCCGAGACAGTTACCCCTGAAAATGCAGATGAGATTTTCGGCGATGTTAACGGAATACTCGTTCCCGGCGGCTTCGGTACCCGCGGAATCGAAGGCAAAATCACTGCTATCAACTATGCAAGAACACATAAGATTCCGTTCCTCGGCCTTTGCCTCGGAATGCAGATGTCAATTGTAGAATTTGCACGTAATGTCGTTGGTTATGAGGATGCTCATACAGTTGAGATTAACCCCGATACCACCCATCCCGTTATTGACCTTATGCCCGACAAGGTAGGTGTTGAGGATATCGGCGGTACCCTGAGACTCGGTGCTTATCCTTGTATTCTCGATGAGACCTCCAAAGCATATCAGCTCTACGGCAGCAAGGAAATCAGTGAAAGACATCGTCACCGCTATGAGGTTAACAACGACTATCGTTCAGTACTTACCGAGCATGGCTTAAAGCTTGCCGGCATTTCACCCGATGGAAGAATTGTAGAGATGATCGAGCTTCCCGAGCATCCCTTCTTCGTAGCTACTCAGGCTCATCCCGAGCTTAAGTCAAGACCCAACCGTCCTCATCCTCTCTTCAAGGGATTTGTCGCTGCTGCTCTTGCAAACAAAAAGAATTAGTGCAATATAGATTACTGAATTACTAAATATCACGATAAAAAATTTAGTGAAATAATACTGTAAACACAAACACCCTGTGATATGTACACTAACAATACATACCACAGGGTGTTATTATATGCGCTTGCCTCTTCGTATTACTCAAACATCCTCATATTGGCTCATCAGCTCCAGATACTCTGCATTAAGCTTACAGAATATATCCGAAGACGCATTTCCGCTATCGGGATGATATACCTTACACAGGTCGTGATATCTTCTCTTAATCTCACGCTTATTCTTACAATCAGCAAAATAACCAGCTATATTACTGCTGTCACCGTATACTGTTCTGCCATTACCGGATTCTTCGTAAGATTCTGAACCTACTTCCTCACTAAAATCTTCGCCGAATCCCCCATAGGATTCTTCATCAGATCCACCACATGACTCTTCATCGGAATCTTCACTGTCTTCTTCGTAATAATCTTCATCAATATATCTCGAATCATCATACGACTCTGAATCATCCTCAAGTTCCCACTCATCACCATCATATGATTCTTCAATATATTCGTGTTTTTTAGATTTCTTTTTTGAGTTCTTCTTAGAATTAATTCTTTTCTCAAAATCCTCTTCGGCATCTTTTTTGCCGGCATTTATTCCACGTCTGTAGCCTTCTTCAAATCCATCATCATACGCACTGTCATGATGTCCGTTAATACCCTGCTTGAGTTCTTCCTCTGCCTCGATAACCGCATTTTTAAGTCTGACATACCTAAAGAAATTGATTATATCAAATAGAGGGCCTATCATAGCCAGTCCCATCAACACATTCACAAATATGTAGTCATCATATTTTCCAAGTGTAAAATACAATGCAGCGATGATAGCACCTGAAGCAATCAGCCCTAAAAACCATTGTTTCAATAGCTGCATAAAAAACGTAAAATATGAAACCGCTCCGTACATCAGCACGTAAAACACACACCAGTATATCCAGGTAGCTTTCAATTCCTCCCACAATTTCGCCAAATCAAATGTGTGACTGGAGTACACAAAAATACCTGCCAGTAATAGGAGCGCCAATATTAACTTTCCGGGAATCGCAGCCAGCTTTTTTCTAAGCTCAGCCACCTTAATCGCTCGTAATACGTTCAATGCCAATCTCCATTATCACTCATTATTTATTGCAAGACGTAAATTCTGAAAACAGCTTACCTGTAGGTCTATGACTGTATTCATATGTCTTACCGATAATTTTACTTTTCTTACCGTCACCAACCGTAAACCTTAGTCTGTCTGCGCATAGTGAAACATTTCTTATCATCATTTTCTCTGCACACCTGATACTAAGCTCACTTCCATATTTTTTGTCGCCGATTATAGGGCAACCGATATGAGACAGCTGAGCTCTTATCTGATGAAACCTTCCGGTCTCAAGATGTATTCTCAAAAGACTTAGCTCATAATCATCTTTTTTTATTGTTTCTATCAGTTCATAACCCAATATTGCCTTTTTCGCCCCGGCAATATTATCACTCGAATCAACTATTTTGGCAGTTCTTTCAGGTGTCTTTATCATCATATTTTCGAGACGGCCCTTAGCTTCTTTGGGCACACCCAGAACGACTGCAAGATAATCCTTACAAAATCCTGCGTCATCTCCGTCTGTAGCTTTAGCCTGTACCTGTGACGACAGCACAGAAGCAGTAGCCTGATTTTTAGCAAAAACAAGTACACCTTCAACAGGCTGGTCAAGTCTGTGAATCACTCCGACATAACCGCCCTTTAAGTGATTCTTAAGTTCACTTACCACATCGCGCTCGCCCACTTTGGATGTCTGAGTAGCAATTCCTGCCGGCTTATATACCACAAGTATGTTGTTGTCCTCATACAAAATCTCTGTCTTCAATCAACACCTCCATCATCCCTTGCGAAGTCCCTTGGGATAATGATTCTTAAGTATTCCTCCGGCGTTCTTACCCCACGCCAGTGAATAGCCGTCAACGCATACAAGAGTCCAGCCTTTTTCGCCGTCGACGTTTCTGGTAAGTCCTTTAATATACTCTGCCGCTTCGTCCACATTTAAGTTTACGGTTCTTAACGCCTCCGAAGGCTTCATAGCCAAAGCCAGCGAATGTGCCGGCTCGAATCTGCCCTTGTTAAGGACTCCCAGACACAGTCCGGGGCGAAGCACCTTAAGCCCACTGATTGAAGTCATCGCTGCAGGGACCAGATAGATGCTGTCACCAAAATTTTCAAGCCTTCCGCCTGTCAGCATACCACCTTCCTCGAGGCATTCTTCCTTCACGATATCACTTAGATATTCTCTGATCTTTTTCATATCAGACTTGGACATCGACATCTCAGGAAGTGACTCTATCTCTTCTACATTATCAGCAGCCTTACGTAAAACAGCTGCAAAATGTCCCTCACCTTTTACCTTATGAGGCCATAAGCGTAATGTTTTTTCTATAGTAAATTCCGGATGTCTTGCGATAAAATTCTCAACACTCTGTTCATCCTCTTCAGGCGCAAATGTACATGTACTGTATACGATCGTTCCGCCTGCCATAAGCATTGAAGCCGCACAGTCCAATATCTCTGCCTGGCGCTGCGCGCAATTTTTTACATTTGCAACGCTCCACTCAGTCAGTGCGGCATCATTTTTTCTAAACATGCCTTCTCCTGAGCACGGAGCATCAACCAATATCTTATTAAAAAAACTTTCAAATCTGGGTACAAGTCTAGCGGGTGGTTCATTTGTAACAACCGCATTTCTCACACCCATTCGTTCGATATTTTCAGAAAGAATTCTCGCTCTTGAAGGATTGATCTCATTGGTAACGAGCAAACCTACTCCTCCAAGTGCACTTGCAAGCTGTGTAGACTTTCCTCCCGGTGCCGCACACAAATCGAGCACCCTGTCTCCGGGCACAACTCCTAGCAACGGTACCGGCGCCATGGCACTGGGCTCCTGAATATAGTATACCCCCGCCTCATGCAGAGGATGCTTCCCCGGCTGATCCTCTTCATTGTAATAATAGCCCATCGGCTCCCATTCTATCTGCTCGTAACCGGCGGTCAGATACAGTCCGTCAGGTGTAGCATTTTTGCCATCTGCATCAACCTTCAGTCTGTTGATTCTTAGTCCTCTGTAACGAACTCCGTCATACGCAGCAAGGAACTCCTCGAATTCATCTCCGAGAAGTTCCTTCATTCTGTTTTCAAATTCTACAGGAAGAAAATCTGACATATCGTTCTCCGCATTCAAATCTGTTTTGCCCATAAGGCACATATTTTTTCTTCTGTTATCTTGATGAATTTCTCTTCTGCTATCATGTAGAAATTACTCTTCAGTTCTTCTCGCAAGATTAATGAAGAAGATAAACTCTACTCTTCTAGATGCCGCCATATCTACGGTTCCATCCTCATTGTAGACAGGATAATCGTATGAATATCCTACAGGAACAAGAAGTGTCTCAAGCTTGGCAATAGTACTGTCATCCAGCTCATCTACGTCATTTAAGCAATAATCTCTTACACTGTCGGCTCTCTTCTGCGACAGTTCAAGATTCATATCGTAATCTCCATCAGTATCGGTATGTCCCTGCACCTCTACCTCTGAGATAAATCCGTCATATTTGTCCTCACTTATTACACCCGCAAAAGCTGTGATGAAATCTGTAAGTGCCTTTTCACCATCTGCTGAAAGTGATGACTGTCCTGTTGCAAAAAGGATTGATGAATCGAGTACGATTTCACCTGATTCTTCATCAATCTCGGCCTTAATTCCCTTTTCCTCAAAGGCAACTGTCAAATCTGCGAGCAAATCGGTTCTGGTCTCGATAATCTCTTCAATTTCTTCTTCAGTCATTGTACCGAGAAGTTCCTGATCTTCCTCTGACAGGTTAGCTCCGAGACCGTCTACAATCTCCTCGAGCTGCTCAGGAGTATAATAGTTGGCTGTAAACTCTGACAGATAAGTACTCATATAATAGTAATTCTTGGTTCCGTCAGAAAGAACGACACCATCAAAGCCACAATAGAACATAACCATCTGGTTCGAATAGGTAGCTCCGGAAGCATCCTGATATGAGAATGTAAACAAACCGTCTTCATCCCACCTTGCTATACCGTTACAGCTGACCTGATTGTTGTCACTGTCCAAAGTAGTAAGTGAAAATGAGCTCTTGTTGACATTCATTTTATAATTGCCGTCTACATAAATTGTAAAATCGATTCCGACAATCTTATCAATTAAAGAAGAATTCTCGGACAAATTACTCTTTACCGAAATAGACTTATCTACCGATACATTTGACCATGCTGTGAAGTCACGTTCAATCAAAGTGTATCCTATACTGTCATTTGAAAATGTAATTCTCGGACCGTCAAAAGCGAAAGTATAACTAAAGCTCTTATCCTGGAATGAATAAGTCAGTTCGCTGGTTTCCTCATTAAAATTCCACTCTGCCAGAGGAGTGATTGTGATAGTATTACCTTCTACCTCGTAAGCCGCCATAACTTCAACACCGGTATTGCTTGATTTGGTAGCAAAATACACATCACACCAATGATGCTCCGTATCGGTAACCAGCGCATTATCCAACTCTGCTATACCGGCAACAAATCTGTACGGAACAGTAGATATACTTTCATCAGCAGGCAAAAGACTGCTGACATTTGATGCATTCCACCAGGTGACCGTATCTATAAAATCCTGAGTTGCATAGCTTTTTGCAAGAGAATCATCTACATGATTTAGACGATAATCACCCTGGAACATCTCCTCGGTATATGTCATCTGCGAATATATCGTTGCAGCTGTAGTCTTACTGGACGGCTCAACCAAATCCTCCATATACCAACGGCCATCATAAAAATTCTGACCGAACGGAAACTGTGTAGAACTGTCTGACAATTTTTCAGTCACTTCAGTCTGCCCACCCGTCACAGTTCCTGTAACCGGAGTCTCTGTTTCCTGTTTGCCGCATCCTGCGAGCATAACAGGCATAACTGCCGACAATATAATTGCTCCCAATACTCTCTTACGCATATTTTCCCCTTTTATAAAACCTATAACTTAGCAACAAGTTCCTCAACAAGCTTGGCACAATGCTCTGCCGCGTGTCTTTCAAATGTAGGATAATCCATCTGTGCCGAATCATCAGCCTTATCAGAAATAGCACGAAGGATTACGAACGGAATATTGTTAAGGTATGCTCCGTGCGCAATTGACGCTCCCTCCATCTCGCAGCAATCTCCGCTAAAGTTGGTGATGAGCTTCTCTTTAACAGCCTTATCGGCAATAAACTGATCTCCGCTTACCACTCTTCCGACAAGAGTATGAAGTTCCGGCAAAACCTCTGCGCATGTAGCCTGTGCAAGGCTAATCATATTTTCATCAGCCGTAAATTCCTTAATTCCCATCTGAGGTACTTCACCGAGAGGATAACCAAAATTGGTCGCATCCATATCATGATGAAGTGCAATCTTAGAGATAAGAATATCTCCTATATCAAGCTTGGCATTAAGTGAACCAGCAACACCGGTGTTGATAATATGTGTTACCTCAAAAATATCTGCAAGTATCTGCACGCATAAAGCCGCATTTACTTTACCTATTCCGCTTCTTACTATAACAACATCAGCACCGTTAAGTGTACCTTCGTTAAACTCCATGTTAGCCTTAACAAGTTTCTTGCTAACCTGCATTTTTGACTTTAAGGTTTCGACCTCAAGCTCCATAGCTCCAATAATGCCAATTTTACTCATTTTTCCATCAATCCTCTCTCTTAAACGTTGCCAAATATTAACGCTAAAACTGCCATCAACTGTTTTCAGTCAATGGCAGTTCAAAACCACTGTGAATTATTCAGGGTATACAAGTCTGTCCTCTTTAATATCGTAGAGAACATTCTTAAGGTACTTATCTGCAAGGTAATTAGCCATTCCAAGATTCATGTCAAGATAGTTGCCACAATCCTTGGGAGATGCCCCGGGAACTTCATCCTTGAAATCTCTGATAAATTCATACATCTCTACCATAAGAGGCACTATATCCTTTGACTCATAATCGCCGGCAAGAAGAAGATAAAAACCGGTTCTGCAGCCCATAGGTCCGAAATAAACGGTCTTATCCTTATAGTCCTTATGATTTCTTAAAAATGTAGCAGCAAGATGCTCAATAGTATGCATCTCAGCAGTATTCATAACCGGTTCCTCGTTAGGGCTGGTCATTCTCAAATCAAATGTAGTGATAACCTCAGCACCAACATGATCCTTACGTGATACGTATACTCCGGGCTGAAGCTTAATATGATCTATTGTAAAACTTGCAATCTTCTCCATGAAAATTATTCCTTGCCTTCCTTTTTCTTTGTAGCTGCCTTTACAGACTCTTCTGCCTTAGCCAATTCTGCATCAAGTGCTGCTTTTTCTGCCTTTGTAGCGGCTTTTTCTGCTTTTGTAGCAGCTTTCTTTGCCTTGTCGGCAGCCTTTTCAGCCTTTGCTGTGGCTTTCTCTACTTTATTGGCTTCCTGGTCTTCTTTTATAGAATCTGCAGCTGCCTTGATTGCCTTGCTCGCAGTAGCTGCTGCCCTTTTAACTGTCTTCTTAGTCTCTCTTACAGCTTTCTCAGCCATAGGCTTTGCATTATCAGCAGCCTTCTTTGCTGCCTTTTTAGTCTCTTCGACCGCTTTATCCGCTATAGGCTTGGCTGCCTCGACTGCTTTCTTGGCTGCCTTTTGGGTTTCCTTGACCGCTTTGTCTGCAACGGGCATTGCCTTCTTGGCAGCTTTTCTGGCTGCATCTTCAGCCTTCTTCACAGTCTTCTTCGCCACGCTCACCTTACGCAACGCAAGAATCGCAATTGCCAAATCCACATCACCGATAATGCCCAACTTCACTGCTGAATACGCATCAGAAGGCTCTTCAATACCATCTATAATATTTAACAAAACCTTAGAAGGAATTGTTACAACTGCATCATTGTCATAGTACTCATACGGCTGAACGTTAAACTTTCCGCCGGCAGCCTCGATATAAAGAGCTCCCTCACCTTCTCCGCGAACATTAAGCTGTATAGCCTTGTGTCCGTTGATTCCGGTTGCTTCGACCTTGGAATATGCCTTTTTAATCTTCTCAACTATTTTCTCATATGTCATATCATTTCCCCTTCTTCGTACAAGTTCAATGCATGTAATCGGTTAACAACTAAATAATACTATATTATATAATGACTGGGCCTTTGTTACAATCCATTTTGCCCCTATTATCGTTCTATTATTCCCTAATATGTTTGCAAAATCATCATAAAAGATATTATTTTTCCCTTAAAAATATACTCGCCCAAGCCGGTGAAAGTATAATGGCTCAGGCGAATCAAATGAATCAATCTGTATTGTCACTGTTGCAATAACTTTCAGTTGAGCAACAGTGACTTTTTTATTTACTCATATCTCAGAGCCTCGATGGGATCCATCTTAGCTGCTTTATTAGCGGGATAATATCCGAAGAAGATACCGATTGCCATAGAGAAAAGCAATGAACCGATAATACTTCCGATTGAAGGTGTAGCAGGTGATTTGAGTAACAAATTAGCTGCCAACGATCCTCCACCCACACCGATTATTATTCCGATTATTCCTCCGATAAGGCAGATAACTACAGCCTCCACAATAAACTGAAGTCTGATAGAACTGTTAGGTGCTCCGAGTGCTTTTCTGGTACCGATTTCTCTGGTACGCTCTGTGATTGATACCAGCATAATATTCATTACACCGATACCACCAACCAAAAGTGCTATGCCCGCAATAACTGAAATCGCAGTTGTGAGAGTACCCATCATAGAACTCATCATTTCTACGTATGATGCCATACTGTATGAGTCTATAGTCCAATTTCTGTTATTTCTGTAATATGGTGCAAAAAACTGCTTTGTAGTATTCGCAAATTCGTCGGGATCCACACCTGCATTAGTTAACACTGTGAAGTAGACCACATAATCCGCATGACTTATTTCACAAGCAGTTGAGTACGGAATATACATATTAGTAGTGCTGCCCATTGACATATACGATGCAAGTGCTCCGGCACCGGCCTCATAATCATATATTCCTACGATGGTAAAATCATAATAATCTGTACCAATAGCAGTCTGAACGATTGAGCCAATAGCGGCCTCATTGTCTCCACCGAACATTTTATCAACCACCTTATTGGAAACGATACATACCTTTTTAGCTCCGTCAGTTTCTCTTTTATTGAAAAATCTTCCTGCACTTAGTTCCACATTATCGGTAGCGCAATATCCGAGCGTGATTCCCAGAACATCAACACCGATATTAGTGGTGCCCTTTTCTATCTGTCCGCTTCCGAGATTTCTCGATATACCTATCGCTCTGATCTTATCCGAATATGTCTCTGCATAGTTCTCAATCATCTCGCGAGTCATCAGATCGTATTCTGTAATAGAGACTGTCGATTCTTCCTCTGCAAAGACATTACCATCCTCGGAAGTCTCCTTCTCAGCCTCTCGTCTTGATATAGATACATACACATTGTTAGTACCCATCGATGAGAGCTCACTGGTCATATAGCTGGAAAGCGAATTACCGACCGTCATAATGGCGATAACCGACGAAATACCGATAATGATTCCGAGCATTGTCAGAAGAGCACGCATTTTGTTGGCTTTAAGAGAGAACAGAGCCAGTCTGATGTTTTCTAAAAACAAATTCATCCCAGTCTTCCTCCCATTCCCGATCTGATGCTTGTAACCAAACCGTCCTTAAGAGTAATAACTCTTTCCGTTTCTTCCGCAAGCTCCGGTGAGTGAGTAATAAGCACTATAGTCTTACCCTGCTCTTCATGAAGCTTATGAAAAATATCCATTACAAGACGTCCGGTTGATGAGTCAAGAGCTCCAGTAGGTTCATCCGCAAGAATGATGGCAGGATCATTTGCCATTGCTCTGGCTATGGCAACACGCTGTTTTTGTCCACCCGAAAGTTCTTCGGGAAGATGCTTCATTCTGTCACCCATCCCTACAAGTTCAAGCAATTCCTTGGCTCTCTCAGTTCTCTTTTTCCCGTGAACGCCTGCATAAAGCATGGGCATTTCAACATTTTTCAATGCATTGGTCTTGGCGATAAGATTGTATGTCTGAAATACAAATCCTATTTTCTGATTACGGATTCCCGAAAGCTCGGAATCTTTGGCCTTAACCATATCTACTCCGTCAAGCACATACTTTCCGGATGTCGGTCTGTCAAGTGAACCGATAATATTCATCAGCGTCGATTTACCCGAACCTGATGCACCTACTACCGATACAAATTCTCCCTCAAAAACTTCAAGATCAATTCCATGGAGAACAGTGAGTTCATTTGGAGTACCGATATAAAACTTTTTGATTATATCCTGAAGATCAATAATCCTTTTTCTTTCTTCCACTGTTATCTCTCCTTGTAATAAAAGTCACGACGATTGCCAATATTAATAGCCGCCAAGTGCACCTTCCTCTTCAAGGAGTTCATAGATATTAAGTGCATTATACTCATCTCTGGGCACGATAACCTCGCTACCTTCGGTAATATCACCGGAAGTAATTTCAATATAATAAGCACTCTCAACTCCGGTAGTAACGTATACTTTTTCCTTTTCTTCAAGACCGGTTGAAGCGTTCTTGCCCTTGCTGATTTCTACATAAGCTCTGCCGTCTTCTTCATACTGAACAGACTCATAGGGAACGGTAATAACATTTTCAGCCTTATTCATAATGATGCTAAGCTTAGCAGTCATATCAAGTCTGATATCCTCACAAGGAGTATTAATCTGTACGATAACCTTGTATACTACACCGTTCGCACCGGGAGTCGATCTGGGTGCAACACTCTTTACGACACCTTCGAGTTCAAGATCTCCGGTACCGTTGGTCTTAACGACAACTTCCTGTCCAACCTTAACCTTACCTATGTCATACTCACTGATATAAGTCTCTACATCATAGGTTGAAGTATTCTCGATAGTCACAATAGCTGCTCCGGTATAAAGGTCACCTTCTCTGAAGTTAACAGAGGTTACCATACCTGATATAGGAGCATAAACCATACAATTCTCAATCTGCTGCTGATACTGATCAATCTGCTGCTCTGCAGACATAGTACCGATTTCTGCATTGGTCTGAGCATTGGTCAGATTATCATATGCATTGCTAACCATCGAAGAGCCTGACGGTGTCGCAGCTGCATCTACAGCATTATTATATGTATTCTGCGCATTGATATAATTGTACTGAGCGCTGATATATGTTGAATATGCGGTGTCCTTATTCTTATCGATGAAGGACTGGATAGAACTGTTGTCGTCAAAACTAAAATATATATTCAAGAAGTTATCCCAATACTTCTTTACCACCTCTATATGGCTGTTCTTCTCATTGTTCTTTACAGAGATCTGACTAGCCTTCTCTTCATCTGAAAGAGCTGCGTTATTGTTTATAGCTGCGATGTCATTATTAAGATTAATAATAGCTGCCGCATCTACAACAATCGCATTATATGCGTTAAGAGCTGCATCTCTGCTAAGAATTGCAAGCTCAAATGCTCTCAATGTCGAATCGACCATATCCTGTGCATTTTCATTTGCCTGATTCTGTGAATCAAGAGCATCATTATACTGTCTCTGTGCGGCACTCACAGCCATCGCAAGAGACTGCTCATTTGCCTCGAGATTAGCCTGCGCAATTGCAAGTGATTCCTCAAGATTGGTTGAATCAAGAGAACAGATAAGATCACCCGCCTCTACCCAGTCGCCGAGTTCGACATTTATATCAATGATATCTACATTTGCCACACGTGCTGTAACTATAACCGAATCACTGCTTACCACATATCCGCTGGCAGAGATTGATTCAACCAAATCTCTTCGTTCTACCACTGCAGTCTCATTAGACATCAACACATCCAGATATTTCTTGGACATATTAACCGAGCATGCAATTACTCCTACAAACATCAATACAAGTGTCGTAAATATACATAAAAATATAAACAAACCCTTGTGTCGCTTAATCCATCTTCCCATGATAAATTCTGCCTTTCATCCGTCAATTTTTAGAAACATTCAGTAATGAGTATATCACATTTTTATTTTAATGCTGATGCAATATTTCTCTTATAATACCAGTTATCCAGAGGAATCCTGCGAGTAAGCTTTGCAACGAAATATGACAATACAGTACCTACCCATATGCAAGCAAGACCGATTACTCCGCTAAGAAAAATATTAATATCTACACCTACTGCCTTACTTATATTTTCTGACATATAGAAGTAGAGTGAAAAGAAAAAGACAAAGAAGAAAATCATCGATATTACAAACCATTTATTGCAGATAATTGCATAAACCTGCATTCCCATAGAAAGCAATCCGGACATTATCAATATTGCTGCGACCTGCTTAAGGGTGTATGAAGTGCTTAATGAAGGGATATTAAGCACATTTGCCAATACGTACTTAACTGCGATGCATGCAACGCCAATCGCATATCCGGTATTAGCTGCCAAAGCATTAAATACAACAATAAATCTTGAGAACATTCCGTTAACCAAAGGTGATGATGCCACACATGATGAGATTGAAGTGGATATATAAGGCTGTGTGAAATAAGTACCACATATTGTCATATACATCATTCCAAGCAATATCTGTGCAGGACCTCCTAATACAATAAACGCAATTCCCAATACCGCAAAGATGACTGCTATTACGCTCTGCTGCTTATACTGGATTCCATACTTAACCATCTTAAATCCGATTTTCATTTCTTTCATTAAACTCTTCATAACTTATTTCTCCCCTACTTTATCCTCAAAACCACTCTTGTAGCCTTTAATCATGTCTTTTCTTCCAAGCATAAAAAGCAATATACTCAATGCTATGAATACCACCGTCGCAGCAATCGCAAATACAGGGTTAAGTGTCACCATTCCGATTCCACCTATAAACAATCCGGCAACTACTGCCCCTGCATAAAATATAGATGCACCTACATATGTAAAAATAACCATAATATTTAATGTCCTCACAAACCTTCTGCAAATCAGATTAGAAGCTCCTATTGCCATCAGCATTACGCCCCATACAGCCAATGCTGTGAAAATCGTCAGTAACGTGCATTTTCCGTTTACAACAGAGGTTGTAACTATGCTCGCTAAAGGAATGGCTATAAATGTTCTGATGATATTGTGAATCCAGTCACCGATTACTGCCTTATCAATCATTTCAGCCCCATAGCTTGAGCTGCGCAAATAATTCATTCCCCCAACATTTCTTGCTGCCAGACCTGCAAAAGCGAAATAATCTGCAAAAATGATTATTATGGCGAGTACTCCTGCAATCACCATCAAGCTGATATACTCAGGCGCATTTATCGACGAATTACTTTCGATGTAAACCTGTCCGTTCGGATCAGATAAGGTTCTGTGTATAATATCCGTAACCAGTACCGTCATACAGCAAGCCAAGCCGCTCAGTATATCCAATACTACTCTGTATGCCTTAGAAGTGAACACTCTGTAAGCATTAAACCAATTAATCATTTTATTCACCCACCCTCATAGAATATAATCCTTTCTGCTTATCCGATTCTGCTGTTCTTCTTCATAACGGCTACACTGATTTGGAAAAGTGAAGCTGTCTCTGTTGCAATATCCATTCCTGCGAGTTTATCAAGATCATCTGCAAGGCAGATTCCCTCAAAACCATACTTTGTAGAAGTGAATGTATAAAGGATTTTCTTAGCTGCATCAGCATCCTCAAGTTCACCCTTAACCATGATGTATTTTTCCTTAAGATCCTCTACAAATCCCTTCTCTACGACCTCACCATGCTCCATGATAATTGCATAATCGGTTACATTTTCCATGTCCGAAATATTGTGAGTAGAGAAAAATACGGTGCGTCCTTCTTTTGAACTGATATATTCACTAATCAGTTCACAGAGCTTCTCTCTCATAACCGGATCCAAGGGTGATGCAGGCTCGTCCATCACAAGAATATCCGTATCTCTGGCAAGAACGCTTGCAAGCATAAGCTTGGTTTTTGTTCCGTCTGAAAGAGAACTGAACTTCTTACCACCCTCGTACATTCCACTTGCTGAAATAGCAAGTTCCTTATATCTTTCCTGAAATTCATCATCATCATACTTTTCAAATAAGAGCTTTGATATTTCTCTTACCTGATCAACCGTCCAGTGAGGAAGGAAATAATTCTCTGTTCCTGTATAACCCATTCTCTCTCTTACAGCAGGATTAGTCTCTCGGTCCTTATCGTCGTACTCTCCAAAGAAAGTGAACTCTCCTTTGTAATCAAGTCTGATACCTGCGATAGCATTAAGAAGAGTAGTCTTACCTGCTCCATTCTCTCCGATAAGTGCTGTAGCGAATCCCTCGGGAATCTCTACCTCAGGTACGTTAAGTGTGAAATTCTTATATTTCTTTGTGATGTTTTTTCCAACAACTGCATTCTTCATTTCCATGTCTGTCCTCATTTCCGGCAACTCCCCCTCATAATGAAGTTGCTCTCTACATATCCTTTGTACTTATTAGTGTGTTAAGCATTTCCACCAGCTCGTCGTCATGCATTCCGGCCATATCCGCAAATCGTATTGCGTCATTCAGGGCCTTCTCAACATCTCGTAGGTGTTGTTCCTTCAGCATCTCACTGTCGCTTGAATTGACGTAATAGCCTTTGCCCTGCATTGCGATGATCAAGCCTTCCGACTGAAGCTGTTCATATGCTTTCATAGTCGTTATAACGCTGATCTTCAAATCCTTGGCCAGTTCGCGAATAGATGGAAGAAATTCTCCGTCTTTGTACTTCCCGGATAGGATGTCGCCTCTGAACGCATCGGCAATCTGCTGATATATCGGCACTCCCGATGTCTGCGATATTTTCATACCTTTCTCCTTATTCAATTTCGATCAAGTTGTTTTCGGGTTTCAACTGTTTATGTGTTATATATACACCTATAACAGATGTGTGTCAACATATTTTGCGAAATTTTCTACCCAACGTAATATGAATTTTTGCGTAAAAGGCCCGCAAACCCTTGATTTTTCACGCTTTTTTAATTTTTTATTTTTTTAAAAATATGCTATATTGCAACATATAACAGATACATTAACTGTATATACAGTACATAACACTTACGTGAACTGTTATACACTTATTCGGACTGCAACATACTCAAATCAAAAATGATGAGGCAACCATGAAAAGACACACCATACGTTCATATATAAGTACTTTTTTAATCGTATTACTGATTTTCACTTCAGTTTTCGTAAGTTTCTCTATTTTTCAGCCGTTAAATGTCCTTGCAGATACCACAGATGAATACGAGGTGACAAAAAGTATACTTCTTAAGACCTCAATGGGAACCTATGGTAAAGAGGGTTATTACAGCAGCGAGTTTTACACCAGCCTTACCTATAATGACAGGTGGCTGACCGTAGACGACAAGTCTGAGTACAGCTATGGAGCTGCCAAGTTCTCGGTAGTTCTGTCCAGCGCGATATATTCGGGCATAAGCAGCATGATAGATTCTCCCAGCTATTCATCTGATAAAACAGCTATCTTAAATGCATTTGGATTCATAGATACACATCTCTATTCGATTTCAAATTCAGACGGTGTGCTGACAGACGAAACTGACGATGTTGCCGATGCAAACAAAAACAATAACGATAACAATAATGAAAATATTAGTGATAGCGAGAATACTAATGAAAACGAAGAAACTGGCGACGATTCCGACGCTTATATAGATAAAGAAGACGCCACCACCATCGTAATCGGCCACAAGCCTGTCGTAGTAGACGGTCAGGCACACGATGTATATGTAGTGGTAATACGTGGTACCACAGGTGCGGCTGAATGGGAAAGCAATTATGATGTCGGCAATACCAGTGAAGAATAT
Organism: Lachnospiraceae bacterium UBA1721; assembly: GCA_002317155.1. GTDB lineage: Bacteria > Bacillota > Clostridia > Lachnospirales > Lachnospiraceae > AC2028. The sequence continues at coordinate 65,535 of DCIR01000096.1, forward strand.
ATAGAAAAAACCGGTGAGCATCCCGAATGGACAGATTACGACAATCACAAAGGATTCGATGTCGTTGCCAACAGGGTTAAGGATTTGCTGGATACCTATGTATCAACCTATCACCCCGATGATTCTATAGCAGACTATCTTGTGACCGGGCACTCACGCGGTGCCGGAATTGCGAATATTCTCGGCGCCAAGCTGGAGGCTGAAGGTTACAACAGCTGCGCTTATACCTTTGCGTCTCCCAACACAACCACTGCCCCTGATAAGTACTCATCACAGACCGTCTTTAATATCATAAACGCTAATGATTTCATCACCACTCTTCCACTTGCAGAGTGGGGCTTTGCTCGATACGGCACCGATATAATCGTCGACCTTGCCAACGATGAAGCCACCAAAGCGATTGCCAACAAATCATTGGGTATGGAATATTCAGGAAAAGATCCTTCATTTCTTACCAACGCATTTAGCGGAATTGCCACAACCCGCGATGAACTTTACACCGACGAGACCTTTGAATGCGTGTATGATTCCCTCGATGAAAAAAACACAGCCTACAGTTCTACTCAGGCTGCTATCGAATATCTTAATTTGGAGAATTTCATAACAATCGAAGACTGTTCAGGTACAAACGCTGACGGCAAATACTATTTTAATGAAACTTTAAGCGTAGGTTCATTTATGGTCGGCCTCTCCAGAATAATGTCAGACCAGGCAGACTTCTTTTCCATGTTTTTGACAATCAATCATCTGAATAACGTATTTCCCAAGGACAGCGTATATTCACAGGCACTGAGCGAATATATGACAGCCCTCACCTCTAACCTGCTCGAAAGCTTCTATCCTCACATGACTACCTGCTACTATGCTATTGTCGAAGGAATTAACGAGGCTTCCGATTCAGATGAAGCGAACTCTGCAAACAGTTCAGATACTACAGTTACTGATTCATCTCAGATTTCGACCGACACATCATCAAATGAATCAGATACCTATGAAACCTCAAGCTTTATCGGTTCAATTACCTTTTATATAATAATCTCTATCGCTTTAATCGCGTGCGCTGTTGCAACGATTATAATCATTCGCAAGAAGATCAAAGAAAGGTAATATTTTACTTTTTTTTAATACTTACTCTCAATATATTTCATACTTAATGTGATATACTTAAATTTATGAAACTAAAGACAAAAATATTAATAACCTGTGTTGCTTACATCGTTATCCCAATGATTCTTCTGTTGGGTGCATTCTTCGGAATAGCAAGATATGTCGGCGGTATTACACCTCAGCTTCGATTTGAATTCGATGAGATGACATCCGACCTGTTGATAGACCTGCTGTTTGCTGTTTTGCTTATCCTGTTGCTTACCAGCCTCTTAATCACACGCTGGGTACATGCTTCTATCTACAAGCCTGTAAGCCAGCTGAATGAAGCGATGCAGAAAATACGTGAAGGTGATTTTTCCTACATTCTTGAGACCAATAAGACCGGCGAGTTTGGAGACCTCTATCGCAACTATGAAGATATGAGAATGCGTCTGAAGGAGACCGCAGAAGAAAAGACTCGACAGGAAGACAAAAACCGTGAGCTGATTACAAATATCTCTCATGACCTCAAGACTCCTATCACCGCTATCAAAGGATATGCCGAAGGTATATTGGATGGTGTTGCTGCTACACCTGAGAAAACAGAGAAGTATGTTCGAACCATCTACAATAAAGCCTCTGACATGGATAAGCTTATAAATGAGCTTACCACCTACTCAAAAGTGCAAAATGACCGCATTCCATACAAATTCATGCGTATCAATGTGGCAGACTATTTTGCAGACTGTATCGAGGAAATCGGTCTCGAACTTGAGCAAAAGGGCATTGAATTTACCTATACAAACACAGTACCTGCTTACACTCAGATCATTGCAGATCCTGAGCAGTTTAAGAAGGTTATTAACAACATCATCAGCAATTCAATAAAATATATGGACAAGCCGCAGGGTCGCATCGATATTCAGATTATTGACGATAACGACCAGATTCTTATTGATATTGCCGACAACGGCCGTGGTATACCTCAGGCAGATCTGTCTAAGGTATTTGAAAGATTCTTCCGTACGGACGCATCTCGTAACTCCGCACAGGGCGGTAGTGGAATCGGTCTTTCGATCGTTAAAAAGATTGTTGAAGACCATGGTGGATACATTTGGGCTTCCAGTAAGGAAGGCATCAGTACCACAATGCATATAGCATTCCGCAAATACATGGAATTGTAATTTTCAAGCATATGCGTCTTTTGAATATACCAAAGTATTTTATTTGGGAGGGTTTTGTGAATGAGTAAGATTTTAATTATAGAAGATGAAACAGATATCGCTGATCTCGAAAAGGATTATCTTGAGCTTAGCGATTTTGATGTTGTGGTATGTAACACCGGTCTGTCAGGCCTGCAGCGAGCAAGAAGCGAAAGCTTCGACCTGATTGTACTCGACCTGATGCTTCCCGAGATGGACGGATTCGAAGTATGCCGCCAGATTCGTCAGGATCAGAATATCCCCATCATTATGGTATCAGCTAAAAAAGATGATATCGACAAGATTCATGGATTAGGACTGGGCGCAGACGACTATATGACCAAGCCATTCAGCCCCAGCGAGCTTGTTGCGAGAGTAAAAGCACATCTCTCAAGATATGAAAGACTTGTCGGTGCAGGAATCGCAAAGAGTTCTAACGACACCGTAGAGATACGCGGACTTAGAATTGACAAAACTGCCCGCCGAGTATTTATCGAAGGCGAAGAAAGAATCTTCACCACCAAGGAGTTCGACCTTCTTACATTCCTTGCAGAGAATCCCAATCATGTATATACCAAGGAAGAACTCTTCCGCGAGATATGGGATATGGAGTCTATCGGAGATATCGCTACTGTAACAGTACATATCAAGAAGATTCGAGAAAAAATCGAAAAAGACAACTCTAAGCCCGATTATATAGAAACAATCTGGGGCGTAGGATATAGATTCAAGGTATAGTATCAATAAAGCCGGAACCAAAAGGTTCCGGCTTTTTGTTTGCCATTATTTACTTCTTTAATCCGATCTTACTGCATTACCAGCTGATCCCATACATCCTTGGGAACAAATGTGATATAGGTCTTACCTGCATTGATATAGATATCATTAAATCCATCATCAATGAAATGCATATTATCGGTAAGGTCATTTCCCTTGTACCACTGAATACGTCCTGCTTTACCCTGGGTAACGTAGTAGCCCCAATCGTTACCACCCTGAATCTTATACCAGAGATATCCGTTCTCATCGTACTCTACATAATCTACACAAAGAACAAGCAAATTAGTGAAAGCAAGAACTTCACCTGTTACTGCATCCTTATGAGGTCCACCATACTCATAATACTCATAAAGTCCGGTAGACTCATTATAATGAAGCTCTGAAGAATTGTGATCATAAGGAAGATAGATATCTGTTACGCTCTTTATTTCGTTATATGTACCTGTATCAAGAGCATTGTTAGATACAAACTGGAAATGCTCTCCGGTATAGTAGCTATTGTACTGAGTATCAAAAGCAGCATTATCGCCAAGATAATTTGTTACATCCTTAGCGAGAACGTACTCTGTAAACTCAACTGCCTTACCGTTATTTACACGTGAGAAGCATCCGTTAAGGTGATTAACCTCAGGCTTTGCATA
>DCIR01000096.1:69418-111181 GCA_002317155.1 Lachnospiraceae bacterium UBA1721
GTACTGTTCATGCACTCGTACACGATGTCACAATCATTAATTCCAAAGTGATCAAGCGCGGTAAGCTCGTTATCAACCATAACCGCAAGAGGTCTCTGATTAGCAATACTTGCATCAATCAATTCACCGGTAAGCTCGCTGTATACATATCCTTCAGGTGCTGTGAGATCTTTTATCATCACAATACCCTCGGGGATAGTAGGTGTATTTGTATCATCTACAGTAGTTTCCTCATCAGGATTAGTCTCGTCGTCTACAACCACTATAGGCTGACCGATTCCATTACCACTGTTTGATCCGGTTCCTCCGTCACCTTCGGTATCTTCAGTACCGCATCCAACCAGCATTGACATTACAAGTGTAACACCCAACACAAGTCCTAATATTTTCTTTTTCATTCGTTAGCTCCCTTTTTCTTTTTATTTGTAAAAACAAGTAGTTTACTGAAAACGTAATTTAATACAGTAACTATTACAGCCGAAATCAAAGTCGCTACATAGAAATTGATTCCAAGCTTAGTATCAAGCAACCACATTGTACCTAAATCTGTGAAAAAAGTTACCAGTCGTGACAAGGCAAATTTTCCGGCTTCGGGTAACATAGGTCCATGACTCTTAAAAACATATGCACGGCTTACAAAATATGCAAATATAACTCCCGCAGTCCAATTGACAATAGAAAGCACAACTGTTTCCACGGTATTGTGTGTGTCAGCATTTCCATACACCAGGAAATTGAAAAGGAATTTTGTTCCCCATGCCACTATGGTCGTAAGCACACCAACCACAAGATACACAATAAGTTCCTGCTGCTTAACCAGCCATCTGACAAGGTTATAGATACCACCCTTATCAGCATGTCTCTCACATGCACGAGCATGCATCAGGAAAAATTTATCTACAAATGTCGGCGGATATTCTTTTTCATTATCCGCTACATTATTAGTATTCTCTGCCATTACCACATTCCTATCATTAGTTCATTAATCGCTTACATGTTAACTACATGCTGCGGATGTCCTTCGATGAACGCTTTCATATTATCATAAGCGCCCATAACACATCTCATTCTCGCCTCCACACTACCCCAAGCAAGATGAGGAGTGATTATCAGCTTGTTCGAATCCTTGATTTTTGATAACGGATTACTAAGCTGAAGAGGTTCCTTTTCTATTACATCAAGACCTGCAGCCTTGATTTCTCCTGCCTCAAGAGCCTCATACAGATCCGTATTATTAACTATCGGTCCACGCGCCACATTTATCAGCACTGCGCTGTTTTTCATCTTCTTAAGAGCTTCTTTATCAATAAAATCTCTTGTCAGATCACTGAGCGGGCAATGTATCGACAAAAAGTCACTCTCTGCAAGAAGAGTATCCTTATCTACCTGCTCATATGCGGTAACAGTACTCTTACCGGTAACTGAATGGAAAATAACTCTGCAGCCGAATGCTTTGGCTATCTCAGCTACCTTTTTTCCTATATTACCCATTCCTACGATACCCCAGGTCTTACCTGCCAGCTCATAGAAAGGAACATCGAAATTAGAAAATCTGTCCTGCGCGCTGTACTCTCCGGACTTAACATAATTGTCGTAATGAGGAAGACTCTGCGACAGTGCAAGAGCCATTGTAAACGAATGCTGTGCAACCATGTCAGTACAATAATTGACAACATTGCAGACAGGAATGCCTCTTCCCTTAAGGTATGCCAAATCACAATTATCATAACCTGTGGCGAATTCACAAATCAGCTTAAGGTTCTTAGCGTTGGCAAGGCTCTTCTCGTTCATAGGCGATTTATTAGCCACTACGATATCCGCGTCTGCCACTCTCTCAATTACTTCCTCCACTGTCACCGTATTGGGATAACAGGTTACTTCACCAAGCTCACTGAAGCAATCCACAGATATATCAGGACCAACACTGTTTCTTTCAAGTACAACTATTTTCATAGTATATTCTCGCTTTTCCTACTGCTTTTAACCACTATATATAGATAAAATCCCATAAAACTATAGTAACTCAATCCTATTAAGTTTATCAAAGATATATGGTAAATTCAAGTCACAGGTGCTACAATAAGCGGTAAAGAAATATTAAGAATTCCTAATAAATTGGAGGTAATCATGGTATATAAGACAACTGGAACTTGCTCTCAGGCAATCGATTTTGATCTCAATCCCGACGGAACAATCGAGCACGTAACTTTCATCGGTGGATGCAACGGCAACACCCAGGGTATCGGCGCTCTCGTTAAAGGCATGAAGGCGGAAGATGCCATTGCCAGAATGAAAGGTATAAAGTGCGGTTACAAGAATACATCTTGTCCCGATCAGCTTGCTATTGCTCTTGAAAAAGCGCTCGCTGCCGCTAATTAAAACTATTTTGGAGACAACTAATGAAAAAAATAGTACTCACCGGAGGCGGTACAGCAGGTCATGTTACCCCTAACATCGCTCTCCTCCCGGCACTTCAGGAAGCCGGTTACGAAATTTCATATATAGGTTCATATGATGGAATTGAAAAACAGCTGATTACCGATTTCGGTATTCCTTACTATGGAGTATCCACCGGAAAATTCCGCCGCTATCTTGATCCTAAGAACTTAAGCGATCCCTTCAAGGTTATCAAAGGCTATAACGAAGCAAAAAAGATTCTTAAGCAGATTAGTCCGGATGTAGTTTTTTCTAAAGGAGGCTTCGTAAGCGTTCCTGTAGTCAGGGCCGCCGCATCACTCAAGATTCCCTGCATCATCCACGAATCTGATATGACTCCCGGACTCGCGAATAAGCTTTGTATACCGGTAGCTGCCAAAGTATGCTGCAATTTCCCCGAGACCGTTGACAGTCTTCCCAAGGGCAAATCGGTACTTACAGGAACTCCTATACGCGCCGAGCTATTTACCGGTGATGCTGAAGAAGGCCGAAAGCTTTGCGGATTTAACTCAGATAAGCCCGTTATAATGGTAATCGGTGGCTCACTCGGAGCTGCTGCCGTTAACCAGGCCGTAAGAGACGCTCTTCCCGAGCTTTTGAAAAAATATCAGGTAGTCCATGTATGTGGTAAGAATAAAGTGGATAATCTCCTTCTTACACTTGAGGGCTATAAGCAGTTTGACTATATAAAGGAAGACCTCCGTCATCTTTTTGCAATGGCTGATGTTGTTATCTCAAGAGCCGGTGCAAATGCGATTTGCGAGCTTCTAGCACTTCACAAGCCTAATATACTGATTCCCCTTCCTTCTAAGGCAAGCAGAGGCGACCAGCTTCTCAATGCCAAGTCTTTCGAACAGCAGGGCTATTCAGTAGTACTTGACCAGGATGACCTGACTACTACTCTGATTACTCAGACAGTTGATTCTGTCTATGAAGAGCGTGAAAAATATGTTGCCGCAATGCAAAACAGTGTGCAGCAGGATTCCATTGAAAAAATCATGAAGCTCATCACAAAAGGCGCAGAGCTTCGCGGTACAAAATAAAAGTTATAGTGCTAAAACATCTATAATTTATTGGAAAAAATAAAGCGGTTAATCGTAGTGATTAACCGCTTTTTGTTACATAATTCTAAGATTATAATTTCTTAAGTTCTCCGGGAAGAATACATTCAGGCTTCTCATTTTCCCCTTTATACCAAACAGTGACAGTCGAAGGATTTTTAACCATCTTACCATCTGCAGTAAACTCAAGTCTACGAATAGCCTGCATGTAATCGTAAATCTCTCCGTTAGTCGCATACCAGATTTCATCTCTGCCCTGCATCTTTTCAGCAAACTCTTCGATGATATTCCAGCTATCATTACCTGCGAACTCAAATGAGTGTCCCCATACATACATAAGAGGAAGCTCCTTCCAATTAGGAAGATTCAAAAACTCCTCGCCCTTCTTCATCAGATCGTTATTATGATGGCAGGTAGAATCCCACTCGAGGAAATTCTTAGGAACTTCAAACCAGGGATTCTCACCAACTGTACGAGAGTACTTGATACCGCATGCCTTAAGCAGACTCATAATATGCTTATCATATGCACCATATGCGTAAGCCATTCCCTGTACCGGTACTCCAAGAAGATTCTCAAGAGCAATTCGATCATTGGTAATCTCACAAATAATCTCTGTATCAGTGCAATTGCCAAGGTTCTTATGTTCTACTCCATGAACCGCTATTTCATGTCCTGCATAAATCTCAGCGAGCTTATTTTTATTAACAAAAAAACTGTTATCTTCGTTAGCAAGAGTACCTGAATTAAGATTGAAGGTTCCCTTCAGACCATGGCTTCTCAATATCTCCGCAAGTCTGATATCATGAATCTGTCCATCATCGTAGCTGAAAGTCAACGCTTTACTTTTTCCTTCGGGATAATAATATTTCATATTGCACCTCAACAATGTTTATTTTGCTCTCTACGAAAGGCTGTTATTTGCATATGTTTATTATAACACTGCCCAAAATACGCGCCACAAAAAAATTTCAAAAAATTGTTGACATTTACCGCTTTATGTTATAAACTCTCTATTGTTGTGAAACAAACAACACAACTTAATAAGTTTTATGCGGGTGTAGTTCAATGGTAGAACACCAGCCTTCCAAGCTGGATACGTGGGTTCGATTCCCATCACCCGCTCTTATTTTTTGCCCTGAAATCAATGGTTTCAGGGCTTTTTTAATTGTGTTCCCCTGTGTTCCCACTTAAAAAAGTGTTTTAGGCACAATTTTTATTGCTTGGTCACGCGAACTCACGTTATTTAATTGTACGGCCCATGATTGATTCAAGATGTGAATTATCGATTTGGATAGTCTTAACACGCCTGTCATAGATATGCGAAGTTTTTATATCCGAATGTCCAAGATAATTCATAATATCGAAATCAGACACATTCGCTGCGAAAAGCGAACTTGCTACATAGAATCTTGCTTTATGGCTACTGTATTCAGACACCCCCGCATTCCTGCAAAACTTCTTCAGATTCTCATTAAATCTGTTTGTTGGAATAGGTTTCTCACCAGCGCTGTTCAGGATATATTTCCGGTCGCCATTGATCTTCCTAAGTTCTTCGATTACATTTACAACATAATCTGATAATGGCAGAGTTCTTTGTCCTGACGTACTTCTCTTTTTAAGGTATGGAACGTCCTCAGCTGTACGATTTCCATCCTTGCCAGGGCGACTGGCCATCATATGCTGGATCTTAATGTACTTGCATCCTTCATACTCGAAATAATCGTCCCAAGTCAGTGCTCTGAGTTCTCCAATTCTGCATCCCAACATAAGACACATTCGTGATGCCAGGGTATATACAGTCTGCTCCTGCTCTTCTAAGTAGTTAAGCAACGTATCGCGCTCTTCTTCAGTCCACACCTTGTCAGAGTTATCTACAATCTTACAGCGTTTTGCTATAGCGGATGTATCAACATCTTTAGCCCTAATGCACATGTAATCATTATTGACCGCCCACGCAAATGCTCCATTTATGACCGTTTTCAGATTAGTAAGCGTAGCTCTGGAAATATTCCTATCTCCTACAAGATACTTGTAATGAGCTATAAGCTCGCTACTTTTAACTTCTGTAATCGGCTTATCCAAAATGTCACATCGCCTGAACTGCATCTTTCCGGCATTAATCTCATCCTCTGTCAGTTGAACACCGGCCCAATATCTGTTCCAATCAGCTCTGTTATGAACCAACGTTAGCTTCTCAACAGAATTATCAGCCTCTCGTTCAGCCATCCACCTTTCAAATGCCTCCGCAACAGTAGGGATTCTGTTCTCAGCACTGGGATAATAATGCTCATGAAGCTTTTCAATCAATTCTTCATATGTCTTAGCCGTAAGCTTATGGTTTGGTAACCAACCTGCATATGTATAATAATCAGTTCTTACCTTTCCATTACCATGTGTATCTCGCTGCTGCATTTTAATCGGACTGGTATGCTTTTCAAGAACACGATTTTTTCTTGCGTTAAATTCTTTTTCCTTTCGTACCATGTCAATTTTCGCAAGGTCAGATGCATTTATCATACCACACTTTATTGCAATTGCGAGTTCTGAATTCGGATCCAGCCAAGAAAAATCCTGCATTTCACCGGTCTGTTCTTCCTTATCAGCGTTTGACATGGTACTCACCTCCCTTCTTTCATCAATCAGTCACTAATCTATACGCAGCAGTACTTTCGTCTTAACTCCAAGCCAGTCTGCTCGACCACGACACATTTGGCACGATGCATTTGCGCTTTGAACGTCCTCGGCTTCACATCGTATTCATAAGAACTCTTTTCTGTTTTTCTTCCACAATTCAGGTACGTTTCATACATTTTGGCATTGTCATCATCCAAGTAGTCGAAACAATTCTTAAACGTCTGGAAATCTTCTCTCATATCATCGATACAGGACAATTCTCTTCTCACAATTGCCATCGTTTCATCATCCTCAAGATAATCTCTCAGGAATCTATAATCTCTTTCGGCAATAGCCTTTTTCACTTCAATATTTGATACAGCCTCATTGTATGTAGAATCATTAAGCACAGATGTCTGCACTCTGACTCCCAATTCCCCTCGGTTTTGAGAGAGCTGTCTTGCCTTAGCCTGCCTTACCAAAAATCCAAGATTCTGCTCACATCCATCAAGTAGTTTTTCAATTTTTGTATAATGCACAATTAAAATATTAATTCTCTCATCAATATCCGAACTGCCATATAACTCAACAATATTGACTATCTTTCCCATAATCTATGCTCCAAATGAAAATCATTAACTTGCGTTATTTTATTTACGAGTATTATTCTATTCACCGTCCTCTATGTCTTCGAGTCCCCTTTAGGTTACAAGTAGTATCCTGTGAGGATACTTTGCACATCTCATTTACAGATGTCTGCCAACGCAACCATCTGCATTTTGGCCACTTTCTGCAATTTTGGATCACTAATATGAATAAGCACCTGCTTAATATCTTCTATCCAATCGAAGTTACCTCTAATCAGATAATCAGGTGAAATCTGCAAAATATCTGCCATTCTCACAAGCACGCTTACCGGTATATCACGTTGATCTTTTTCATATTTAGATATTGTTGCTTTCTTTACAAAAAGCATTTCTGCCAATACTTCCTGTGTGTATCCCATTTCAATTCTTCGATTTTTGATTCTCTGTCCCATCGTATCTTTACTTCTTTTCTCTTTTGTATTGGTTTCTTTAGTCATTCTTCTTCCTTCCCGGACTCAAATGAAACGAAAAAAGAATAAAAAAAGAGCCAGCGAAACGTGCCTGAATAAGCTGTAAAAAGTGTATACGCACACCTTTACAGGTTCTTCTTCCGTTTCACTGACTCCCATTGCTCTGTGACAATCTCAGTTCAATCATGAACTCTTGATACCGGCTCTGACCTTGGGGCTCACAGTTTCTTCATCTCTTATGAATGAAGGCTTCCGACTGATACGTCGAGCTTCCGATATCTCAATATATTCAATTAACAGTTAATTAAATCTATTCAGCCTTAGCCAGATCATCCCAGCCATCCTCACATACTGCCAGTCGGCTGTTCTTGGCTGTTACTACAATCGGTGTCCCGCATTTAGGACACTGAAGCTTGATTGTACCTGCAGTCAAATCTGCAGTTAATAATACTCTGTCACATGATAAACATCTAATATTATGCTCTCTCTTTCTAATTTCCCTTGATGCATTCTGCATCTTTACTGTATTACTCAATTATTCTCATCTCCGAAATTAAAACAATGATAAGTCATCACCCGCTTCCTTCCTCCGGGAAAATAGATTCCGGTCGCTGTTTCATTCTGACATTCCGTTTCCGTAAGCCGAAGTCCGCTCAGACTGTCAGAGCTTCTCTGCTGATCAAAAAACTTACTTATTATCTTACTTACTATCTGCTCTCAACAAACCAAAGATTATTATCTTCATAAAAAATATGACTTGTCCTACCATCAATCAGACAGGTATAGCGAAGTCCCACCCCACCAGCCTTTAAGCTTGCTGCACGTCTAACATCAGTAACCTTCTGAATCTCATATACATGACCGTCCTTCCAGATCATATTAACCGGAATAAGTCGTCCATCCTTTGTGAACCTTGCGGTCACATCAACATATACCTTGTCATCACCCAATCAAAACACCTTCTTTCACTTAGCCAAAATATCCATGAGGATGAATTGTATGTTCCTGGGCATTAACTGCAGAAAGTATCGTATCTCCCAGCATCATCCCTCGCTGAACACTGAAAAAACCAAACCGCTTTCTTATGGAATCTACTGCCACATCTGCCTTCATTCGCTTTTCACGAAACTCCGGACTTGTAAATAGATCCAACTGCTCCCAGTAATTGTCATTCACCAGATCTGCACCACGGATTCCAATACTTCTTAATGGTTTCATATAGAAGTTTTCAAGATATTTTCCACTGATTGCAGCATCTCTGACATTACAATTTTCCGGCAACCTATAATATTGTTTGTATAGCTCATATCCAGCCTCTGCTATTTCCGAAGTAATATTCGTAGCATTTTTAACTTTCTTCTGTCTGATGAAAGAATATAAGTCCTTATCTCTTAATGAGATTTCGACAGTCCTGCATCTGAATCCATTTTCTCGAAGCCTTGCTGCTACACTTTCTGCCAGCACATACATAACAACCTTTACATCATCATCAGTCTCAAGATCTCGTGGAGTAGTTGTACTGTTGCCAATTGACTTTATAGGTGCTGAGGTGTTTTCAACCTTTACCGGTGAATCATCGTAACCGTTTGCAAAAGCCCAGAGGATGCTTCCCATCTTTCCAACCTGGTCATTTAATATTCGTTCATCACAAAGAGCAAGCTCTCCGATTGTATTTATCCCAATCTTCCGTAGCTTATTCTCTGTACTCCTTCCAACATATAAAAGATCAGAAGCGGGAAGAGGCCAGGCCTTAGTCCGAAATTCATCTTTGTACATCGTTGTTATAGCATCAGGCTTTTTGTAATCGGAACCCAGTTTTGCGAAAATCTTATTAAATGAAACTCCGATACTTACTGTAATGCCTAGTTCCGATTTCATACGGTTGCTAATCTCCTGTGCAATCCTGTATCCGTCTCCCTTTATTGAAACACTGTCTGTAACATCCAACCACGATTCATCTATCCCATATGGCTCCTGCCTGTCCGTGTACTCCGCATATATTTCATGTGCCATACGCGAAAAACGCAGATACAAGTCCATTCTTGGAGGAACGAATACTATATCGGGACATACCTGCCTTGCCTGCCATAAAGCCATTCCGGTCTTAACGCCCTTTTTCTTAGCTATATAATCTGCCGTAAGAACAATTCCGTGCCTTGCCTCCGGATCTCCCCCCACTGCAACAGGCTTTCCCCGAAGTTCCGGATGATGCAAAAGCTCTATGCTTGCATAGCAGCAATTTATGTCACTGTGAAGAATAACCCGTTCTTTCATACTCAGCCCCTGCTTCTTAATAACTCTTCTGCTCTTCCGGTTATACTAATTGTCCTTGGCGAATTGGTTACTCTCGTAATGAAGCCAAAGCTCTCAAGCCGATCGAGTCTGCTATGAACCGTCGATGATGAACCATAGTTAAGCAGTTTAGCCAACTCCCTTACCGACGGAGGATATCCGTTCATTGAGATAAAACATCCTATTAAGTTGTACAACTCCCAGTCCTTTTCCTTTACCTGCGAAAGAATAGCTGAAGCATCCAAATCCGTATTACCCAACTGTCATCACTTCCTTTCCAAATCGGGGTGAGTACCAATCGCTCACCGCTCGGTACAAGTGGTATCATAATTCCAATATTGATGTAATTCAAGGGAAACTTCTTTCCCCTTTCTCATTATTTTGGATTTTACTATTGTATTTTTCAGACACTTTTATTATAGTAGGCTTATCAGATGACACCCAAAACAAGAAAAGAGGTAACAGATGAGTAAAGTTGGAGACATAATAGCACGTAACCGTAAGGATAAGAAAATCGGCCAGAGTAAGATGTGCGAAGAACTGACCACACTGGGCTATCCTACAAAGGTAAGTGCCTACAGCGCCTGGGAAACAGGTTCAAGCTTTCCCAATGCAGAACAGTTCCTTGCCGTGTGCAAAATTCTTGGAATCACAAATATATATAATGAATTCATAGGTGGATTTAATGCCGATGATCCGCTGGCAGAACTTAATGAAGAAGGAAAAAAGAAAGCGCTGGATTATATTCATCTTCTCCTTGTGTCAGGTGAGTATAAGAATACCTCTACAACAATCTCACGCTTCCGTAATATAAAACTCTTCGATATGCCGGTATCTGCAGGCCCCGGTACCTTTGTAGACAGTGAAGACTATGAAACAATCAGTGTGGGAAGTGAAGTACCTGAAAAGGCAACCTTTGGAGTAAAGATATCCGGAAACAGTATGGAACCAAGATATCTCAATTCGCAGATAGTGTGGATTCAGCAGACAGAAGATCTTGCTGACGGAGAGATAGGTGTATTTCTTCTTAATGGAAATGCATATTGTAAGAAACTGCAGAATAATTCGAAGGGTATGGCTCTCATATCCTTAAACCCTGACTATGCTCCGATGAAAATTACCGAGGGCGACCAATTTTACGTTTTCGGGCGGGTCCTCAATTAAGTCCCAATAGACGGACCAAATCCAATCTATACTGTAGACATACAATGAACTTACAATGAAGGGCAGACAGGAAAAAGGAGGTATATGTCTATGGCAGTAGAAAACAATTTAAAGAAAATAAGAAAATCACATAAGGACACTCAGAAGGATCTGGCAATAGCTGTCGGAGTGGATACCAAGACCATAAAGAATATAGAAAATAATGGAGGCGGCTGCTCACTGGAAGTCGCAATCCGACTCTCAGAGCATTATAACATTTACGTAAATAACATCTTCAGCGTTGCCAAATCATAAGCAAGAAGGATGCAATGAAGGAATTTAAAACAATCGCCGTTGACTTTGACGGAACGCTCTGCTTCTCTTCATGGCTAGAGCTCGGTGAACCAAATACAAAACTAATAGAACAATGAAAACAAACGTAACTATATTATTTCCATAAGTGGTTAAATCATATACATGTGATAGTTCTATGTATCTTCTTGCTGATGGACTTGCTACAGAAGTAACTATCACATTATCTTTTTTAGAAAATTCTCCCATTTACAATTTGAGAGTCTATTGCCGACTGTTCCAGCGCAACCCTAAGAATTTCTTCATTAGTAAACAAATCTATTCCCTCCTCATTATAGATTCAATTTTATGATTCTATATTCTCGACATAGTTATATACCTTTTCTGATCATTCCCAGATACCAGAATAACTATTTTCAACAAAAAACTTTTGTTTCAGTTCTTCCCGTACATATAATTCATTTTATTCTTCTCTTTTTCTAGAACAATAATTGCATGTATCCAGTCCACGAGCACAACTTCATCTTTGCTTTTTAAGAGCAAAGTGTAAACAACACACTAATTATGCAAAATCTTGCCTGAAATCTTCAATCCATCGTTATTTGTCATAATATTAAAAAATCCAGAAATTGAAACCAGGTTAACCAAATCTCTTTTTATAGTTTGACCAGTATATCTTAGCCTAGCCCTCCATCCTTTTACAACCCACCTCCAACTCATTTCGTGATAATTCTCTACTTCCTTTGCTCCCTTTATATGCCAAACTTACTACTTAGTACTTTTATAGCCAGCTGATGGATCCATCCCTCTTCTTGAACTCTAGGAATAGGTTCTCTACATTGATAAAGTATGGTGACCAAATTGTAGTCAAAATAGTAGTTACTACTGTAAAACAGACTACTGTGACTACCAACTGAATTCTTATTCACCGCTTGGAATATTAATACTCTTACATGGATGACCAAGCATTCCGTAATCCACATACTCTCCATCATATCCTATCAGCTTTAATAATACTCTACATAGAATGCATTCATACACCTTACTCTGCTTATATTGTTTTTCAAAATCAGCATCTCCAACATTTCCATGAGCAGGTAAATTTCGTGCCTTTAATGCATCATTTTCTACTCTGCCTACAACAATTCCTATTCTATCAAAAAAGTGTGTTAGTTGCTCGTTCACCGACATTCGATTAAGACTTTCGATCATTCTTTTCATTCGTTCTGAATATTCTGTTTCTGAAAATTGTTTTACTACTAATTCTTTTACAGGTCCAATTAGTTTAGAAAATTCCTTTTTATCCATTAATACAGTTTCAGGATTAAGTTCAACTTCCTTATACCACTGTCTTTTCAAGTGTTCTAATGCACCAGCTAAAATCGGCAAATCCATCGGTTTAGCAATATTAGAAGCATACCAGTATGATGTAATCAACGAAGAAAAATCAAGTTTAAAATACATTTCTCCAAAAGGTACAATATACTTCTGAACTGTATCAATATAGTATTGTATCGAATCAAACTCACAGCTAACTGGAGGTGTTGCTGCATTTCTACATATGCTCTCAATATCAAAACCGAATGTACGTGGGTTTTCCATCACAAATCCGATTTGATTCCCCATATCATCGTATGAACTATTTCCTATATACATCAAATGCTTTCCCATAAAGAAACTCAAATAATCTCTGATTAATGCTCGTTCTTCATCATTAGGTATTCGTCCGTATTTTTCAAAATATGAAATACTAAAACTATCACTCCATTTTGGTCCATAATTACTTCCAACATAATGAATGTCAAACGCAGTATCTTTGAAATTAATATGGGTGAAGTATCCCATATATTCTTGTTCATTCTGGGTTTCACTGATAGGAAAACTCATATCCCCATATTCTCCCGAAACAGTTCCATCAACAGTGTATTTGAACTCACTATTCCCACAAAAACTCATTCCCGTTCTACTACCATTTAATACCCATTCTTTTAGTACGGTAGGGGTTTTTTCTACATTTTTTCCTTCTACATGATAGCACCCTAATTTATATTCTACTTTTTCTAATGAACCTGAACTTTCATTGATATAACATGGACTTAACTCTATGCAGTAACTTCCAAATAGATTAACTTCAATCTTCCCAGGCGCAACAGTTTCGCCTGCAATATAGTCCTTCTTCACGTTATGTCGAGATAATGTTTTCTTTCCCACCTTGTTCAATTTTCTAACACAGATAATCTGTATATTATATCCCTCATCACGAGACAAGTGAAATTCATCTATATCATCGATTGGCAAATCATCCATATTTTCTTGTGTTAATTTCGTCACTCCTTGAAATACTAAATCCTCAAACGGAATATGTTCCCATAGTAGTGCATCTAGTTTATGCTTATTCACAAGTCTTCCTCCTCTCTTGTATATATGAATAATTATAATCACGATAAAATATCTTTTTTACAAGAAAAAGTCCCCCTCTTTGAGTGCCAGATCTCTGTTCTGATTTTATACAACCTTAAATGCTTTCTGTGTTATAGGCTTCTCTTCCTTTTTCTCAATGGCTTCCTGTGCCTTTCTGAAGTCTTCCATCTATTACTGATTCTCTTCTGTAATTGAATATCTACATTAGGAGCAAAACATTCATAATTATTTGATATTAAATCACAAACAGATTCTATCTCTTTATTGTCTTCCAAGAATCTCTTTCACCTTAGTCATATTAAGTTCGATGCAATACTTCAAAGACTTAAATTTAACTAGTAACTCTCTGTTATAAAATGTTTAACCATAATACAAATTAATACGTTATCTTCTTTTTTTAATCTCAAATCCACCTTTTTCAACAAACCCAAACTTTTTCCAAAACCATTTTCCGTCTTCTACCGGCTCTAATAAATATGTTTTTTCTTCTTCTAATAATATATTAACCACTTTGGTGCCTATCCCTCTGTTCCTATCTAATATACTTATTCTCATATCATTGATAAAAATACCATTATATTCTGTCGGGATTCTGAACATATCCATTATTAGTCTTTCTTTTCCCAACAATCTATCGCAATTAATTATAGAAATAAATCCAACATTATTACATCTAAAAAATGACCTCTTATATATCAGCCATACTTCGATTCCTTTATTCCAGATACTTTCTAATGCCCAATAGTTCATCTCCTGTGACATTTCACAAATATTATGAAATCTGTCCTTGTCAGCATATTCATATTTTTCAACATATATCTTATTATTAATTTTTATTATTTCCATATAGCTTACTAATCACCAAGCGAATAATCTTTAATCTTCAACATTTTTTCAAACATAATTGGATTATTCAGTACTATGATACACAACTTCTCCCTTATTCTTGTTTTTATAAAAGAACCTATAAAAACAAATATCTGGATTAGGGGGCTCTCGCCCTTCCAACTCCCCCATTTCATTGTCCCTAAAGATATCATCAAGAATAATAACAACCTTGTCAAATTCTTGACCAACTACTTGATGCGAATCATCATGGCATGCATAATGATCACTTCCATTGGGAACATATTGGGATGGCGTAAAAGTTACGAGCTTACAAATTTTTATTATATTATATATCCCCAAATAAATCTGCATTATATTCTGTGTTTGCATATAAGATTTCAATACAACCATATATCAATGGTTTATTTGATACATCCGTTAAACAAATCAATAATCTTATAAATGAAATTATCTTTTTGTTAGTTCTTATTCATTCAGATAGTTTTTCTTCCTTACAACCATCTACTTGCCTCAATCTTTCTGGATTATTTTTTTCGTTCTGACTTTGATAGGCATTGCATATAATCATAGAAAAAATACACGTCCATAAGATATTTTATATAGTAATACGACATTAAAACAGTTCACTTTGCCGTCTAAATAACCCTGTAAATAACGCCAGTGCCTTCTATCCCCACTATGATTGTTAATGGCTACCATGTTCTTACAACCTATTATGAAGACTCTGAGTCCCCGCTCACTTGCCTAGTTATCTATATGACTCTCCATCAGCAAGAAATTCTTTTAGGTATTCTTCCTAATTGAAATTGTAGCGTATACCGTCTGCGGTCTTGTTTTGGGCGGTACTAAAACATGACTCTTTGTAAATCAATCCTCGACCAGAGCTCTGATTGAAGACTACGCATACACACATAAAAATACCTTGTAGCATACATTCACAAAATGTCGCTACAAGGTATACATTTTTTACCCTAAAGATATATTTTAAATATCCAAATCGTCCGCCATTATATTTAGTGCACAATTTCTTTATTATCAGCATCAATTATACTACTGCAAACTACTCAGTCACCTTACACAAGTAACTTTCATACCAACTTTCACAATAGTAATCTGCATTGCCTACTTCTCAAACATATTCTTAATAAGCTGATTAGTTACATCTTCCATTTCAAAAAGTTGACTTTGAGAAATAGATGCTCTTTCTTCCAATGTACCTATCAATTTCATATACTCAGTTTCCAATGTAAATAAAGCAGCAATTGAATTTGATAAATTTAACAAGTTTGCTTTCTTATAATTTACTTCATCGCCATCAAAATCAGTTCTATGGTGTTTGATCTTGTTATAAGAATTCCACCACTTAGGTGTTTCATATGTTTTTTTATCGTCTTTAACTGCTAAATTGTAATTAGTTCTTTCCTTTAATTTCCCATTCTTATCAGTATATGTCGAAATCTTTTTTTCTACTCTATAATTTGCCCACGGTGATATCTCGTATGAATCAGCAAATTTAACAACCTTATCAATATCTGGCAACTTATCCTGCAATTCATACCACCAACGATTTATAGGCTTAGTACCTTTTTCTTTAGCAAAATCTTCAGAAAAAGAACTAGCAAGTGCTTTCCCTACAACATCAATTTCACTACATATCGCCTGAATCAAAAGTAAATAATTACTTGAAAATGTTTTATGATTAGTTTCATCAAATTCTACATATTTCTTTGAAAGTACAATTTGTTCTTCTAATTCCAAATAATAACTCCAATAACTTTTTGCAAAAATATTAAACTCTGAAACTTCTTGCATATTTATATGTCACTTCCATCCTTTTATCTTCTTTGTATATACATCCTTAATACTGTTTCCAAAAAATTAAATTTTCTTCCAAAAATTGCATTAACCATAACAACTTATCATATATTTTTTTGTCTTCTTCTGATAATACTTTATCATGCGCTCTTTCATTATAATTTTGGAATTCTTGATTAAACACAGACTGCATTTCCTCTATATCAGAAATCCAACCATCTTTATTTCCACCAAATGCTTTTAGATAATTTAGACACACTTCTCCATCAGTATCTTTATATATTTGAAAATCCGAAAGATGCTTACTTGCCGCACTTACCACATCATCAGAAAGAACAATTCTTGGATATATAGCTTTTTTACTTTCAAACAAGTATGCATCAACTAAACCCGATCCCCATACAAATATGTCATCTATGTAAAAATTGCCTTTACAGACACCTCCCCTAGGCTTATATCCACATTTTAGTAGATGAGAGCAAATCCAACCTATTGATTCAAGCAATCTGTCCGCAGCCATAGGGCAATCAGCATTTATTGCAACAACCATATTATCAGAGAAAAATTTTATTCTAATATTCTTAAAATAACTGTCATTAAATATTTGTGTCCAACTCTTATATATTTTTCTGATGCTATTAAGATGATGGTCCATTCCATCGCTATATATAATATTTTTAACACCTAACAAATCTATTGATGCAATATAATATTCTTCTGTATGAATTTCGTTGTTCAATTTTTCACTCTCCAAACCCTATATTCTCACCAGAACACGCAGAAAATTGTCATTAAATCTTACTTAACAATGCATTGACTTGCTCATATGCATCTCTTTTTATCATCTCAATTTCATCCTCATCCATCAAATCCACAAAATCTGCTACATCCTTCGGACCTGCGTGTTTTTCTGACGCAAACTTCTCCTGCAACTTCTGTTTCATTTCTTGGATAATTGGCTTATCAGAAACATTCTTGAATTCTTCTGCCAAAGAATCATGCCCTCCAACATAATGCTTAATTATAAAATATATATCATAAGCATCTTTAGCCTTCCCTCTTCCCATAGCTGCAGTTTTCATTATTATGTAAGGAACAACAGCAACCACATTTACAACTGCTGTATCAATGGCTCCATCTACTCTTTCGGCTTCAACTTTTACTTGCTGAGGCGGAAATTCAAATGCAAAATTACCACCTGTGGCTTTCAGTGCTTTCACTCCCTGCACATGCTGACTTCTTTTCTTTAAAGCAGTGCCACCATACATTCCTGCAAGAATATCAACATCAACTATGTACTCTTCTCCATCTATCTCTACAGCTTTGATAAATGAAAAATATTTTTCAGGATGCTCCTCATACCCATTCTTAAGTAATATCTTAGCCATTGTCTGGTAACCAGAATCCTTTAATGTCAAATGATTGATTAAAACATCTACATCGACACTACCTACATGATCCTCATTTGGAAACATTAAATCCGGAACCCAACCGCCAACAATTCTAATATCATCACGGTACTCACCAAATAAATTAACTAATTCAACAAGCACTCTGTGTGCTGCTTTCTTTTGTCCCTCAGAATAGTCGACGCTACTCTTTAAATCTTCATCATGTATCATTTGCAAATTTCCCTTTCAAGTATGGCCTCCGCCATTTCCTCTCCTCTTCCCTTGATACTCATACAATCCAAATATAACTGGACCGGCGATGCAACCATATTACCTTTCTTAAGTTTTGCACCCTGCTTAACACAATCATTATATGCAAGCATTAGTATCACATTAGCTCCAGTTTCTACCTTCTTAAGGCCAAGATAATCTATAGCTTTTTCAAGATTCATATCATCAACATACGCATGCACTTTTTGATATCTAACTACAGGCTGATACCTAGAACCGCCTGAAAATCCAGTCAATATACATTCAACGCCTATATCGTCCTTCATCTTTGCTAGTTTCGCCTCAAGTTTCGATACACTGTCTAATGAATAACAAGCAATCTTTTCTTCGCTATTATTGTCGTACACTTCTGCCCAATCACTCAGCAAAGTGCTTGGTTCTATTATTCTAATTCCACTAGATGTTTTCGCTATATAAGCTTGTTTTAAAAGAAACTCCTTAACCTTAGCAACCTGTCCAATACTACATCCAGCTGCTTCCGCTAAATCTTTCATTTTCCATGCTTTACTCACATCCTCCAGCATTATTCTAAGAATAACAGAAGAAACAACTGATGACCTTTCATATATTGATTTTAATCCTCTTTTAGATATATTTTCATTTTTATTGCCTTTAATATCTATATAAAGGCAATCGAACGATATAAAACAATTTCCTGCAAAATCCACATATCCTACACCAGCATCTTTACATATACGAGAGGTTTGTTCACTGATATACGGAGCTATTATCACACGATACAAATCTGAATCTATATTAGCAATTATATCTAAGACTTGTTTCGGGTAACCTTCAGCCGCAACAGCAAGAAGCACTGTACATTTATTCCCATTATTTAATTCTATTACAGCTTCATTGTTTTTTTCTAATTTGCACTTTTTAACAATGGAAATTTTTTCAACAAAATCCTTGAAAACATCTACAGTCAATGTCTTTTTCACACTTATCACCTCTTTCACCATTCTGGTGAAATTAATTATAACAATGAAATTTGTTTTTTTCAATACATATTTTCACTGTTAATACCATTTTCACCATTTTGGTGAAACATTATTTAAAAGTGAAATTTTACAAGTTTACTAACCTAATCCATTTCATCAATCCTATTACTCAAATCTTCTTTCATTGATAGTGCATAATCGCACACTATGTGTACGAGATCTGTAAAGAAATTAGAATATCCAACGCTCTCATGTTCAAAAAAATATCTGTAATCCATAAACAGATTTGCTATATTTTTTATATTAGCATTAAATGTTTCTTCGTTTTGATGCACCTCTTTATATATTTTTTCCTTCAACAATTTACTATGTACATCTGGTATTTGTGAAAAAAGCACCTCAAGATTATGTCCACATTCAAATTCTTTATTTTCCTTAAATATTAGAAATTTCATAGCTAGTTCTAATGCAAGAGCTCCATTAGTAACCAGTGGTGGTGAAAGAAAAGGTATATTCTCATGGGCTTTTTCATATTCTTCCATTTCTTTTTTTAACTTTTCTACATCACCGCATAGCTTTGGTTTTTCATCCAGTTTTTCTAGTTTTCGGAAAACATAATAGAAACCTTCACAATCCAAAAGAATGCTAAACGCAGTTATAATTTGGTCATTGTGTGTACATTTATCTTTATTATCACAGTTCTCACACTTCTGCTTGTTTGCTGTAATAGTACCAGAAAAAACTCGTTTCTTTGACATTTCTATTCACCTCTGATCTTAATATATCCAAATAATATATTTTAAACATTTCGGTCCTATACGATTTTGCCGAATTTTATTTAATTCTCAGCCACCTTATCTATCACCCTAACAGTCACCCCATCGGTCACCCTGCCAGATCACAACCTTATACTACCAATCCCTACTACTAACAAAAGCGGCTAACCCGTAACACCTAACGAATCAGCCGCTATATATGCAATATATTGCTTAAGTTTAAGTCCTTAAGTAGTCTTTTACTACTAAGGAATACTCCCAACACATTTGCCTTTATCCCCATTCTGCCTATGTCCCTTAGTAGTCGAAACCGTAGTATTTGCAAGGCTTTTCGCCATATCATGTCCTGTCTTGCCCAAGTTTACAAAGGTATGATTTATAGTAAAACTGGAGTGCCGTGGTAGATAAATAAGACTTTTATCATAGTATTAATTTACTCCTTCTTGCCCTGAAACGCCCAGTTTTGCTAGTGTTTCTAGGTGTTTTATTATTTGCTTTGAAATGTGTGAATATTGCAAATCAGAGCAGAATTTAGCAATTACTACCTGTTAGTAGTAAAATGGGATTGGGTTACTACTAAGGATTTTGGGCTTAAACAGACTCATCATTAATTATTTTTTTCAGCACTTCAAATATTGCAATAAAACTAGAAAAATCAATGTTATCAAAAGGAACCTTTTTTTCTAATATCATATTTGCAAATGTCATTTTAGGTAACGCGACGTTTACATTTTCATCACTTAATAACGTAACCCTCTCTCCAGATGAACCCTCAATAATATTAATTTTTCCTGGTCCACATACCGTTTTTTTCTCACAAAATACTCCTAAATCAGCTGCATATCCACGACTATCAAACTCATTACCCATATACAATCTGCGTTTAATGTTAGAATTTTCTGTTTCTATTTCAGTTTTAATAATATTATCTGGATACAAATGCTCTATACATATTTCTGGTGTTTCTGTTCTATTAGAAGGAACCGGCAAAGTAAATGAATATACATTATTTCCCCAATTTTTATACAATTCATCATTTTTCCCTTCCATTTTAGTATTAGTTCCAGGATGATCTCTATCAGCAATAAAAACTGTTTTCCGTGGTTGTATGATTTTAGCCATATTCTCACATAAAGGACATAATTGAGTATTCCCCATCTCTAACCTCGGTCCATTTCCTTTTGAACTGTTTTTAGGTTCATATTCAAGAAACTCAAATTCTAACCCTGAAAAAATGTCTTTGTATTCTTCCATTTGAGATAACGCATTATATGCTGCTTTCATATGTTTCCAATCAGTTGTTCCCTCAGTAATTACTAGCATTTTATCTTGTTTCATTTTAATTGCTTCGTAAATATCATGTTCATATTGTTGTGTATTTGTTAAATATGTATACGCCTTTTGAAACTCTGAAAACCTCTCTGCATTTATTCTAATTCCACCCGGCATTTGATAGATTTCAAAACCATCCTCACTAAATTCCTCCTCCATTCCCAATAAAAAAAGAGGCGAGTGGGTTGTAATAATAAATTGAATCTTAGGAAATAACGCAATTAACTTTGGTAACACTTCACGCTGTAATGATGAGTGTAGGTGAAGTTCTATTTCATCAATAACAACTATTCCCTTTATATCTGATAAATGAATACTATTATTAATATTAACTGTATCCGCATAGCGAACAATTGTAGCAAACATATTAAATAGCGCACTTTGTCCTGTAGAAAGAGAATCCAAAGATGGTATTAGAAGTGAATTATCTTTTTTTCTTTTTATATTAAATCTCGAACCACGAGCACTTCTGAAATTCAATCCGAAGTACACGTCTTCACCTATAATATTACTCATTATTTTTTCAATGTTTTTACGTGCCACTCCAAGACTCATGACATCATTAGGTGTAACATTTTCTAATCTTACACCTCCATTTCCATCTGATTCTATATCACCGCGCGAATCAACTATTACATCAAGAAGCCATTGTAATGTTTTAGCTGTCATACCATTGATTAGAATTGGTAATTCCATCTCTCCATTAAAGCGGGGCTTTACAGTTATATGCTCATATTCCATAGTTTCATAATATTGTTTCCCCATCCAGAATGGCTTTTCATATCTATCTGGTCCAAAATAGCATAATATTTCTTGTTCAAGAAATTTTTCTGCATTTTCTTTGTCAACTGTAGTGTGTTTAAAATTCTCATCCTTTTTCCATGCTATCTGCGAAGTAATACCTATTCTACTCTTAAATTCATTTGCATCTAGCATACCGCTCTTAAACACATACTCAATTGCTGATAATTCTCTATCTTCATCCTCATATTTTATATATGAACACAGATACTGTTTTCCAGCATGGATTTCTATTGGCGTAATTGATTTATAATACTCATATCCAACCGTTTTCCCTTGTTTTCTAGCATCTAAATATGCTGTACCTGCAATTTCATAAAACGAATCTACAATATTAGAAATAATGGTTGATTTTCCTGTTCCGTTCTCCCCAACAATAATAACCGGCTTTGGGCACTTTTCATTGAATGGCATCACCATCTGAGCATTCTCAATCGGACCAATATTTTCCTCAATAATTCTATTAATGTACATCTATCCTTCATCTCCTTGTTCGAAATCCACCCAATATATATCATACCAACAGTCATGTATTTTTTCC
This sequence comes from Lachnospiraceae bacterium UBA1721, assembly GCA_002317155.1. GTDB lineage: Bacteria > Bacillota > Clostridia > Lachnospirales > Lachnospiraceae > AC2028. Next base: position 91,494 of record DCIR01000096.1, read on the forward strand.
ACCAAAATAACGCCCTAGCATAAAGCCAGAGCGCTACCTTTCTTCTATAATTATATTGCCATAATCATCCTCTTCGTCATCGGCTTCTCATTTTTCTTTTCAACCTCTCCCTGCTGCTCTCTGAATTCTCAGATCAATTAGTTTTCTAAAACAGAACGTTTCTGTATTAGCCCCTTTACAAATGAAGCCGTACTTTCTAAATGTCTCTATCTACTCTACTGCGTCCGAAATCCTACTATGCCAATTTATATAAGTATAAATTGGCATAGTAGGCTCTGTATTTAACAATGCATATGCAAGTTGCTACTTGTTATAACCAAACGCGAATAACTAGCGAATGTTATTTGTGTGCTAAGTGCATGATTATATAATATGAAATATTCAGTGAGCCTAGTCTCTATATTTTCGAACGCATTCAATTAACGAATTAATTAACGGGAGGTCATTTTCATCACACAATTTGAGCGAATCAACGATATTCATAGGAACATTATTAGTACGAATCTGTCCTAGAAGAAAATAGTCAGGGGTAGTGTTAAGGCATTCGCTTATCTTGATGATAACGTAGAGACTCGGATGCTGTTTGCCGTTTTCTATGCTTGACATATGTGTTGTAGAAATGCCAATAACTTCAGCTAATTCACTCTGTTTCATACCGACAGACTTTCTTCTTGATTTTATTCGATTGCCTATTTCGTGCCATTCATTGTCTGTTAAATCACATTTTGTGTTCATAGTTATAACTCCTTATTGATAAGGATATCAATAGGATAAATGCAATAGAAGAATGTATAACAGAACATCAATTGTATAAGTGAATATTTTAATAAAATATTACATTATATTTTCTGAATAACATTATGTGTTTTTCTATATATCATAATGTCTGTCATTTAGAGAGTAAATTGTGACAATAGGCGAAAAAGTATAGAAATTGTATATTTTGAGGAATAGTATCGAATTATGCCAATGAAATAAATAAAGAAAGGAGTTAATCAGATGAATAAAGAAAAGATTGCGAAAGTAGTTAGGACTGTTCTTGATGTGGTCGTTAGAAGCGAAGAGAGAGAAAGGCATACAGCAATTATGTATCAGCCTGTAAAACCGGAAGCTTTATTAAGCAATGATAAAAAGAAGAATAATTAATGCAGTTTTGGAGTGGCTGAGCAAAAACAAAGCAATACAACGGGAAGAGTACGATAAATACAGTTATATTATGGAAATTGTATGGATTATGACTCTTCCCTTTATTATGATGATACCTATCAACTTTGTGACACAGATAACTTATGAGGGATTTGTGTTGTTAATATCATTTTCGTTATTGCGGAGAGTATGCGGTGGGTATCATTTTGCAAAGGAAGGAACTTGCTATATCGTTTCATTCTTTTTCTTGATTGATATCATCCTGGTAGGAAAGATGATAAGTGGTAAGGGTATAATTTTGGCACTTCTTGTATCTAGCTTTGTTAGCATATGTTTAATCAGTGCAATATTGGCCAAATTATCGAAAGGTCATAAAAGAATTTTAGATGTAATATTGTTGAATCTTATCATTGGCATAATCGAACTTACCTTTTGGCTGAGTGGGAAAGATGATGCTGCAAAATGGCTAATATTGGGAAGTGTGATGACGGCAATATTACAATATCCGTTGCTTATAAATGAAATAATTACATTGTTACATAAATGAAAGGTGCTGGTGAAATTTATATTGAAAATCTCAAGAGTGATTTTATCAATTATTTTGGCTATTGGAATAATTGCAATTGGAATTTTGAGCACGCCTAAAAAGGCAGAGGCAATGTGCTCAAATGGATCCCATGTATATTCGGAAAGATATGTTTTGCGAGTTTATGGGTATCCTTATGCGGATAATAGGAGTCATCAAAAACATGCTGAAGTGTTATTACGATGTGGTATTTGCGGTTATTCAGTTATTGAAGATGCTTATATAAGCGAACCGCATAATGTTAATTCGAGCACTAATAGATGCGAGTGTGGATTTATACCGTATTAGAGTAGGTGGACCGATATGTTGAATAACCATAAAATTGGTGGGAAGCTATTTTTTTTATTGCTAATTATTTTGATTTTTGGAGGATGTGGTAAGAAGGATAAAACGGAGTTGCCGCTGGATGGATATTATGCCAATGATGGTGATTTTGACGCTTCTAAATTTACAATCATCCCCGAAGAATTTTTTATAGATATAGATGAAACAGAGAAGGCTGAACGTCAAATAGTTGTATTAGCTATAAGTGTTCCGGAGGGGAGCGAGAATTACTATAATGAATGGAATTATTTGATTACTTCTTTTAATTCGATTAGCGATAAATACTATGTAGAGTTGGTTGAATATGTCAATGGATATGATCGCAGTGATGCTATGCAGAAATTGCTGGTTGAGATTGGGGCAGGAGGTGGCCCTGATATTATCTATGGCGATTTGATTGATGTTACTCAGTCAATGCTAGATGAGGGAGTGTTTGTGGATATGTCGGAATATATGACATATTACGGAATTACTTCAGAGAAATATTTTCCGGGGTATGCAGATTATATTTACGAAGGCGGAATATATGCACTATGTCCAAGTATTGACGTTGTATCGGTTGCCGTAAAGAGTGATGTTATTGATAGCAACGATATAACCATAGATGAATATCTGGATGCACTTCTTGAGTATGAAGAGAAAGCAGCGTTTATTTATGCTGGACAGGATGGTGGTAGTGTGTTGGACTATTTCCTATGTGGGTCTGAGGATTTGTGGGGAATTATTGATTGGGAAAACGGTACATGCGATTTTTCAAGCGAATTATTCGATAAAATGCTTAAGGTGTCAAAGCGATATGCAGATGATGGAATAAATGGTTACGAGCCTATAATGAGTTATTTGTATACGTTAACCGGAATATATGAGAGCCGAGAGAGTACTGAACTACAGGGGAATATAGTAATCGATTATTTCTTTGATGACGGCAATCATCCTGTTTACCATGATGGACATGATGTTATGATCAATTCTAATTCTGATAACATTGATGGGGCCTGGGCATTTTTGTCATATGTTATGTCAAAGAACGGGCAAAACTATGTAGGCAACCCCGTTAACAGAGAAGTGTTTTTGGATGAGGCTCAATATATTATTGGAATGATAGAAGAAGGCGTTACCAATATGATATTAGACGATGAACTTGTCGAAGAATTGGTATGTATATACAATGATGCAAGGTATCTTCCGAAAAAAACGGACGTAATTAGAGAGATAATATACGAAGAAACAGAACAATATTTTACCAACGATAAAAGTATTGAAGAAGTTAAAGTGATTATTCAAAGTAGGGTTCAGCTATATCTTAATGAGAATAAATAAGGATATTTCGCACCTTCATAATCGTATATTTTGAGGAATAATAGCGAACTATGTCAATGAAACAAAAAGGGAGGAATATTATATGAGATAATCAAAATGGAAAATTACAGCAAAACAATAGCGATTAAAGGAATCGTTAATGATGAAACAGAAAGCTACTTTTCTGGAGAAAAATCTGCAGAAGAGGTTGCTGGTTTGCTTCAAGCGAGAGTAATGTTGTTATTGAACGAATAATATGGCGAATAAAATCTCAAAGTAAAAATCAGTAATAAAAAAGTGATTAGCTGGATAACCAGTTAATCACTTTTTGTTTCCTATCTTTTAATTATACAGCAAGCTATTTACTGACTTTTAGATAAATGAGCCAATGCTTCTTAAAATCATTATGCTTTCTTTTTGATAAGTATATTGAATGTTTACTATCTAAGTGTATTGTGTCTTGGGTAAATTCCACCACATGCGCAAGATTAACAATATAACTTCTATGGGAACGATAGAATAATGATTTTGGAAGCATATCCTCAAAAGCATTTATAGTCCCATAAATAGAATATTTATTATTAGTAGTATATATGTTAACTTTTTTCCCTTCCATTTCTATAAACAATATAGACGAAGTATTGCATAAGACAGTTTCATGATTACATTCAAAAGTAATTCTCTTTTCCTGATTTTGACTATAAGAAACCAAAGCATCATCAAGATTTCGATAGAGACGTTTGGTATCTAATGGCTTGCTGATATATCTAAACACGTTGAAACGCATAGCATCATCCAGGTATTCAGAATATGAAGTAATCATAATAATTATGCATTTATTGTTTTCAGCCATAATTCTTTTCCCAACAGAAATACCGTCAACTCCTGGCATTTCTACATCCAAAAAAACTATGTCTTTAGCTAATGTATCATTTAGCATATCGTCACCGGAATAATAAACAGCTATCTCCGGGAGCGATATGTTTTTTTTGTTGAAATATGTAGTTATGATTTCTTTAAGATTGTCTGCAAATAGACGATCATCATCACAAATTAGTATTCTCATAGAATCCCCAACTGAATATTACTACTGTGTTATGCTGCTGGTTAATATCATCAGTGTATTGTTGTATGTGTCCATTGATTTTTTCTATTACATTTTTTACACTAATGAGTCCATATCCGTGCATTTCCGGATTAGGCTTAGTTGTACCTATGGATAGGTTTCGATTCAGTGTTGACTGACAGGAATTAGATATTTTTATGATACTTATCTTCTTATCTGTATCTGATGTAATAATTATGTTTATATATGGATTTGAACATTTGATTGCTGCTTCGATTGAATTATCCAATAGGTTACAAAAGATTACTGTAAGGTCGTATGTCGAAATAAAATCAAGGTATACATTAACAGTTTCAATATTAAACTCAATTTCATTCTCTTGGGCGGTTTGTGAATACCTGGACAATATCGCATTAAGGAAATCATTGCTGCAGTATTTTGCAGTAGGTACTAAGGCTGGCGATGAATAAAGAGCGGATATGTATTCTTTCACGGCTTTTTCATCACTGGAAAGGCAGGATATGGATTGAAGATGATTCTTTATATCATGAATCAGTATTCGTTGATCCGTTTCTCGGTTCTTTATTTCTTCGATAAGTGATAAGGTATCTTTTTCAAATTGTAACTGCCGTAATTTTAAGGAATTAATGTGACTGTTTTTTCGCATAAAAATATACAGAAGAATAACAAGGGTAAGTATTGCCATCAGCAAAAACAAACAGATTAATATACCGTTAATTTGCTTTGGAGAGGGATTGTCGATCAGTAAACCGGCAAAGCCTATTGTGAGGACAATAGTAATGCAGGCACATATGATTAGTATTATTACGAATTCCTTTTTAGCAGATATTTCCTTGTCGCGCAGGCGTATTTGCAGAAATGCAACACAGAATAAAAGTACTGCATATATGAATACAGAGAAGGACAATGCAAATAAATTGTTATCAGCATTCCAGTGGTTCCAGAACTCTGATATAAACAGAGCATTGCATAAATAACCCGTTATGGTTTCGGATGCTATTGATAAAAATGTCAGGAGGCATGTCTGTATAAAGGCAGATACGAAGTTTGTCTCATAAAGAAATTTGATGATTAAAAAATTGAATATCGTGAAAAACAGTATATTAGCAATAACGCCGGAAATATTTGAAAAGGAATGTAACAAAAACAATGAGCTATAAGAAACAATATATGCTGGAATACGAATAATATTGCTGTATTTGGGAGCTACGAGAAATTTGTTGTATAGGTATAATGCTATTGCTTCAATCAAAAGACATATTAACAATACTATTTTGATGGACATATTTAATACCTTTCAGAGGATTGTTTGATTTGTACCATTCATTAGCTGTTAATTCATATTCAATGTTTATAATTATAACTCATCGTTGACAAAGATATCAATATGATGACGGCAGACCCAATCTGTCATTTGGAGAGTGAAATTGGTCATTATAAGAAATAATATAGAAATCGTATGTTTTGAGGAATATTATCAGACTATGCTAGTGAAATAAAAAGGAGTTACTTTAGCATATGTATGACCAGTATAGTACTGACCAATTTACAAAATGCATAAAAGTTTTTTAGATGTATTATTACCAAAGATTATCACTGGCATAATAGAAGATGCATTGGGGTTTGGCGGGAAAGATGGCGTTTTTTTAAGAAAGGATGTTGATTTATGATGAAAGCAGTGAGAAAAGTTTTAACATTATCTATTGTTGCATGTATGTTCATATCTGGTATGAAGATAGATGGCAAAGCCGCAAGTGAGGATTCTGTATTTGTTGAAGAGATTGTTGATGAGATTCAAAGCGATGGAAGCTTTTCATTTTCATTTAACACAGCAATGCAATCTGGCTCATTTACTGTGGGAGCAAGTGGAAATGTATTAACCATGTATATACAAGCCACAACACCTTCCACAGTCAAATCATTCACTGTTACATTAATAGGACCAGATGGTTATAGTCAAGGTTATACAATAAATGCTGATGGGCAGTTGCATGTAATTACATATTCCGGGACTGCTAGTGGAAAATACTATTTCTTAAAGTTTACTAAAGGTATATTTACTGATACAGTAACTGGATCCGGAATGCTATATCCTGTAAGCAATGCTCATTAAATTGTAAAAAGGGATTATATGATTGCAATTTCAATACTATTTAGAAAAATAGCCATTATATCAATAATTGGTAGTATTTCAATATTGCTTTTTTCAATTCTTTATAAAAAAGGGATATTGAAGATGAAACGGGAAATATGGATCTTTACATTGGGAATCCTATATATGACCGCATTACTGATTGTGACTTTGTTAAGCAGATCGTATGGCGAAGTCAATCGTTCTTATCTGTATGATGGAATTATTGCACCGGGTAAATCATATGAGGAAGCATATCTAAGGGTAAACGTAGTATGTTGGATGAATATATATCTTAATGTGCTTCTTTTTGTGCCATTTGGTGTGCTTCTACCTCTTTGCACAAAGAATAAAGCTAAATCGTGGATGGTCTATTTGAGCGGAGTTATACTTACCTTTTTTATTGAGACAGTACAATATTTAGGGAAAGCCGCACCGTTCGAATTTGATGATTGCATAAATAATTCTATAGGTGCATTTATTGGATATGGGTTATATAGGTTGATATTGCGTAAGCGAAACCGAAACAGAGTGTTCATATATCAGCTTCCAATAATTGTCTATGTAATAGGAAATATTGTGATTTTGGTGTTTTATCTTACAAAGCCATATGGAAACATAGATTTTTTCTACAAAAAATATGATCGTAGGGTATCGGTATCTTTATCTGCAGAATTATCTGACGAATCTGTTAGTGCAAAAATATATAAAGATTCAGATAGTATTTTTAAGCTCATATCGGTAGGTAATAAAATAAACGGCAATAATAGAGGATTATATAATCTTCCTGATACATCATTTGAATATTGGTACATATATAGTGGTTCGGCATGCCTTGGTAATGTAGGTATAAAGAATAGAGACCTAAGAATGAATAATATTGTACTGTCTTCAAATGAAAAAAATTTATATGAATTAAGTGAGGAAGATACCTACAAGTTCTTGTATTCAAAAGGAATTGAGTTACCTGACAATCTTGATTTTTATATCGAAAACCACGGGAGCGATTATGTAATATGTTACACAGCCGGCGAGAATAATTTTGCTGATATAGGTATTATGGGCGGAGTTACTCTCCGACAAACAAAGGGTAGTCGAGTATATGGCATTGAATATACATTGCATAAGTTAGTGAAATATTCTGATATTGAACTGCAGAGTATATATTCTGCAGTTCAAAAAATAAGAGAAGGTGAATTCTCTGGCGGCTATATAGAAAACGAGACAATCGAGAGCATAGATATTATAGGAGCTGATGTGATATATACCTTTGATAGTAAAGGTATATACAGACCATATTATGCTTATAATGTCATAATTAATGAAATAGCTACATGGATATATGTTGAGCCTGATGAATTAGTGATTGTAGATAAATAGTTTAAGGTATTAAAGATTGTACTTGCTTTTTGCATTACTTAGAGGGAATACAGATAAGAATCAGGTTATTTGAGTGTATGAAAGTTTTTCTGTAAATTAAGAATGATAGGTCTTCTATGATAAAATAATCATAGGAGGCCTTTTATTATGGCAAGAGAAAAGAAACCAGTACACAAAGTACAAATGACCGAGGGTAAGAGGAGCATTATCCATCAGCTGCTTGAAGAGTACGACATTCAGAGCGCAGAGGATATCCAGGATGCCCTCAAGGATTTGCTCGGTGGAACCATTAAAGAAATGATGGAAGCCGAAATGGATGACCATCTGGGCTATGGCCGATCTGAACGCTCAGACAGTGATGACTATCGCAATGGCTATAAGTTAAAGCGTGTGAACAGCAGTTACGGATCCATGGAGATTGAAGTACCTCAGGACCGTAAGTCATCTTTCGAACCCCAAGTGGTTAAAAAACGTCAGAAGGATATTTCTGACATTGATCAGAAGATCATCTCAATGTACACCAAGGGAATGACCACAAGACAGATATCAGAAACTATTGAGGATAGTGGATAACTAACTATATTGACACCAAATTGTCCACAATCCATACCCCCTTAATATCATTATATCATTAATATCCATTTTATAAATTGCTATATAAAACCTTCTTAATCCATATATTATTTATATTCTGTATGTAATTTAAAGTGTATAGATTAACATTCTGGTGACAGTACGGTCACCTACCTGGTGACACTTATAACAAACATTTACTTCTCAATCCTATATATTAAAGTGCTTTTTCCGCCATTCTCACGCCAACGCTGCTCGGTAGATATCATACCTGCATTGACCAAATCATTAACTGCCCTGATAACAGTCCTTTTACATATTCCAAGATCCCCTGCAATGGTTTTCATTGCAGGGAAACACTCATTTTTCTTGCCACATCTTTCTTTCAGATACAGATATACAACCTTGTCTCTTTCTGGCAAATCAGCCGAATAAATTGATGTCCTCTCCATATATTTATCCCTTGATTACATTCTTTATTCCATCGCTCTGCTTTGCAAGCTGAACCGCATACAGCGGCATAGAAGAATGCTTAGCTGTATCGTATTCGTATATAGTATTATCCTCACATGCACCATGCCCTACAGACTTCGTGCTGTCAGAGTTCTCTTCTCCAACACAACTCTGATATCTTCTAATTATTTCCTCTTCAATCTTCTGCTTATCTGCATACTGAACCTTTCTTGCTGCCCGCTCTTCCACCACATACGGCTCCTCAAATGTAATCCCCCATTTTAGGAATAATCTCAGCTGCGTCTTCATAGGATGTGTTCCGGTTTTTGACACAATAAATGTACCTTTAGGAAGACTCTTTAACTCATCCGGTGACATAAGCGGTCTTGAAATCATCTGAAGTGATTGATTAGTCTGATCCTTTCCTTTTGAAACAGATCCCGACAAAACAGTTCTGTTACCCATGCTTTTTGACAGAATCTCTGCCGATTCGGAATTAGGAGCAAATCCGCCAAAGATTGTATCCTGGCAGTTATCAATTATGATTTCTGCACCTTCTTTTCCATAGTTCTTATTAAGCTGCGCAAACGACTGAATAATAGGAATTATTGAAACCTTACGGCTTCTTGATGCCGAGAACATCATCTCTGCACTTTCAATCTTGGGTATGGTACCAACTTCATCCCAGAAGAATATAACTCTGTTATCAAGTTTTCCTCCGTTCTCATCAGCCACCATTAGAATCTCTCTGTAAAGCTGCTGAATAATAAGTGAAATTATAAAATACTTTGTATTGTCTTCCTCTGGCATCACCAGAAATATGGCCGTCTTTTTCTTGCAAAAACTCTCTGCATCTATAGCCGTATCGAAGCATAGTATCTGCTCCAATTCTGAATCAAGAAATGCGTTCAGTCTGGACATTGCTGTAGATAGAACAGACTGCATTGCCTGCTCTGCAGTATTAAGTGCTGCCCCGGCAAACCATCTTGCCTTATGCTCACTTGGCAACAACTCCATTAAAATCTGGAACTGATTCTTTCCCTTAGTCGTGGATGGTGCCAGCAGATCCTGTATCAGTTTGAATACACTTATGATATGTCTTTCTTCCGGTTTGCAGAATTCAGCTACAAGAAGAATAGCCGCAGTCAGTACTCCTTCTGCAGCATCATAGAAGAAAGCATTCTGACCATATGAAGATGAATCTCCACCAGATGATATAATGGTCTTTGAAGTAATCTTCGCATACTTCTCCGCCTTAGCTTTGCTCGCAAGGTCATCTGTGTTTTTCAGATACATATCCATATACTTGTTCACAAGATGAAGCATGTTGTCTCCGTCTGATTTGGTCGGATTACGAAGATCAATAACCGCCACATCATAGCCATAATATTTCTTTGCAAGCCCGGCGTAATTACGATACAGATCACCTTTCGTATCAGTAGTAAGAAAGCTCATTCCACTTGCGCAGGCATACTCAATATTAGGATAGAGAAAGTTAGCGGTTTTACCTACGCCTGCCGCTCCAATCATAAGGCAATGAACATCACCTGTATCAACAAGCGCAGTCGTATTTTTTCCCCTTACATAAGAACCTAATATGATTCCCTGATCTGTCGGCCTGCACTCGCCATTCCTCCATTTTTCAACTTCATACGGTATCTGTTTATAAGTATCCTTTATCTCTCTGTCAGTAGAAAATCTCGCCGTTCCATGCTGTCCATCTCCGACAGTTTTGCTCTTTATATTACTGAGATTCTGGTTGCTTGATAAATTGCTAACCACAGAAATAAATACCGAAAACGCAATACCCACAATCAGTAAGATTGTAATTGGTGGCATGCACTCACCTCCCTTTCTTCTATCCGCTTCAACAAATCTTCATTCCAATCTTTATAAATACTTATTAGTCTTTGAACACCCTTATACCCCCTGTCTCTCATATCACTTTCTAACCGCCTACAAGCCTCATTTCCCGCTGTATCATTATCAAGGCAAAGAACTATGTCTGTTAGATTATTATTCTCTTCTAGAGCCCTACAGAGCGCGTTGCCTGATAATCCATTAAGTGTTATATAACTGTTTCGCTTCCAATCGTTTGGATATAAGGTGATAAAAGACAACATATCGATTGGAGCTTCAAAAACATAAACTCTATTTCCGTTACCAAAGAAATGGAACCCATAGTGTGAATCCGAATTTCTAACTGTCTGCCTGAATTTTTTGTCGCCCGACAAACAATTTCTCAGATGAACATTTTTGACCTCACCATTCTTATCCTTACCAAGGAAGGCAACATTATGATGCTGAGCCGTTTCCATTATTAGTTGTTCTCCAACAAAAAAAGAAACGATTGTCTCATCGATACCGCGTTCCTTCGTTAAATATTCAATCGCATTTATAGGATTTTTAACCATATCCGGCATAACCGGAGTTAACTTATATGATGTATTTTCATGATTGATATTTTGCAGATTATTGTGCTCTCTTAATGTTGGGTTAAGTCCCGCACCAACATTATCAATATTAGTAAAACGTTGTGCCAGATATTCCATAGCCTCATTAAAATTCATATTCATAAACTTCTCACAAAACTCAATAGGTGAACCTCCGGTTCCAGAAGAGTGCTGATACCATACATTATCATGAAATTTGACACTGTCATGAGCCAACCAATAATACTCTCTACCACATCGTTTATATCTTTCAGACATATCATCCAGAATTCTGCTTATGCTAATATTCCTTACAGCACATATCTGTTCTTCGGTGTAAAACAAATGCATTCCCCCCTTCCTACATAGTCATATACTTTCTATTCTCATTACTCTCCGAGTCATCAGCTCTTTGCCCGAGTGCTATCTTCTTCTCATTCTCTTTCTGCTTATCTCTGCTATCAGATATAGCCTGATTATTACCCTTAACATCACCAATCAGCCTATTAAAAATAGATTCGAGCTGCTTCGCCAAATGTCCTGCAGATTTGGCTGTATCAAACATTACAATCCCATCTGAATGTCCATATTTATCAACCGAATGTCCACTTTCATCTGACGAATGTCCACGTTCTGGCATCAGATATTTGCTCTGATTAATAGCTTCTCTGATAATCATATTTTTGATGCTCTTGAATTCACTATTCCGCGATAATGGAATAGAAGTATTCCGCGATTGTGGAATGCTTTGTTCATTCTTATCATGATAATAGCCGTTTATTGCATTCTGGTACTCAATCCATTTTTCATAACATTCCTTGACCTCCGGTATCTTCTCCAGTTCATCTACAATTCGGTCTACCTCATCTTTTATATTTTTATGAAGATAGCCATATACCTTTTTACCTTTGATATTTTTAAGATGTTCTCCGAGCTCACTGACCATTTGCTCAATCGTTGGATTATCAATATTGCATTCGCCAAGCTTATGCAGCGATTGAAGCAAGCTCTGTCTTGCTTGTTCCTTTAGCTCGTTTCTCTGCTCAGTCTTCGCCGAATATAGAATCTTCAACTCATCTCCGAAAATATCATTTGTAAAAGATGACTTTAGATTCTTTAGTCCTCCCTTACGCAGGAATCCTTCCCGCTCATCTTTTGAGTAAATCACCATATGTATATGTGGATGATGCGATTCATTATGAAATGCTGCATACCACTGCAGATTGTCCGGTTCTATGCTGAAGTTACTCGCTAAATCGTTGATGTGCCGCCACACAAGATTCTGCCACGGCTCTATGCTTTCATATCCCAGCCTGTGAGCATCCTCTCTCTTCATGCTCACAACATTTATCCATACAGTCCCTTTATGATTGGCGACCTCATCCATTACTTGCTCTAGATTAATCCTTGCCCCCGGATATGAAAAAAGACCGTGTTGCTCTCCTTCATTGAGTGTAACTCCCGGTCTCCCTGAAATGTAATCTATGTAATTTTCTTTCTTGCCGTGCATGTCCTTATCCTCAAAAAAAAATCTCAGCATCGTGTCAGGGTTCATTTCAACGCCCTCACGCGTGCCGAGATATTTAATGTAATTTGATTTATGGACTGCCGGCTCATTCTTGAAGTAGTTACTTCTAAATATGAGCTTGGGCATATTCCTCCAAAATACAGTTACTATTTTCCTGTAAAATCAATAAATGGAATATTATATGCTGGGAAATGCGAAGCATTCGTCAACATAGATACCATTGGTCTTGCATATGACAACAACAATGCTGGAGCATTTTGATTAAGAAATAAGTCCACCTTACTGCTATCTATTTCATCATTCCATCTGAACTGTGCCATAACTTCTATATCTAAACAAAAAGGTGATTCTTCCGACTCTTCTCCAATAACAATTTTAAGAACTACCACTCTCTCATTTTCATCAATAACAGAATTACTTACATTGATATTAGTTCCAATATTTATCTCTTTCCCATCTTCTGTACTAAAAGATTGGTTTTCCTTAAAACATACATATGTTACACTTGGATTTGTAAACTGAAAATCACTTTCTCTCATATTATTCCTCATTTTATGCAGCATACTTAATCACTAAGTTTTCTTTCACTGAAGCAGTATACATATTACTTCCATTTTCACCTACTGAATATGAAATACTCTTTGCCATATTATTTGATATTCCATAACTACCCCTACCAGAAACATGATTAGTATAACTTATCTGAATCCTATCTAAATACAATTCACCCTTCTTAGTTACTATTTCTCTCTTATGCTTGTCCTCTCTCAATGCATCCAAATTAATTTCTAATTCAGGCATATCAATTGTTAATATACCCATCTCATCAATTCTGCTATTTGAATCCAAAATAAATGCATCTCTAGCATTTATAGATTCAACATCAACAGATATCATCATATTATGAAATTCATTTGCAGCTTCTCCGCTCAATACTATTCCTGTGTCAATCATGTACTCAGCTCCTTTCAACAAAGCGACCCTTGAAATTCATCTAACTTATCAGCATCCTTTTGCGTCATACAATCCATATACATGGGATACGTTATTCCATCCGATTCTTTACCAGGTATATCCTTAAATCCTATTTTTTTATACCACTCATAATACTTCGCCAAAGCATCTAATGTAATTATTCTTATCGGATACTTTTCAGATAATTTTATTAATTCACTTAAAATTCCCTTAAATACAATAGTCCCTATTCCTTGATTTTGAACCCTTTTATCAATAGCAATATACCTTATATGAACTGCAGTGTAATACTCTACCATATTACTTAAATAGTCATCACCCATTATATTATTGATAATATCTAATTTTATTTCCTTAAAATACAGCATGTAATAACCGACTTGCATCCCGTCAATTACTATTTTATACCCATACGCCTGTTTTAATAAGGTAATATAATACGAGTCCTCAATTTGCGCTTCTATTGATGCATTTCCACATTTGAAGCCCTTTATTTCATTATCCATCAGTGGACATTGTAACTTCATATATATGATCCTTGTTTATTTTTAGTAAATTATTACTATAAAATCACTTTGTCAAGTATTAATACACATATTTATAATAGCATCTTTATCCAAATAAACATAGTTACATTTATATATTTTTTGTTATTTTGTGTCAAGTAAACTACTGGTTTAATGATTCTTACAAATGTAAACTCAACCTTTTTCATCCACCATTTTATACGCCATATGCATAACATTTATTTCTGCCTCAACTTGGGGCAAAATCATAATTGCCTTTGCAGAAACATATATGATTTCAGTTATTATGCACTTAACTATAACTTATATTACTATCACAAGTAGATTAGTTTTGATTACATAAATGATCAATTTTGTATTAATAGCACATAAATTTACGACATCGGATAATACTGATTTCCATCTTCATCTAAGCATGGCACCTCATATCCTGCAATAGCTAAATTCCAATTCTTAAGTAGATCATTTCTATTCTTAATTATCCCTGGGATTATTATATTCTTTTCATCTCGTATCATTTCTTGTGAACGCTTATCATCCCTCATGACTTCCCCAGTTAATATATAATATCTCGCTGTACAACCATTTTTATTAACATGGACATGTGGTTGATCATTTTTATGAATTTGTTCGTCTGAATGGATTATTAATTTATATCCCCTTTCAATATTAAATGAAGCTCCACCGATGGAAAAAATAAATATATCAATATCTGTATCTTGATAATGCAAGTCTCTGCATATTTCAGATAAAGATTTGTCTTCTTTTAGTCCTATCAGTGAATTATTGTAAATGAAATATGCACACTCCCACATAGCATCTTCACTCAATTCGTTGAAAGGGTATAAACTGTTGAGGTTATTCGCGTACATAAATTTTCTTACAAGTTTACCTACACTTTCTTTCTCATCCTTCAATAATTCTGCAATGTTTACACACCACTTTTGTTCATTTTCTTTATTTGCTCGCACCATTATCCTGTCCGAGAAGAACGGATCCTCACATCCCCCATATACTAAATGAAACACAATATTATTATCATTATTCATAGCCTCATCCACCTACAAATCTTTTTTTATTTCATTTTCTGCTATTTCTCTTATTTGGTCAATAGCACTCTCCGCAAAATTCCTATCATATGCAACGATACGATTAAGCATCGCCAGCTCCACGGCCAGCTTATAAATCATCCCCACAATTCTATCCTCCGCTCCGTTTACTGTTCCCTGAATTACCGCAGTAAATGTAGATAACAAATAACTTTCTGTTCTCTCAGTCTTCAAAAATCCTATATAAAACTTCACAGCTTTTTCTATGAATTCATTCCTGTTCCCTGACTGTGATTTTACCAATAATTCATCTATCTCATCATATGTTTCCTGCTTAAGATTCACGCAGCGTCGCACCAGTTTTTTCTTCTCTAAATCATTCTCATTCAATCCCTATTTTCCCTCCAACTGATATCAGCACCAAATCAGTCCAACGGCACTGCCGATGGAGGTTTTAGGGAGTGATATGCCTTCAACTGATATCACTCCTTTAACCTGCACAAAAATCAGCCGACCACTTTGACTGATTCCCACCCGACTTTGCCCTCATTTTCCCTGTAACCAATAGCAGAGCTGGTCAACAAAATCCAACCAGCCCCGCCTGCCTTTGCTTTCAAAAACTACTGGTTATCCATGTTACCCATAGCTCTGAAATCGATGTACTGCTTTACTGAAGGCGGTACATATCTCTCATAGAGATGCTCGATAACATCCACAATCTCATTCTCGAGGCACATGTTCTTATCCCCCATATATTTGTAAAGCGCACTGAGTCTTTCACTGTCATAATTAACAGTCACTGCAGCAAATCTGCTGTCGTTTTTCTTGCTCGTTTCCTTCATCTGGCACCTCCTCACATATTCATTCCCTGACTCATATTCTGAGTCTCACCGGTGTATACGCTGATCTCATGAGTCTGCCCATTAAATTTATAGACATTGCCCGAAAGAATCTCATCCTGCGCAACCTCGGTCTCATTTACAGTCTCAACCATCTCCTTGAGTGACTGCATATCATTACACATCTTTGATGGAAGCACGATGCACTCATGGATGCTTGAGGGTAGAATCACAAGGTCATCCTGGATCATATCTGAGATCTTTCCAAGGGTCTCCTTGTCACAAAGATATGCTGCGCCATTATACTTTGCATCATTTGAGAGGACGTACATTCCCCCGGGATTGCTGTCAAGATTCTGAAAAACATCATCGGGCATATCCATTCCATTTCCTGAGAACATCTCTCTCATCACATCCCCCATAGACTTAAAGCTGTAGGGATGAAGCTCCTTGGTATTCTTCCAAGCCTGCTCGCGAAGGGTATCCTGGTCAATGCCATACTGCTCCATGATCTGGTTATTGATAAGGACGCTTCCATTGCCATCAATACCCTGATTCACCTCCACGCGATACATCACAGCAAGATCTCCCATGATATCGTGAGGTACAGTCTTAAGGAGTTCACTGTTCATCTCCGCGTTTCTTACACATACTGTGATATTATTCTTGGCCTGCTCATAGTCCATAATAGACTTAACATCAAAGTCTTCTCTGGGAATGCTGGTCACATAGATATCACATACCTTATCAGTGATTTCTGTAAGTGTAAGTTCATCATCCATGCACTTATCATAGAAGTCATCCATATAGATAGTGGGCTGAATATTACGATCTCCTCCCGCGAAGCCAAGCGCCCACTTCTCCATTCCATTATTCTTGTTCATCTTGTTGGCGCTCACCTCGACATCGATATCTCTCTCATGAAGCTCGCGCTCAACTCTGGTCTTCATCTCATTCATAAAATCTTCTCTTGTAAACATTACTTTCTTCTCCTCATATAAAATGCTGGCACTTTAGATTATCCAAAGTGCAAATTTGGCACTTTGAACTGCTCCAAAGTGCAACTTCCGTTAACAGATTACTTAATTCATTGCATCAAAAAAGGAAGATACTGTTTAAGCATCTTCCCATCATCGCTACCGTTTTCTGCCCTCAGATTCATCACCTCCCCGAGCAGAAAACCATTATTCCATTACACTATCATCCACTATTTTTTCACTATTTTTCATTAGTATGGTCGCCCATACATCTTGATCTTGTCCTTGTCAAACAGCGGTACCAGCACTACCTTCTTCTGTCCGGAGGAAGCATGTATTACCATTCCATCCCCGGCATATATTCCGGTATGGGTTATGCTTCTGAAACTGTTCCACGGCTTATAGCTCCAGAAAATAAGGTCACCGGGCTGCAACTGGTCGTATGTTATTTCAAGACCGTTATCATATATCCATTGCGCCTGCGGGCCTTCTACAGGAGGTATCGTTATACCTACCTGCGCATACGCCCACATAGTCAGATAGCTGCAGTCAACATAGTTGCCCTGTCCTCTCATCTGCGGTGAATAAGGATCTCCAAGTCTGGTCATTGCATACTGAACAACCATTGGGCCAAGCTCCCCCTCTTCAAAGAATACTGTCCTTGTAAGTCTTCCATCATTCCAGCCACCCCAATCGATAGCGGTTCCTTCTTCTCCCCAGTCGATGGCATAACTGTAGCTGTGGTTCCACATATCGATTATCGCATCCTTGCCTACGGCATCCATGCTGACACCTTCGCCTTCATACAACTCTTCATATATGTCAGTCACGGTCTCACCATCTGCAAAGTATGTTGCAAACCTTTGGTAATCCTCGTCAGTGAAGCTATCCTCATCTCGATCATAGTATAGTGAAAAAAATGATATCTTCATAAGCAGCTCGCGCTCGCTTAAATCTGTCCTTCCTGAATATCCTTCCTCATCGTCTTCGTCATCCTCATCGTCATCATCGTCTCCTTCGCCATCTTCGTCATCACCTATAATGCTTTCCCATGCATCAGTCAGTTTATCAAACATGCTACCCATTACTGAATAGAATGATACTACCGGAGAGGGCATCGAACTTGGCAGTGAGCCCCCACCAAACAAGAATGACATAGCTGCATTATTAAACTGAGATACAGCACTTCCTGTAAAAGAAATAATTAGTATAAGTAGCAAAAGAATCATAAGTGGCAACGCTATTATCGCGATGATTATATCCCTAGCGTTCTCATACTTCGTAGCTATCTTTTTTACAAATTTAACTACAGCAGCAATAATCTTTGCCCACATTTATCTTCCTCCTGCACTACCAAATAGAACCTCCTTATACTCCGGCGCATGTACCTCAAGGTTGTAACGCTCATTGCCGCACTTATACAGGCACACACCTCTTTGCGGATATTTAATGAGTTCGTATTCGCTCTTTTCTATTTGAAGAGTATCTCTATAGAAGGACTGATCAACATTTCCTGCATTGAATAAAAATGCATGAGTGGGAATTGCAAACAGCGGTCTTGTATATTCCTTAACTCCTTCGATGTTAAAATCCTCAAGGTTCTGGCTTGCAAGAATCACTGCACTGTCCTTCTTTCTAACTCGCTTTGAAAAGTTTCTGATATACTCAACTGCCGTGATGTTGCTTAAGAACAGATAAAATTCATCGATGCCGGCAACAGTCTTTCCTTTGGTAAGCAGCTGGTCAGACATATATGACAGGACATTAAAAAGCATCGCGTCCTTCACATTGTGGCTGGCCTGAAGCAGTCCCTTGACTCCAAAAGTAATAAAGCTTGATGAAGTAATATTAGTATAACCGTTAAAGAATTTTGACTCTGCCCCCTTGCACATTGAATGAAGTCCCAGTAGTATCTCCTGAAGACTTTCCGCTGTATACAGCTTCTTTCCTCCGGATGTGTATGTCATATATTCATTCTCAATCAGGTCATATAGATCAGACAAAATCGGATAATCATTCGGCTTCAGCTTCGCAAAATCTGTGTTATCCGTGATACCAAATTTTTCATATAGTCTGCCAAGCATAATCTCAATCGTATCAATCTGCGCATCAGTGAACGTCTTATATGTTTTGAAAAAATCTCTTAAGAAAGATATATGCTGGCTAAGCTTGCTTCCACCTAAAAAAGGTGCCGGCTGATGCAATTCATCATAACCGTCAACTTCACTTGCTCTCGGTCCGCTCGTCGCTCCCACAACAAATGTTCCTCTTCCCGTATTGGCGCTCTCATCCCAGGCCTTAGGTTCAAGTACATTTATTCTGTATTCTCCGCTCATAAGATCAACGAAGCATCCTCCAAGATTCTCTGTAAGTTCTCTGTAT
>DCIR01000070.1 GCA_002317155.1 Lachnospiraceae bacterium UBA1721
TACATGAATTTATATAAAAATATATCGGAGTAAATTTTTCATTAAATGCTCTAGCTATCAGCATTTAACGACCTTTATGGAGATATATGAACATATAGGAAAATCGCTTTTTAAGTACGATTCCGAGTTTCATATTTATATATACCTCCGTATTATCTTTATATTTACGGGCTTTCGGCACTGTGTATTTTGATAGTGGACCATTTGGTGGACCATTTTGGTACACTAGATAACCTTCATCAGCCATATTATTCATTATCTTCTGACAATGAAGCGGTTTCACTTCTGAAATCGACAAAGCGCGCCATGTTTTTCATCGCTACTCGCGTAAAAGAAGCCCTAATACAGCGACTTATAGCCTACCATATTAGGGCTGATTTGTACAGTGTGAACTTGTTATGTAAAGCCTTCTTTTACTATGACATCTTCCAGTTTTCAGATACATTCTGAAGCTGAATCATGTGACTATATATTCCACCAATTTCTCTTAAATAATCCGGGCTTCCACTTTCAGCAACAACGCCATCCGTTAATACTACTATCTTGTCAGCATTAGCAACAATTCCATTTTCTCCCTTGAATAATTATGTATTATTGGTTCAAATCCAGCAGCGACATAAGCACTTAGTATAATATGTGATTCCTCGTCCCCCGGTATATTAGATTTTAATCCATACTGTCTCATTTTCTGTAGTGCATTCTTTATTTCTTTTCAAAATCTTTTTATTAATTCCCTCTTTTAATAATATAATTATAAAATCTAAAATTTTGAAATAAAAACGCCCGAAATCGGTTCTACGACCTCGGACGTTCTCCACTATCTTCGTTGTATCAGAGCTATTATACAGATTGTTATAATTGCTGTTCCCAGTACACTTCAGCAAAGCTTTATTTCATTAGGCAATGTTATCATTCAGGGTATCATAACTCAGAGGTGCCGGAATGATGAAATACTTTATGATTGGTACATTTACGTACTTCTTATGTTCTAATTTAAGCATTCTTTTTTGAAAATCTGTCAATCATATAAAATACACCGCATATTCCCATCACAGTCGCAAATTCAATCAATAGTATTACTCCACCAATAATCACATAATACATATACTTATTCCTCCGCTTTCTTTATCTTTTTATCGTTATCTAGCTTTATTTATCTTTCTTTATCATTCGTTATCTTTTTTTATTTTTCCTGCCGACATTTATGTAATACAGCGGAAGTCCTACCAGTAGAGCGCCCCCCACAATATTTCCGAGTGTTACAGGCAATAAGTTATTTACCAAAAATGATTTAATATTCAACGAACCAAGCTGTTCTGCACTCAGGCCATATTTTTCCGCAGCAACGTTCATATAACCGGGATTCATCTTGCATATCAGTCCTGCGGTTATGTAGTACATATTTGCTACACAGTGTTCAAATCCCGAAATAACGAATGCAAAAATTATAAAAAACGAAGCAAATAATTTTCCGACAACATCCGCCGCGCACATTGCCATCAGTACCGCTGCGCAGACTAAAATATTGCAAAGAATACCCGATACAAATGCGGTTCCGAATGACAATCCCGTTTTACCAATTGCAACCTTAATCGTATATGCGCCAAGACATCCACCTGAATAGTTATACTGACCTGAGAAATAAATTAATGCAGCAATCAGCGCACCGCCTGCAAAATTACCTATCCATATGGTAATAAGCATTAGAATAAGTTTCTTTACACTGATAGTTTTCTCAGCAACTCCTATAACCAGCATGCAATCGCCTGTAAATAGCTCTGCCCCCATCAGGATCACCATCATTAATCCAATTGGGAAAACCGCACCTGCTACTGTTCTTGCCAATCCCACATCTGCTATTCCATGTGCCGCAACATTAGAAGCTTCAGCGCCGAAGGCTATCATTGCCCCTGCCAATATTGCTCTTGCAAACAATTCTCCAAATTTATACTGTGCTTTTTTTCCGGTATTGACGGAATACTGTTCCATCACCTCAGAGATTGTATTAAACACTTTCATATACCACCCATATTAGTATTGATATTTGGGGGAATTGTACCATTTGAAGAAATTTTCAAGTAATATAAAAAAACAGCCGAGCTATATCATTTCTATATAGCCCGACTGCATCCTTATTATTTGTATTTTTATATATCCCTATATATACTTCTGCGTAGATACTTCTACCTTTGACTCATATAATTTCTTTTGAAATAATCTGTCTATCTCGCTCAGTTCATAATCATTTCTGTAAATCAGAACATCCTTATATTTATTATGGGCCGACCTGCACGCACGCTGAACAAGATTATTTTTCTCAAGGTAACTTACAGGTATTGGTGATACCCACATATAAGTATCCGGCACATTAGCCAATAAATCGAATTGTGATCCCCTTTCATAAACATAAATAACCTTCTCGCTGCTCTGGCCATCATTTCCGGCATCCTTGTTAAAATGTCCTCCCGGAATTTCAATGTCTCCATGAGTAATCCTAACATATGGTGCCAAGTCATCCGGAACTATTTCATCTTTCGTTGCCAGTGGATGAGATGCACTCATTACCAACACATAATCGAATTCCCATATCGTTTCGCTTGCAAGATTATTATTCTGCAGACTGTTGGCAAAAAAGGATTCTTCAGTAACCGGGTATCTGATAATTCCCATGTTATAACCTCGATCCGCCACATTATCTATAGTCTGTAATGCATTGGTCTCATTAAGAGTGATCTCGAGTTTATCACCCATATCGAGTTTTGATACAAACTCCGTGAATCCATTGGCAATATAGCTTCCTCTTGGAATAGATATCTTTATACGTCTATCCGGTAATGCCTGCTGGTCGGCAATTCTTTCTATTTCACCCATCTGCTCGAGTATTTTTTTTGCATGATATAAAAATAACTCTCCCTTATCGGTAACCTTTACTCCCGATGAGGTTCGTGCAAAAATCTCGTAACCAATCTCAGCTTCCAAATCCTTTATTGCCTTACTCAGATTAGGTTGTGCAACATATACTGAAGCTGCAGCCTTTGAAATCGAACCTGCTTTTTCAACTTCAATCGCATACCGTAACATTAATACATTCATCAGGCATTTCCTTTCTACACCATCCGATATATATCATTTTATATATCTTACTGTATAACGATATTATAGCATATTGCCGTATTTTCGGTTATATCATGTTGCTTTATGCATATATGATTTTTTATATATCCCATCTTTACAGAAGCATATACCACATATTAAATCTCATATCCTTCTCCCCCACCATCGTAAAAAAACTAATTATATTCTTTATTGTCGCAGAGTATTATTACCCATTCTGCACTGCTTCACTTTTTTTACCGGTAACAGTTCCTTTTGCATTGCAATGACACGATGCCGTTCCCGAGTATGGACATCCAATACACTTTTTACCCTTCTTTTTTTCTTTTACGATATAAAAAATAGCAGCTCCCACCACAATTACCAGAACAGATATAATTATAATATTTTGCATTTTAAGCCTCTCTATGCTTTATTCAGTGCGTAATTGCTGTCAAATTGCTTATTGGATTTTACAATAAGTCCCACGATAACAGCTGCAAAAACAGCTACTGCAATAAGTCCACCAACAAAACCTGCGCCAAGACTGCCTGTCGTAATAAGTGTTCCAACCTGATATACAAAGAATCCTACTGTAAAGCCTGTTGCAAGCTGAAGGCAAATCGCTCCAAAAAGCCATTTTCCGCTCTTAAGCTCTGAGTTGAGTGCGCCGATTGCCGCAAAGCAAGGCGGTGTATAAAGGTTAAACATAAGATATGCCAGTGCCGCAACCTTTGTAAGTCCCATAACTGTAGCCACTTCGCTTCCGCCTGATACAAGCTCAAGTTCTTCAGTATCAATAAAGTTGGTAATTGCATAGCATACAGCAAGCGTTCCTACTACATTTTCCTTGGCGATGAATCCTGTAATAGCCGCTGCAGCCAGCTGCCATGCTGCAAATCCCACAATAGGCACCAGCAGATATGAGAAAGGAGAAGCAATTGTCGCAAGGATTGAAGTATTTTCCATTCCCTCTTCTACCGGTTGGAAATGAGTATCAAATGACTGCATAATCTGAACCACAGTATTGCATACCAAGATAATAGTTCCTGCTTTGATAATATATGCTTTACCTCTCTCAAGCATTGAGCCAAGCGCAAACTTAAGACTTGGGGCCTTGTATTCCGGCAACTCAATAATGAAGAATGACTTTCTGTACTTCATTCCATTGATTGCTTTTACAAGCAATGCTCCAAGAAGAATCAGTGCAACACCGACAAAATACATAACCGGGCCAACCCACGCTGCATCAGAGAAGAATGCGCCTGCAAAAAGTGCGATTACAGGAAGCTTTGCTCCGCAGGGCATATATGTCGCAAGCATTGCGGAGGTTCTTCTTTCTCTTTCATTTTTAATGGTACGGCACGCCATAATAGCCGGAATACCGCAGCCGGTACCCAGAACCATCGGAATAACGGTCTTGCCTGAAAGTCCTACTCTCTTAAAAATAGGATCAAGTACAACTGTCGCACGTGACATATAACCGCAATCTTCAAGGAGTGCAATCAGGAAGTACATAACCATTACCAAAGGAAGGAAACCTACTACCGCACCTACACCACCGATAATACCATCGACAAGAAGAGCATAGAGAAGCGGATTGGCATCAGCCATCTTCTCACCTACCCATTCCTGGAAGGTCTCAATCCAGCCTACAAGCCAGTCTGCAATCCACGTACCGACCGTTGACTGCGAAATAAAGAACACAAGGAACATAATTGCCGCAAAAATAATAAGTCCCAATACCGGATGTGTTAAAATTGCATCAGCCTTGTCTCCTTTGTTTCTTTCTTTTGTAAGAATTTTTCTTGTCTCTACTTCCTTGACAATTCCGTTTACAAAATCAAATCGCTTTCTGTCTGCCTTCTCAACCTCGGCCTTATCATGCAAATCAATATTACCCTGTTTATAAGGTGCATTCTGCTTACTGCCAGCCGTTTCTACTGCTTTTGTGACTACATCTTTAAGCCCGTTTGATGAAGTGGAAACTGTTTCAATTACCGGGCATCCAAGTTTTTCAGATAACTTGTCAGCCTGAATCTTAGTACCCTTCTTCTCGTTTACATCACTCTTATTGAGTGCAACCACTACAGGAATGCCGAGTTCAAGAAGCTGAGTGGTAAAAAATAAGCTTCTGCTGAGATTTGTAGCATCTACGATATTGATAATTACATCCGGCTTTTCATTTTTTACATAGCTGCTTGTAATACTTTCTTCTGATGTAAACGGTGACATCGAATATGCTCCGGGAAGGTCTACAGCAATAACCTTCTGTTCGCCATCGTAAAAAGCTTTCTTTATAGCGCTTTCCTTCCTGTCAACTGTAACTCCGGCCCAGTTACCAATCTTTTCATTTCGACCGGTCAATGCATTATACATCGTGGTCTTTCCGCTGTTTGGATTTCCTGTAAGTGCGATCCTCATTTTTAAATCTCCTCTCAAAATATATATGTAACTTGGGTTAGTTTATGCTAACCATCAGTCACAAAAAATGAATCTTTCGATTCATCTTTTACACAACCATCAAATCTCTATTGTCTTGGCTAGGTCTTCGTCTATGTTATATCTGGCATCTTTTATTGACAGAACATAGCCTCCACGTTTTTTAGAGACAACCGTTACAGTTTCTCCGCTGTAACATCCCAGCGAAAATAAAAAGCTCTTCAATTCCTCATCGTCTGCCAATATATCTTTTACTATTACATCGCTACCAATATTTGCTTCTGTTAAATTCATTGTAGATTACCTTTCTTTGAGAAACATGTTAGCTTAATCTAATTGTGTTAGCCTATTCTAACTATCAACATAGTTTAGTATCACTAACTTCGTTTGTCAATACTAACCATTGTGTTTTTTTCAAATAAGTTTGTCTAAACAAACCATAACTGTTATATTATTAAGTATGGGCTTTATCGCCCCACTTACTTCAACGATATATTCCGTAGGAATTATCATGACCAAATAACAAATCAGGGAAGGTAACCGACATGAGTTATATCAAACACAAATCTGAAGAGTCTATGGAAGATTATTTGGAAACCATACTTATGTTGCATAGAAAGAACGGCCATGTCCGTTCAATAGATATCGCCAACGAACTTGAATATACAAAAGCCAGTGTCAGCGTGGCAATGAAAAGCCTTCGTGAAAAGGGCTTTATTACTATGGCTGACACCGGCTATATTGATTTAACCGATATAGGACTAAAAAAAGCAGAAAATGTATTGGAACGTCATACTTTACTCGCCAACTGCCTGATTAGCATAGGTGTAAGCGAAAAAGTTGCTCTCGAAGATGCCTGTAGAATCGAACATGATATAAGCGAAGAAACCTTCGAAGCCCTAAAAAATCATTGTCTTAAAAAGAATTAAATAATAGTAACCTTAAAACTAACCTCACCATTAAGGCATCCATCATCGAGAAGATTTGAAACAGTATATGTCACATCCACACTGCTGCCCTCATCGTTAAACTGCTGCATTCCAAACACTTCTACCTGTACATAGATGCTATCATCAATTTTATATAATAGGGTAAGCTTATTATCTTCTCTGATGACCTTATATGTCTTATCAGCGATAGTCGCTTCCTCAAGCTCATTATAACCATCATAATCATCTTCGATGTTATTATCACTCTTTACATAATAATAGACAGAACAGCTTCCGTGTCCCTGCTCATTTTTCCATCCCACATTGGTACAGTAATCCGTTCCGCCTCCGGGATGTCCTGCTGTCTTGGATGTAAATTCGATATTGTACTTATTATTGTAGGTAACATCAATATTTTGAAAGCTTCCTACGCCTGTCTCGCTATCCACAGCACTGTTATCTTTAGCATTATGGGTGCATCCCACGCATCCCAATGCCATTCCAAATAAAGTAATAAATATCGCAATTTTCTTTTTCATAATACGATTCCTCGCTAATCCATTCCATCGGTAACACAAGTCATAATTCTGTCAGCAAACTTAACAAAAGCCCTGTGATTCTTAACCTCTTCAGTATCATAGTCTTCTATATAATATCTGTCAAAATTTTTAACCGGCTTATCATCTGAAATATCCAGTCGACGAGTCAGTGCTATCATTCTCATGCCGGTATCGTTTTGCATTATATAGAACTCTACGGTTCTGTGATCATCACCTTTTACAAGCGACCTTTCATCAACCTTTTGCATAGAAGTATCTGCTACACGTTTAAGCAAAATGTTATCACTCGCCACATAACCGGCTATATCGCTGTAATCATCTCCCACCTTGGTAACGACCACCAAATCGCCGCACTCAAAATCATCCCGTAGTGCGGCCTTTTCACGCATAAAATCTCTGCTCACATAGCAAAAGCTTCCGTCTTCTCTGCATTCCCCGAAAGTAATAAGATTTTTCCCTTTACCTCTGACTGCATTTATCAGCACAACCGTCTTGGTATATACATTCTGCGATACATCTTTCAGATATCTCTTTATCGAAAAAAACAGCACCACAAGATAAATAATCAACAATGCTGACATTCTGCCTATATTCGCCCCATCATCATTTGTAATCGAGCCATCTTTATTAATAACCGACACCAGTACAGCAATTACGAACGCAGCCACAATGACTCCGCAAATCAAAACCACGCCAAGACGCATCCTGGCATTTCTCACATATCGATCACGTAAATCTTTGCCTGCAGGTTCCCACTCTCGGTCCAGTCTGCTGATATCCAGCTGTCCGGTCAAATCAATTCTATCCATCTGTATCTACCGCCCTAACTTTTAATAAACAGCTTGGAATCAAGCATAATAGCATAAATATCCTCTGCCACAACGCGCACCTCTTTTTCCGTCATTCCTTCATATACACAGCTGTTTATCACTCCGAACAGACCATTACACAAAAAGGCTGCAGTCTGCTTGGGTGAGTATTTTGTTCTTAATCCCGGGTGCCTCTCAATATAATCTTCTACCGATTTAAGTACATAATTATAGAAGTTTGTAAAAAGGTACGGGTTTTCCTCCGCAGATGTATGTTTGAAAAAATTAATGTTGTTGTAAAACATATCAAGCACGCAGGTTATCAGATTCATATAGTCTGCCACGCTGTCATGCTCCACATTATTTTCTGCCTGCAGAGTATGATATATATCATGAGCCTCCTTCAGATAATCATTGTACATATCTGCAACGAGGGCATATTTGTCATCATAATGTGTATAAAATGTAATTCTGCTTATCTCGCCTCTGCGGCACAGATCAGCCACGGACACCTTTTCAAAAGGCATTTCATCCAGCATCTCGATGAGTGTAGTCTTAATATTTCTTTTTGTTTTTATTATTCTTTTATCTTCCATAACAACCTTTTCTCTGCCATTTTAGATATTTGCTCTTTTATTAATAGTAAAAGTTAGTTAAAATATATTAACTGTACACTTACTTGCACAGTTTACATATGTAGTTTATTATAACACATGTATAATTAAATTATAAATCACCAATAAACGAGGTATATCTATGTTTGAAATAGTTGTAGATTCTGCCGCTAATATTCCTGCTGAATTATGCAAAAAATATAATATCAAAGTATTGTCTTTCGTTAACACCGTAAACGGTAAGCCTCTTGTCTGCTTCGATCCCGAACTCACTCAGGAGCAGGAACGCGAAAAGGGACATGAGTATTATGAATCCATCCGTAACGGTATAGAGATTACAACCGGTCTGATCAGTATCGGTGACTTTGAAGACTGTTTCAGAGAAATAATGGAGTCCGACAAGGACATCATCTACATCTCTCTCAGTTCAAACATCAGCGGAACCAACAACTCAGCCCGCATTGCCATGGACGATTTAATGTCCGAGCCTCCCTGCGGAAGAAAAATACGCATAATCGATGCCCTCAACGCCTCTCTTGGTCAGGGTATCCAGGCAATATATGCCAGCGAGATGCGTGACAAGGGTATGGATGTCGATGAGGTTGCTGACACCCTTGAAAAATATGTCCCCAAAATGAACGGAGTATTTACTGTAGGCGACTTAAAGTATCTCGCAAAGACCGGTCGTTTGAGCGGAACCGCAGCATTCGTAGGTAACATCCTTAACATCAAACCTATTCTTCGCGGCAACAAAGAAGGCTTTATCGTTCAATTTAAAAAGTGCCGTGGCAGAAAAGCTGCCATCAGCACTCTTATCGATCTGGTTTGTAATAATATTGAAGACCCCGAGAATCAGATTCTTGGTATAGCGCATGCAGATGCCTATGAGGAATCTCGTTATATCATGGAAGAGATTCAGAAACGTGTTAAGGTCAGAGACTTCATCAACACCTCATACGACTTCTGCACAGGTCATCACGTAGGCCCCGATACTATCGCCCTCTTCTTCATGGGCAAGGACCGCGAATTAGAAAAATAACGGTCAATAACTAATCTTATAGTTTATTTGCATCGTCTATCATTTCTCTAAACATCGGAGCGATTTCTGTTATGAGACTATCCACATCAGAATTCGGTCCGATGTACCATAAGTATTCAAAAACATCTACATTTGGCATCATTCCGGTATACGTAACAATTCCATGTTCCGGTTGCATCATCATGCTAATCGTTTCATTAATCGCTCTTGTATCAAATACACCGGCCATTGCCGCTGAATAATCCACGTAGTCTTCATAGCCTGCCGGCTCATTTGTATATAAATTATATGCAAATGCAATCTTCCATGCAGTATCAGCATCATACACATTAGGAATAAATACAGGATTGTTACTCCAGCAATTCACGCACTTTTCCGCCTCCGGTCCCTTGGGGAACATAACAAATCCCATCTCAAAATCAGCATCGTATAAATAATTTCCGGGTGTACCGGCATATTCATCCTCTACAAGAAAAGCCACTGTTCCGCTAAGGAATTCTTCCTTATAGTAATCCCACGATGCATCTTCAGGCTCGTGCTGATCATATTTACCATAAATTTCCGAAACCCATTTCAGTGCTTCTACAGTCTCCGGATTCTCCAGGCAATATACGAACTTACCCTCTTCGTCCTTACCTACAAATTCACCACCGTTTGAATAAACTGCAGCCTTTGTCATTGCCCCTTCATTGGTTGTGACTCCAAATACATCATCCAAGCCATCACCATTAAGATCTCTTTGTACAAGCGACATAATCCTATCAAACTCATCCCAGGTCCAGGTTCCGTTAGCCTGCATATCGTAAATATCATCCGGCTCTATTCCTACACTGCTGAGCAAATCCTTATTAAAATAGACTCCTGTCCTTGGTTCGGAATATCCGATATACATTCCATATATCGAATCGCCGATACTGTACTGCTCGTGCAGCCCATTTCTTCTAAATTTAGCATCCTCAAAATCCAGACAATCCAAGGTGCTGAGATCATAAGCCAGTCCGGACATCATCGCCGCAACAGTACTGCTGTCCTCTCTCATAACCCAGACATAATTTTTACCGTCTCCGCCGCTCTCAACATACTGAATAAAATCACTGGGCGTAGACTCCCAATCCGATATTGCGATCTGCTTTATCTTAAAATTATATGCTTCCTGAATCCATGCTCTGTACTCTTCTCTTGCTTCCTCGTAATCGCTTACCGGCTCATCGGTAACTCCTGATGACCACCAGTCACGTATTACGATCTCCATTCCGCCTAAATCTATCGGATTTCCTTCATCATCACATATCATATTGTATAGACCGGACAATTCATCAAATCTTTCCTGCGATAGTTCCACTTTATATGAATTATCCTGACTTTCATTACTTCCGCATCCCAATACTGCAGCCGACATAACTGCGGTAGTCATCGCAACAGCCTTAATACCCAATTTCTTTCTTTTCATAAAAGTCCCCCCTTTGCTGAAGTTGAATTAATTATAACATGATGTTAGGGTCAAAAGATACCAAACGGATTACTGGTCTGTAAACTAATCAAGATTCAAATTTACAGACATCTCTATTATTTGTGTATAATTTTGATATCCTAAAAAATTATTTTTATATACACTTTGCCAAGAAAATGTTATTATTAATGAGTATTTGCGACAGGAAGTCGCTTGAGATACAGAAGTATCTGTTTTATAGTTCTATTTTTCATTTTGAAATATATCGAAAAAAGTGTCATGAAGACATTACCATTTCTTCGAAAAGAAATAGCATGTCTTCTATTTATTTATGGAGGTTTTTTTATGGCATGTTTTCTTGTTCCCGCAGCTGAAGCTATCGTTTCTACTATTGCAACACAGGTAGTCAAATCAAAAGAGAAGGAAGAAGTTGTTAATCTTCACAACAGTGAAGGCATCGTTGAAGAAACTACTAAGATCTCATTCTCTAAGAAGCTCGGCTGGCTTAACAAAATGCTTTGGGGTGGATCTGCATTACTTGCATTTGAGCACGTATGGCACGGTGAAGTTACTCCTTTCGCGCCTTTCCTTACCGCAGTACAGAATGGTGAAGTTATGGAGATGCTCAAGGAAATGAGCACTGCCGGTGTATTGATGTCGGTAATTGTTACTGTTATTTGGGCCGGTATGGTTGTAGTTTCTGATGTAAAGGCAAAGCAGATTATCAAAGCAGACAAATAATTGATAATCGAGGTATTTTGCTATGACATTATTAATCACTGCCTTGGCTGCTGTCATCAGTACCGCAATATGGTATAAAAATGCGCAGAAAAGCCAGATGATGGAAGGTGTACTCTGTTGGATGTATTGGGGTGCAACTTTAATGTGGTTGATTGATGCAATTTTTGAGTACGTTGAACTCGGAGCTGAGTACTTTACTCCCGCTCCCATTGATATGCTTAACGATGCATATCTTGGAGTATCCGTAGTAGTCTTAGGCCTTATTATTTGGATAGTAATCCTTCTTATCAAGGATCCTAAGGGCGTTATCAAAGCTGCACTTTTCAAGAAAAAGAAGTAATCACTCACAACGATGTAACTAATCTGCGACTCTGTTAGCCAACAGGGTCGCTTGTTTTTTAGAGGCCATTGTAAGTAAGAGATTTTTTCACGCTAAATGTGGAGAATAAAATGACACTACAAGAATTCTTCTATGAAAATGACACAGTCGCAATAGCTTTCTCAGGCGGTGTCGATTCCGCTTACCTTCTGTATGCAGCCATACAATACGCCAAGAAGGTCAAAGCATATTACGTAAAAGCCGCATTTCAGCCGCAGTTTGAACTTGACGATGCTCTCCGCCTTGTCAAAGAACTGAATGCCGATGTTACCGTAATCGAGCTGGATGTGCTGAGTGATCCTGTCATCACCTCCAACCCTGCCAACAGATGCTATTATTGCAAGCAAAAGATTTTCGGAAGCATATTAGCCCATGCAAAAGCAGACGGCTTTGAAGTCCTTTTGGATGGGACAAACGCATCAGATGATGCCGATGACAGACCCGGCATGAAAGCTCTGCAGGAAATGAATGTACTCTCTCCTCTCAGACTTTGTAATCTGACCAAATCAGAGATTCGTCGCCTTTCAAAAGAAGCAGGACTTTTTACATGGGATAAGCCTGCCTATGCCTGTCTCGCGACCAGAATCCCTACCGGTCAAATCATCGACGCGGAATCACTAATCCGCACCGAAGAGGCTGAAAAGTATATGTTTTCTCTGGGATTTACAGATTTTAGAGTGCGCACAATCGGTAATACCGCTAAAATACAAGTTACAGACAAAGATTTCCCGCTTGTCATGTCAAACAGAGAAGTAATACTTGAACATCTGAAAAAATACTACTCTTCTGTTTGTCTGGACCTGGAGGTAAGATCATGAATACTGAATTAAAACAAATACTGGAAGAAGTAAAAGACGGCAGTATGCCGATTGATGAAGCTCTTCTTAAAATAAAGATGCAGCCCTTTGAAGACATTGGATTTGCAAAGGTCGATTTGCACAGAAAATTACGTCAGGGCACAGCCGAGGTAATATACGGAGCCGGTAAAACGGCTGAACAAATCAATGGCATTATCGCAACCATGCAAAAGAATGATCAGCCAAATATCCTGATCACACGTCTTCCCAAGGCAACCTATGATGCCTTGGATCAGAAGGATTCCATCAAATATTATGATACTGCCCGCGTCGGCATCGTTGGCTCTTTTCCGAAGCCTGACGGACTGGGAAAAATAATCGTAGCCACAGGTGGGACCAGTGATATTCCTGTAGCCGAGGAAGCTGCACTCACAGCCGAAATGATGGGCAATGAAGTCACCAGATTATATGATGTCGGCGTAGCAGGTCTTCACCGCGTACTCAGCCATTTGGATGAGATCATGGGTGCTTCTGTAATAATCGCTATCGCCGGAATGGAAGGTGCTCTGGCAAGTGTAATCGGCGGATTAGCCGACTGTCCTGTAATCGCCGTTCCCACCAGCGTAGGATACGGAGCCTCTTTCGGTGGTGTATCCGCACTCCTCTCAATGCTCAATTCGTGTGCAAGCGGAGTATCTGTAGTTAATATCGACAACGGTTTCGGCGCAGGATTTCTTGCAAGCCGAATTAATCATATGGAGGCCAAGTAATGAGAACTTTATATTTTGATTGTGGAATGGGAGCTGCCGGCGACATGCTTACAGCTGCTTTATACGAACTTCTTGATGACGCTGAGCGCAAGTCTTTCATCGAACAGATCAACTCCCTTGGTCTTGAAAATGTGAATGTCAGTGCCGACAAAATGATGAAGTGCGGTATCATCGGAACCCATATGACAGTATCTATCGGCGGTATTGAGGAAGACGTCATTCACGAGCACCACCATGATCATGATTACGAGCACAGTCATGAGCACGACCATCATGACCATGAGCACAGTCACGAGCACGAGCATCATCACGAGCATGAACACACTCATGAACACGACCATGAACACAGCCATGAGCATCATCACAGCTCACTCCATGATATCGAAGATATAATCAATGGACTCAACGTAAGTGATTTCGTCAAAGCACACTCAATCCAGATATATAAGCTGATTGCAGAGGCAGAAAGTGTTGCCCATGACAAAGACATCTATGAGATTCATTTCCACGAAGTAGGAACAATGGATGCTATCGTCGATGTTGTGTCAGTCTGCATACTGATGGAAAAGCTTAATGCTGCCAGAATCATAGCCTCTCCCATCCACGTAGGAAGCGGACACGTTCACTGCGCACACGGTATTTTACCTGTTCCTGCCCCCGCGACTGCATACATCTTAAAAGGTGTTCCTATCTACGGTGGCGGAATCAAGGGTGAGCTTTGCACTCCCACCGGAGCTGCTATTCTCAAGCATTTTGTCAACGACTTCACAGATATGCCCGTTATGATTACCGAAGCCATAGGCTACGGAATGGGTAAAAAAGACTTCACTGCTGCCAATTGTGTAAGAGTAATGTTGGGTGAAACAAAATAATATATGAATCGCGCTTCTATTGAAAGTCAATTGAATAATATCCCATGTGATGTAGAAGATACCGAGGAAATGTTTTGGCTACGGGAATCAGATGACTATCAGAGCAAGGTCAAGCTGGGCAACCTGCTGGCGGCACAATACAGATTCAAAGAAGCTGCACAAGCATACGAAACCGCAGCTTCAATAAAGTCCACCGAGCCTACTCTATTTCTGTCATTAGGCGGCTCCTATCTTACGCTTTTTAAGTATGACGAAGCTCTTCTGGCATATAAAAAAGCCATGTCACTGGGCGCTTCAGCCAAAGCCCTCGCCTATCCCTTGGGGATACTTCACTATCTTAAACAGGATTATCACAAAGCCTGTGAATACTTTTTACAGTGTCTTCCCTGTGGCGGCGAAATGAAGATTGCCATTATTTATTGGCACACTCTTGCTTCGTATCTTGCAGGCACCACACCTACTCTTTTGGATGAATTTACGGAAGATATGGATGTAGGCCATCATATTGCTTATAAAAAGACAGTATCTGTTTTTAAGTCCAACGCAGGATCCGTCAACAATGCTTTGAATAATAAAAACGCATACTCTGCTAACGACGAACCGGATTGCTCTTCTGATAACAACGACCCGGATTACTCTTCCGATAACGATCTGAACAGAGCAATCATCCTGTATGGATTAAGTGTTTACTATAATCACATCGGTAACAATGAAAAATCTTCTGCCACATTGGACGAAGCACTAAAGTGCGATTCCGTGTGGCCATGCGTATCATATTTAGCTGCATACAGATTAAAAGCCCGGCACTGAGAATCCTCTCAATGCCGGACTTTTCACTATTACACTTATTTATTTTCACTACAGCTAATTAATCACAATATACTCTCTAATCACACTGTACTTATTAAATCACAATCGCCAATACAGATTTTGCAGGGAGATCAATGCTTCCGCTGATTTTCTTATTTTCAACAGTATAGCTTGCCTCTTCAGGGAATCTCTTCATGCAAAGCTCTGCATTACTCATAATTTCAGTCGATACTGCATGGTTGTTATCAACAGCTATTGCATCAGATGCCTCCGGAACCTTAGCACATCCTGAAGCTGCCTTCATTGTAGCAACCTCAACATCACCAATTATGCTATCTCCGTTCTCATCGGTTAGTTCAAGCACCTGATCTTCGTCCTTACCATTAACAACCTTAAGTACAGCCTTGTCTCCCATCTTAACCAACGATACATAAATCTGACTGTTTCTAAGCATTTTCTCCTGGTCATTAAGCTCAAGTGCCTCTGTACCCGCATAGTCAGAGAAAATCTTCTGAGTATAATAGCTGGGGGTAAGAGTCACACTATCCTCATCAAACCAAATCATATCGGGTGTCCAATGAGAATGTCCAATTCTGTTAAAGAGAGGTGCATATGATGCAAGCTTTACCACATCACCGTTTCTCTCCATTCCTGTCATCATTGCAGCCTCAGCCACACCTGCCTCAACCGAATTGCTCAGGTTAGCATCATGTGCAGCATACTCTCCCGCAAATACATATACATTACGAGGATAATTATCATAAAATGCCACATTATCATAGAGCCACTGAGGAGCTACATAATAGTGCTCATCAACAGCATACGAATACTCAGGATTCTTAGCATATTCCTCACGATAAACCTTCCAGGCTTCGGTATGAATATCGTTATTTACAAAAGGTCCGGCAGTACCAAGACATTTGATCTCAGGATATTTATCATGTATAGCCTTCTCAAAAATCTTATATCTTTCAGCAAGATTAACGTGACGGCTCTCCCACTGTTCATTACCGATAGCAATCATCTCAAGATTAAAGCTCTCGGGATGGCCCATCTTAGCTCTGAGTGAACCCCACTTGGTATCGACAGATCCGTTAGCAAACTCAATAAGATCAAGCGCATCCTGAACATACTCATCAAAAGCAGGATCATCCATTGAAACAACTTCATATGAACGGAACTGGCAGGCAACTCCTATATTAAGCACCGGAACAGCCTTACAGGTTCTTTTCTTTGACAAAAGTTCGCAGAGAAGGAAATACTCGTAAAAACCGATTCCATAGCTCTGCATATAGTGAGAATCAGGCATCTCCCATGCAACAGAGGTATTACCTCCTACCGCAGCCCACAGATTGGTATTGATTTTTCTGTCCTTAATATCTCCGACTGTATCCTTCCAGCGATATCTTCTCATAATGCTGGTTCCCTCTACGATACATCCTCCGGGGAATCTTAAAAATCCGGGATTCAAGTCTGCAAGTGCGTTGAATAAATCCTTTCTAAACACGCCGGCAACAGCATCTGCAGGAATCATGGAAATAATATCAAATTCTACTGTTCCTGCCTTGGTAAGATGAATCTCAAACTGTGCGCCCTTAACATCCTCTTTTGCCACAAGTTCAGTTTCATACTTACGCCAGATTTTGTCCTCGCAGTCTCCTACCATCTGCTTATATCCGTCGGGTTCAGGCTGTGCAGCAACAAACTTTACGCATGCCTCCGCATAACTTTTTCCGTCTTTAACAACCTTAACCTCGATGTCTCCCTCAGAATAATCTACTTCCTTGGCATAGAAAGACACCTTTACCTTTGCATCCTTCTTAAGGCACACTCCGTCATATGCCTTATTGGCAAAGCCTTCTCCGTCCTCAAAGGCAACAAATCTTAAATAA
This sequence comes from Lachnospiraceae bacterium UBA1721, assembly GCA_002317155.1. Lineage (GTDB taxonomy): Bacteria > Bacillota > Clostridia > Lachnospirales > Lachnospiraceae > AC2028. The sequence goes on from DCIR01000070.1 coordinate 17,198, forward strand.
TGAGGATTCTTATCACTTATAGGCTGATTGCAGTTAATCTCAAGAGCATCCTCTTTGCCCTCAACACTACTCCATGCATAAAGATTATCCTCTTTTAGCACATAGTTTCTTCCTGTTCCCTTAGTCTTTACAGCCTCGAATGAACGGTTCTCAATCATCTCTGCATACAGACCTCCATCTGCAGCAAAATTGATATCCTCGAAGAAAAGACCAATCATGTCAGGATTGATTTCACATTTAGTTTTTTTAGAAATTGCTAACTTATTAACAGACATTATTTTCCCCTTTCACATTAAATGTCTTTATTCCGATAACCTTATAAGCACATATTCGTCAGTCTCAATAACACTTCCATCAGACGGCCAATATGCGGTCTCAGCTTCCCCGTTTACTGCTTCATTCTCCGCAAGCGCTTTGTTAACCACTTCCTGCGTAGGATACGTATATACGAATCCAAGCGATTCAAAATAGCCTAAAATTCTGTGAGTATTGCAGTACTCTGCATCCTCTACAGGCACTCCATCTACATATGCAAATCCGTATAAAGAATATGCAAGAAAAGACTGTGCCTGATCCTTGGTATAGCACGAGCCGTTCCCTTTAGGCTCAAGGTGTCCTGCAAAAACAACAGGCTTTCCATCAGTCTCACAAGCATTCAATCTGTTCATTATTTCTATCGCTGTGATCTCGTCATTCTTACGTATGGTATCCTGCGTATAGAATAATCTGAGTACAACACTGCACTGAACCACTATCAATGCCACCGAAGCACCGACAGCGACATATTTTATAATCTTCGTGCCTGCTTTAACATTTTCTTTATTAGCTTTTGCATTTGTGCCAGCGAGCGATTTGCCATCTTCTCCTGCCCCTAATTCATTGAGTACGAAAATAATTATGGCCGCACAAGCAAAAGGAAGCATACACTGAGCTCTGTATGCAGTGGGCGAGCCCGTAAAAACGCTTAACAAAAACGGCGAGGCAAGCATCGCAAAAATACCAAGCGCATAAGCGCCCTTTCTTGCTCTGCCTGTTGCCAAAATATAAATGAGCATTCCAACAGCCACAAGCACAGATACTGTAAATGTATACGGGTAGAAAACATCCTGCGACAGCAGACAATGCTTATAATACGCCAGTAAATTCATTATCGTAGCTTTGAAATCTCCGCTCGTCCAGCCAATGCTGTCCGAAAGATATGTTCCCGAGCTGAAAAATAATTTGGCAATAACCTCATAAATTACAAAGCCGGTCACAAAAAGAATTATAGAAGACACAATCAGATACACTCTGTCCTTCTTCTCATAATATGAAATCGAGAACAGATAAACCATTGCGAAGATCACAATCATAAGGTTTACCATAGACTGATATATGCCAAATGATAACACTTCGAGAATCACGATAGCTATAGCATAGCCTTTTTTCCTGGTATCCAGAAAACGTATAAACAACAGGCCTGATATCACAACCAGCACCATGGCAAAGGCTATCTCAAAGGCCTGAAATCTAAACATAAACTGATCTGCATATGTAGGAAAAAACAATGCAAGCCCTGCAAACAGCGTGCTAAGAAGCACACTTTCCTTCCTCAGAAGTGTCGTAACCAGATACACACTCGCGCATGCAAGAATCCAATAGGTGAGCAGAAAAAGCACACCCTCAAGATAAGGATTGTACCAGTTTCCACCGATTAAATATTTTAATCCGATTAATCCGAAACGTCCTATTTCATTCCAGTTATATACTCCGCCCGGATGATTAATCACAGCTTCCGCATCTACATAAAAAGCATTTGAAAAAGCTGTAGTTCCATATATTAGCACGATAAATATCAGCAAAAATACAGACTGAATACCATGCTTCTTAAAATAGTCTTTAGGATTAATCATTTTACTTATTCCTCAAAAAATTGATACTTCTATTTTATTACAAAACACCAATTTAATAAAGAATTGCTCGCAAATAATAGTGAATCTCCCGCAAATAATAAGTAATCACGTTTGAAAATAATATAGAATCACGATCGAAAACTATCTCCATTTCAAAACGATTGCAGTGCTGTTATCATTATTGCTATGTCTACTGAGCGAACGTCTGATGGACTTAATCGCAAGTTCAGGAGTAAGTCCCAGATATCTCTTTAGCCTGTCCAGATCTATCTTATCACTCACCCCATCAGAGCATAGTAAAAATGAGTCTCCTTTTTTAATGTATCCATGCCTATAGGATACCATCTGACTACCTGCGACTCCCGCCTTTCCAAGATAGTTACTCAGCGTATGTCTGTCATGAATAGAAAACTCCATGCCGGCCATTAGTTTGGCCTGCGCAAGCGTATGCGGCACACTCAGCATGTTAAGCTTATGCTTCCTGCGTATAAAAATCGGACTGTCCCCTATATTTATCGCGTAATACTGATTACCTCTCCATAAAAGGAATGACATAGTAGTTCCGGTCTTTCCTATCTTGGTTCCAAGCGTAACAATCTTTTCATTAATCTGATCTACCAGTTCGCCTATCAGTCTCTCCGGCAATGCATTACTGTTTCTGTACTGCTCCAGAAAATGATTCAATGCCTGTGCCGCTGCTCTGGATGCGAGTTCTCCGGAATGAGCCCCTCCTACTCCATCGAATATTGCCACCAGGTGAATTTCCTCACCGTTGCAGCTTATTTTACCGTGCTTAACAAAATCCTCGCCTTCAAAATAAAACAGTCCATCTACCAACAGATTATCCTGATTGATTTTTCGTGATCCGATGTCAGTACCGGCGCAGTAGCTTACAGTCATATCACCCATATTCTCTGCAATCTCTCCGCACAAACCGACACGCAGCTCTCTGGCCGATGACAATCTCTTACTGATATCGGACTCCAGTCCTTTCAAAATCACATTCTGCTGCGTCGCACTGAGCTTGCATCTCATAAGAAGTCCCGGAACAGGATCCAAGACCTGCCTCTCGACTTCATTCGGCACTGCTTCACCGGTAAGAATATATACAATCGTTGCGCATAGAGAATATATATCAGTCCACGGTCCCTGATTTTCTATTTCATTGTGTTCGGGAGCATGAAATCCTTTGTGTTCAAACACCTGCTCATTTCTGTACTCTGAGTCTATGTCAGTAGAAGTGGCTGTACCAAAATCTATCAGATATAAATCTCCGTCTTCTGTCAAAAACAGATTACCCGGGCTGATATCCCTGTGAATAATACCAATCTCATGCATCTCCTCAAGCGCAATAAGAACATGCTCCATCGACTCCATCAGCTCTGTGGTATTTATCGCGATATCTTTTTTATTGTACTCTGCCAGCGTTTTCCCCCTCAGCAGATCCTTAACAATATATTCTGTTCCGTTTTCAGAAAAATCATCTCGTATGTGACTGATGTAAGGAACATTTTCAAGTAATTTCATCACAGCAATCTCATACTTAAAATTAGACAGACTAAGCTCCACCTTATGTCTGGCCGCTTCATCATCTATTACGACAGCTTCATTGGATATAGCAGTATCTCTTTCCATACATCCGTCCACGAAGAATTCCTTAACAGCTACGATTCTGTAATTAAGCATATCGTATGCTTCGTAAGTAACTCCAAACCCACCGCTTCCAAGAACCTGTTCAATAATATACCTATCCTTAAGCTTGGTTCCCTTCTGCAGACATCTGCTATTCTGTTCTCTTTTTCCATCAACCTGTCTCATTGTGTTCCCTATCACATTGATATATTTATAAAAAAAGAGGGGACGCCCTTTAGCGTCCTCTCTGACTGTAATCAGTATAAACTTTTAACAGAAAGATGTCTATACACCGCTTAATGCATCAAATATAAACTCCACATCCTCCGCTATAAGTGCATGACCTTCCTTGTGAAAATGAGCCTTTATATTATCGCCGAGGCCCATTTTTTCATATTCAGCGCGAGCCTTCTCATATGTCTCCCACATAGCAGGAGCATTGACCCAGTCTTCACCCATCCATGCCGCAACAACAAAATAATATCTATCCTTGGCTGCTGCCATTACCGGCAACATATACTGCTCACACGGTATTTCATCGTATGATTTATACTCTAAAAATCTGTCAACAAACCAGCCTCTCTCCGCATCGGACTGAAGACAGCTCAATGGCTCGTTTTGTCCGTAGGTATATTCCTTAGGGCCTCCGCACTTGGTCATATCATAGCTCTTACCTTCTGACTGATAGTTCCACGCTGCCAAACCACCTGCCCCTGAACATACAGGAATCACCACCTTAAATCTCTTTTCAAAAGCTCCGCATACCGCAGTAGCCTTTCCCCATCGTGATACGCCTGTAATCATCGCATATTCAGGATTAAGATTAAGTGCCTTATCCAAACCATTATACACAGCATCTACAACCTTGGACGCTTCCCATCCCCAGGCCATAAGCTCACCGGTCTGAGAATCCTTATCATCTGTAAATGGATACAAATCATAAAAAACTCCCTTATGAAGACAATTATCCTCCGCCACCATTGACGTATCCATGAATATAAGTGCACAGCCTTTTTTAAGAATCTCTTCTTTGGGCTGAACAGGATGCATACATATCAAATACGGTGTGGCATTAGTCGCATCGTTCGGAACATATACTCTCACAGTAAAAGTAACCTTTCTTCCTTCCGGTGATTCAACATATATTTCTATATCTTTTCCTTCATCGGTCGTAGAAAGCTTGAACATATTGGCAAAAGGATTACTGTCATCCTTCGGTGCTTCCCGCTTAGTCTTCTCAAGAATGCTAAATGATACCTTTTCTCCGGTTCTCCATTTTCCATATACATTGCTTTGATAAAACTCTTCTGCATCCTTAACACACTGATTATCCATGGATTCTCCTGATTTTAACCGTCATCATCTCATCATATAAACAGTTTCAAATGTATTCAAAAATAAGAGCAGTTTATCGCAACACAATAAACTGCTCTTTAATCTTAATTATTCAACAACTTCAAGAACCTTATAATAAGCTTCCTTCTTCTCTCCCTCTTTATGGAAAAGCAGGGGATAACTGGTCTCACGACGGAAACCTGTCAACCAGCTGGTCTCATCAAGAAGATTCCAGAAGGTAACTGCTGTAAGATTAGCCTTACCATCCTTCTTCGCATTAACAAGTACTTCAAAGAGCTCCTTGTATCTAACTGCAAGAGCATGCATAGATTCCTCTGAAGGATCTGCATTGTGAATATCAAGTTCAGTAACCTGTACCTCTATTCCAAGTGCACCATACATTTCAAGCGCTACTCTGAACTCTTCCATAGTAGGATGATCCATAACAAGATGTGACTGCATTCCCATACCGTCTACAGTACCATCTGCGATAAGAGGCTTAAGTACGTTCTCAATGATGAAATCTCTCTTCCACTCTGTAGCAGACTCATAATCGTTATAAAATAAAGCTACTCCGGGAGCTGCATACTTTCTTGCAGACTTAAATGCCTGACGAATAAAATCAAAACCACAGATGTTATACCAGATAGACTTTCTGAAGTCTCCCTCATCTACTACCTCGTTTACAACATCCCATGCATAAATGATTCCGGGATAATTAGTATTAACGAAATCAAGAACCGCATGAATATAGTTATCAAGTCTTGTAAGCATGGTCTCCTTATCAGCCAGTTCACCATCTACATTGTAATTCTTGTAGTAGAACCACTTAGGAGTCTGGTTGTGCCAGCAAAGAGTATGACCTCTCATAGGCATACCAAGCGATTTTGCAAGCTCAAGATAAGGAATTGCTCTCGAAGGATCGATTACAGGTGTAAGATCATACTTTTCAGGATCTGCAAGCATTACATCCTGCTTAAGCCAGTACATAGGCTTCATATCATTTTCAGCAGTAAAACTACTAAACTCATTCTTCAAAAGTTCAATTCTGTTGGGCTTAGCTAAATCAAACACTGAAATCGCAGCACCAACCTTAAAATATTTTTCAAATGCAGTATTTAAACTCATAAATCTTCCCCTTTATTTTGAAATAGTACATTACCGTATCATTATATATTAGGGTTAGTGCCTAAAATACTCAAAAAATAGCAATTTTTTATCATTTTGTTTCAATATTTGCTATTTTACACATTAAATCCACTGATTGTCTGAGTCACCTCATCCACAGCTCCGCCTACATCAATCATCTTAGTACGCATTGCCTCAGCTTCTGTAGCAACACTCTGAATATCAATACTTGCATTGTCCATAGCCATATTTACATCAGTCTGGCTCGCAGTTATGTCCTCAATAGATGCCGCAACAGCCTGTACCGATGCTGAAAGTTCCTGAGAACTTGCTCCCAAATCCATAGATATCTTAGCATAGTAATTAGCACTTTCCTTATACTCTACTGCCAGAGTATCCATCGAGCTGTATACACTATCAATATTCTCAGAAAGAGTCTCCATCATTTCATTACTGTCAACCGCAAGGTTTTCAACTGCATGAAGTAGCTTATTGGTCAACTCATTAATCTTCATAATCTGACCGGAAGTTTCATCTGAGAGCTTTCTGATTTCCTCTGCAACTACCGCAAATCCTCTACCTGCTTCACCTGCTCTAGCACTCTCGATAGAAGCATTCAGTGAAAGAAGGCTTGTCTGCTCTGCAATACCGTTTATCGAATCGGAAATAGCTGTAATCTCATGAATACATTCTGCTTCCTTAATAGAAGCCTCAAGCTTAGCCTTCTTCTCACCGGTAACGTTCAATACCTGCTTACGCTCTGCTGCCATCTTAGGAGTAAGTTCTTCGACATGACTAACCATTGTCTGAGCATGCTCAGACATTTCCTGTGCCTGATCTGCAACAGTCTGTGAAGCAGAAGCGATAGTATTGCAGTCGTCATTAATCTTCAAAATACTCTGAGTCTGAGTATCCAGTGATGCAACAGTCTCTTCAATAACCGCAGAAATATTGGTTACTGCGTCTGCCATCTCTGTTACAGATGCTGTAGTATCGCCTACGGATTCATCAATTGTAAGCATCTCATCTTTTGTCTTACGAATTACAAATACAAACTTTTCTTTGAGCTGCTCGATTAGGAACGCTATCTCATCCTTCTCATTGCTGAATGCTTTTACATTCTCCTCACCTACAACCGACTTCTTAACGAAGGTCTTCATCTGAATCATAGGAATAAGCTGACGCTTAAGCGCAATTGCTATAAATAAAACGAGCACAACACCAAGGGCGATGCCTACAACAGCAGCCATACTGATAGACTTTAAGATAGTTTGGGTTACATATACCTTAGACATATATGCTCCGATGACCCATCCGGTCTCATCTACCACCCCAAGCTGAACTCTCTGTGTAGAACCATTTTCATCTTTATATGTCTGTATGTCCGATGCAGTTAAATCAATTGCATAAATATCAGTCAGCGTAGTAAAAGTACCATCTGTCTTCATCAGCAAATCATTATTCTTATGAGCAATAACAGTTCCATCTGATGCTGTAAGGAAAAGCGCAAGCTTATCATCATTAACAGTAAGCATCTCGCTCACCATTGTATCTAAGGTAATATCCGCAAGCACTACAGCTTTTCTTCCATTTAACATAAAAGGAGTAGCAACAGATACTACAATTCCGCCTGAATTGGCATCAACATATGCATCAGTTACTATTGTGTCCTGCTTCTCCCAGGCAGTGACCCACCAGCTTCTCTCGGTAGGATCAAGATCAAAAACACCACCGTTATAAACTACATATTTGAGTTCTTCGCGGCAAAGGTAGAGATTCATAATATCGCTGTCGATTGCAGTAGCCTTGGTCAGGTATGCAATCACCTCATCATCACTGAAGCTCTTCATAGCAACAAACGCTTCTGCCGCGTTCTCAGTCTCAGCCTTTTTCTTGGAAATCCAGTTATCAACATAAATCTTCTTATTGGTAGCCTCGAGTTCCATCTCATTCTGAATGTCGCTCATAAGAATATTTCTTATGGTAAGTCCGGCACACAATTCACTGACACAGATCATCAGTACTATGCCAATAATGACGATAGTTCTGATATTCCTAACTATAGATCTTTGCTTATTCATTCCCAAAACCTCCGTAGATTAATAATATTTAGGCATTACTCTGCATATAATTAATTTTAATCTATACCGTTGTTAAAATTATACTAAATCATCCGAATAAATACTATGTTTTCCATCATTTTTTATCCCCAAAATAATCCGTTAATCACAGCCAATAAATATTAATCTCATTTCCTGTTACATAACAAAACGGAGTAGGTCATATCCCTACTCCGCTGTAATCTACTTAAGCTGCATCAGCTTACAATTTTCTATTCCCGCGCTCCAAAAATCCTTAAGCGGAACGTCTTTAATCTGGCACACAATACTTGAATTCATCGCACCGTGTCCTACTATCAATACGTCCTTCCCCTCATCAAGAAGCGGATTGACTACATCTGCGATAAACTCTCCCGTCCTGGCATATAGCTGTTCAAGACTCTCTCCTTCCGGTACAGGTTCATACTGTTCAGGATGTTCAAAAAGTACATTAACCGGACAGTCTCCGACTGCAAAACTATTCTCTACTCCCTCATATATACCGAAGCTCATTTCTATCAAACGATCATCAAATATAATGGGGACGTCTCTTCCCTCGAGCAAAATCTCTGCTGTCTCTCTGGCTCTTACAAGCGGTGAGCAAAAACAGATATCAAAATGAATATCTTTATACCTGTCAGCAGCTTCACGCGCCATCGCTCTCCCCTCCTCATTAAGAGGAATATCGGTTCTGCCCTGAAGCTTATGTATCTCATTCCATTCAGTTTTACCGTGTCTGATTATATACAGCATTATTCTACTGCCTTTCACTTCACATACTTATATCAAAATTCAGCTATCGCAAGTCAATGTTTGATGCTTTTTTACATCATGTCATTTAGTCGATGTCTGACAGTACTCCCTAACCTTTTCAGGAGTGTCCAGCCTGAGTGATACTATAGTCTTAAGTAACATATACTGAACCACCTCCTCAGCAATCTGTTCTTCGTTCGAAGCCTTTTCTTCAATCAGACATTTGTGAACAAAGAAATGAAGCTGACGATTATCATCCTTTTTAGACAAGAACACACTCACATATAATCTGTTTCTGATAGCATCAACAATCTCCTGATCCGGAACCTCTACATTCAGGCCATAGCTGTCTGACTTAATATAACATCTGCCTTCTACTGTCCATAGCTGTCTGTCTGCTATCTCAGCAATCGAATAATTCTGCTTATGAAGCATTATGGAGGTCAGAAAATCCGCTTCCAGCTTTTCATCCAATACATATTTCAATATGTCCTTAGGTAAATAATCGCTCACACTAACCCCCACAATACTACTGATTTTTCACAAAAATATTAATTGATAACATTAAACAAAATATGATCCGATTATGGTAAAGATCATCATTCCTGTCCAGATTACAATGAAAAGAATCATTCCGACATTTCCTACAATTGTAGCAAATCTCTTGCCTTTTACAAGCTTTTCAGCTCCGGGAAGAAGCATATTCTTTCTCTTAATATGTCTTACAAGAGTAATGATTCCTAAAACGATTCCTGCAATAACAATTCCACTGACAAACATTGAATATCCATAATATATCGCAATACTTCCGGCATTCTCTTCCATATATTTCATTAAGCCTTCAGGATTTGTTACTCCGAAGCTCGTAATCTTTTCCATAATATCATTAACATCAATATTGCCGAGTACAAGCATAGGAAGTGTACTTCCAAGGAAGTTAACAAATACATGAATCAAAATAGTGAAAACAACTTTTCTGCTCTTCGCATACACATAACCAAGCACAAGACCAAGTGCTGTTGCGTAAATGAACTGCACGATATTTCCATGATAGAAACCAAACATTAATGCAGATACAAGAACAGCTACCCCCTCGCCAAATCTTGAAAATCTGTCAATAAGGAACTTTCTAAACAAAAACTCCTCAAGAATCGGCGCAAGAATTACAACCATAACTGTATTCTGTAAAATATCAGAACTTGAGAGCATAGTAGCAACTACTGTAGTAGCCTCTCTCTGAGCTGCAGCTGCAATAACCATATTAATAATAGTACTGATCAGATTAGCGCCGATCATAACTGCATAAGCAATGAAGAAGAAAGGAATAAGCTGTTTAACGCCGAACTTAAACTTCTGCTCAATAACAGGAGCCTTCTCAACCTTCTTCATAAGCAAATATGCTACAGGCAAGCCAACAACGGTTATAGGTAACAATGAAACAGCATTAGTCCATCTCGCATAGAAATCAGGTGCAAAAAACGCTACCAGATTCATAACAAGTAACTGCGCTACCATTATGACAATTGTAAGTATAAAGTATCTGATACCGACTGCTGAAAAGAATTTTCTCTGTCTCTTAACTACAGTTGCCTTATCCTCCTCGACAACGATGCCACCTGCGGCAACATTTACATTCTCTGCAGAATTGTTAACCATCTGCTCTGTCAAAATCTTCTCGTCCATTTTTGTTTCTCCTCATAAATAATCTTTCGTAACTTTTTTTATTTTTTCGCGCTCTTACGCTTCTCCAACTTTGATACCTCAGCAGCATATACCAGGCTCATAAACAACCATATGATGCATACACAAGCTACCGCCAAAATACCTGTATTAAACATCATTACACCAATGCTTGTAACCAGCCACAGAACCATACACACAAAGTTGGTATACAGATATGCTTTGTATCCGCTCTTATACTGGATAAGCTTCTCAGCTTCATCAGAACTCTTCTCCCACTTTTTAAGGAAGTTAAAATCAAAAACATTTCCCTTTTTCTCAGGATTAAGCTCTTTTTCAAGATTAATAACAAATGACTGAATAATGATTGAGCCCGCCAGATTCAAAATAAATACTAACGTGAAAAAGATAAATGAGTACTTATTTTTGTTCACATCGTTACTGTCGATATAAACGCATAATGAGAAAAAGAACATTCCTACAACCATCAAAATACTCGAAAGAACCATCGGAATATTCTGCCTTGCCTCGATGCGGTCAATGACGTCCTCATCTTCACCATCCCAGGCTTTGGCCTGCTTACGGTTAACTGCATATATAATCATGCATGCCGCAATCAGCGCTACCGTAAATACACAATAAATGATCGGAACTATTGTGTTAAGGAAGCTAAATATCATCTCTCTGTCAGGTTTAATATCAAGATTTTTGATAATTGATGAAAACATTCCGGCAAAGAAACCTAAAACCAAAGATATTATCAACACACAAGCAAATCTGATATATATAATTCTATTTGATTCTTTACTTTCTACCTCATTACTCTTCATCGTCATCACCCTCGGTATATTCAAAAATATCTTCTACGCTCACCCCACATTGCTTAGCCAGCTTTATGGCCAATGTAACGGATGGTGAATAATCGCCACGCTCTATCTGGCTGATTGTCTGTCTGCTGGTGCCAACCATGACCCCCAGTTCCGCCTGGTTGACACCCAGCCGCGCTCTATATTCTTTCAAGTGATTATTAAGCGGCATAACACATCACCTCATTTCCTACATATGACAAGAATTCTTTTCATAATGACAAGTTTCCTTGTCAAAAGCAATATACATCATGACAAGTTTCCTTGTCAATACTTTTTTAAAACAAAAAAGAGGATATACACCAAATCTGATGTATATCCTCTCTAAACTGCAATATTTGTTTATTCTGTGCAATTAATTTGCAATTTCACAAACGTGCAATTAAGTCGCAATTTCACAAACCTAAGCGCTTGCTTTCAATAATTAAACGGTAAGGTTCTCACCCTTAAGTCCGATGAATGCGCCTTCAGCCTGGCCGCCATCCTTGTGAGCGATAAGCCACTTGTTAACTGCCATAAGAAGTGAATCCTCGTTTACACATGCGCTTGCATTCTTTGCTACATGATCCTTCTCGATAGGAGCATTGGTCTTAGCGGGAAGAACGATGGTAACTCTGAAGCCTGCACCATCTACTCCACAGGGAGCATAGTGAAGGGTTGTGCCGTAGATTTCTACGCCGGTACCTGCAGGAAGAAGGAATGCTTCCATCTTAGCGGTATCATAGGTGTAATCATCTTCGATATCCTGCTGCATACCTACGATAAGGATAGCATCAGTCTGAGCGATGTTAAGCTCTGAGCAACGATGATACTCTACTGCATTGAGCTTCTGATTGTGACCATTGCAGTAACCAACCTGGATGGGAAGCTCACCGAAGCATACGGTCTGAATCTTCTTAGAAACCTCAAGTGCCTCAAGAGCAGGATCTCCTGCTACATATACTACATCATCAGGGCAGGGAGTTGATGCCATAGCGGTTACAAGCTCGCTGAGATCAACATTATTAATAACACGGCCATACTTTTTGAATTCGGGATCGGTAACCTTAAGAACCTTCATTTTTATAACCTCACTTTTTTATACATTTTCAAGAGTACATTAAACAGCAAATGCTACTATTTATGCCTCCTGTAGTTTACTCCTAAATTATAACTGTTAGTTGTTGCTATTGCCACTCATTTTATATCACAATTCTGTTATTTCATCGCAAAAAAGTACCAAAATATTCTCATCCGCTTTGTAAAAAAATGACACTCCCTATGTTCCCAAATACTATTCACTATGTCTGTTATACCACTCACTATTCAAAAAATACCACTCACTTCAGTTTGCTTGTAAACGCAGACGCGGGTTGATATTATGGCATCACAAACAAACAATCATTCACATAAGTACTGAAGAAACACGAGGACACGACTATGGAAAAGGTATTGGAAATCAACGGACTTTGCAAAAACTATCCCGGCTTTTCATTAAAAAATATAAGCTTTTCTATTGAGAAAGGCTCCATCATGGGCTTTGTCGGAAGAAACGGTGCCGGCAAGAGTACCACACTAAGATCACTCCTGAATTTCGTTCATCCGGACAGCGGTGATATCAAAATCTTCGGAAGGAATTTTAAGGATTCCGAGGATACAATCAAGCAAAAAACAGGATACGCATCTAGCGGAACAGATTACTATCCCAGGAAGACTCTCGCCCAAATTATAGAATGCACCAAGCTCTTCTATCCTACATGGGACGATTCGGTTTGCCGCTCATATCTTGAGAAATTCAATCTTGATCCCGGCAAAAAAATCTGCCAGCTTTCAGAGGGAATGAAAGTAAAGTTTCATCTGGTACTTGCCCTGTCTCACGGGGCCGAGCTTCTCATTTTGGATGAGCCTACCAGCGGACTGGATCCGGTATCACGCGAAGAACTGATTATAATTTTCAAAAAGCTTGCGAAAAAAGGAGTTACCATTCTTTTCTCAACACACATTACCAGTGATCTTGAAAAGTGTGCCGATCATATTACTTATATTAAAAAGGGGGAAATTATAGCATCAAAAGAAATCAATGAATTCATGGCTGATTACGCTCCCGCAATCACAACACTGGAAGACATTATGGTTCACCTTGAAGTAGAAGAAACGGAGGATTTTTAATATGAAAACCCTGTTAATCAAAGAATTCAAATTTACAGCAAATATTCTTTCATATATTTTTATCGCAGCGGCGCTTATGAACTTTTTCCCGGGATACCCGATTTTGTGCGGAGCATTTTTCGTATCAATGGGAATCTTCTACACCTTCCAGAGTGCACGCGAAGGCAACGACATTCTCTTCTCGTCATTACTTCCTGTGAGAAAAGGTGACGTTGTAAGAGCACGTTACATCTATGTAGTAGTTATCGAAATGCTTGCTTTTGTACTGTCAGGCATCGTAACCGTTATTCGTATGACTGCTCTTGCTGATGCTGCTCCTTATATTAACAACGCACTTATGAATGCCAACCTTATGTCATTGGGATTTTCACTTTTGATTTATGCAGCCTTCAACACATTCTTTGTAGGCGGATTTTGGAAGGATGCCTACAAAATCGGCAAGCCCTTCCTTATCTCATGCATCGTTACTTTTATCATCATCGGTATAGGTGAAACCCTGCATCATTTGCCCGGCCTCGCCGCACTCAATACTCCCTTTGAAATGCTAGAAATTCAACTGCCATTTTTTGCTGTGTCTGTTATAATTTATGCAGTAGCTGCACTGTTCTCATGCAGCTATTCAGTAAAGTCATTTGAAAGAATCGATCTGACTCTTTGATGACCTATAACACACGGAGCAGTAACCAATGAATATCAAGGCAATCATTAACGAAAAATATATCGAAAAAGAGCTTCATGTCTGCAGCAACAAAATGGATTCTGAAGTTACAGACATGATTGCTTCCATAGATCGTCTGTTCAATAACGGTATCCCTGTGAAAGCTAAAAACGGTGATACCGTTCCTGTATATCCCGGAGACATATTCTCTGTATATGCGGAAAATCAGCACGTATACATCAAAACAGCCGAAGGAGTCTTCGAAGCCTCTCAAAAGCTGTATGAATTGGAGGATAAGCTGGACGATAAGCTATTTATCAGAATATCCAGAGCAGAAATTGTAAACATCAAGAAGATAAAAAAGCTTGATCTGGGCATCGCCGGAACAATCAAAGTAATCATGGCTGACAACAGTGAAAGCTATACATCAAGACGCAATGTTACCAAGCTAAAGAAAGCGTTAAGCATAAAAAGCTAATTCGTATCCGATTATAAGGAAATACATATGAAAAAACACATTATAAAAGCAGCAAAAAGTTTTGCATTCTCATGCACAATCTCAATGATAGCACTGTTTCTGATAGAGGCCATATCTGCAGCTACCGGTCATAGACTATCTCCCCTCACTCCGGAATTTATTTCTTATTTTCCTACAGAAACCATCGCCTTCGAGGTAGATATACTTTTGTACGGACTGTTTGGACTAGCCTTTTCTTCGATGACCTTTATATATGAAAAGGATTCTCTGGGCTTCGTCCTCCAAAACATCATCTACTGCTTAGGTACTTCTGTTATCTGGATTCCGGTAGTGACTTTTATCTGGCAGCTTTGGAAATATCCGCCCGCACTTATCAGCACCATATTAGGATTCTTCTTAACTTATGTAATAATAAACATTGTCGTATATAACACTACCCGCAAGGATATATCTGATGTAAATCGTATGCTCGAAACCATAGAGTAGCATCATATATCCTCATATCATTGTCTGCGCGCGTAATCAATTCAATCGACGCCTCCAAGCGAACACATAATCAAGCAATATTTAGATATCTTTAATAATTTATGAATTGATATAATATGCATATCGCATTATGATAATAACAGTTTGTTTTTGCTGTTTATTTTGGAGGTTTAGATATGAAGTTTTTACACATGGACAGCCCATTCATGAACTTTCTGAGTAAGATTGCCGATGTTATTATAATCAATCTGCTCACAATATTAATGTGCATCCCTGTTATTACCGTAGGTGCGGCTTTTACCGCAATGCATTACTGCTGCCTTAAAATTATACGTGGAGAAGAATCATCCATTACCAAGCAGTACTTTCACTCATTTAAGGATAATTTCAAGCAGTCTACCATCATTTGGATAATAATGATGATATTCATCGCATTCTTCGGTTTCGACTTTCTGTTCCTATACTCTAACACCAGCCTTACCGGCTCTTATGTATTTTGGGGACTAGTTCTTGTAGTAGCTGTATTTTTAATTATCGGCAGTATGGTATATCCCATTCAGGCCAAGTTTGCGAATCCTATCCCTAAGACATTAAAATTTGCTTTTGTCTATTCATTCAGACATCTGTTCAGCTCAATACTTATCGTAATTGTATCTCTGATTCCTTTTGCAGGTATGTACTTTTTCATGGGTATCTTCCCTCTGTTCTTAAGCATCTGCTTCTCAGGTCCTGCACTTTTTGCAGCACTTCTTTACAACAAGCAGTTTAAGAAGCTTGAAGACAAATACCTTGAAGCACATCCCGAAGATATTCCTTCAGCACAGGACGAGCACATCTTTGACGATGAAGCCGAAATAGCTGCTGAAGCAGCCGACGCTGAGGCAGCGAAGAATTCCAGATAAGACATTACCGCTATTAAACAATACCATCCTAAATATTAATCATATCAAGGATCACTTAATCATCTAATAACTTCAAAAGTCGCAGGTAGTTTTTTCTACCTGCGACTTTATTATTGTTCATTATTCTTATAAAAAAATGCTATTTCCTAATAAAAAACTGCTATCTCCCAATAAACCTGTTACTAACAACAGACTTATCAAACTTATTACTAAGCACTATCTTATTACCAAATAACAAACTTACCAGCCTACTTACTTAACAACAATTTTACCGTCTCTGCAGTCAAGCTCATATGCTACAGGCTTAATTCCTGTAAGCTCTGCACTGCGCTCGTCAGGCTGCTGTGAACCGATATAAACGGTTACATCACCGTCAACGGTAACCTCATCCTGTCCAAGGTGGAGTCCAAATGCTTCATAAGGCATCTCGATCTCAACGTGCTGCATCTCACCGGGAAGAAGGCTTACCTTCTTAAGTCCCTTGAGCTGATACTTGGGAGCTCCGTCCTTATGTACACTTACGTATACCTGGAGAGTCTCAGCACCTGCAATCTTACCGCAGTTAGTCATATCAGCGCTTACCTTAGCTACAGCCTTACCATCTACGATGTCAGCCTTAATCTGAGCATTGGTAACCTCGATAGGTGCATATGAAAGACCATATCCGAAAGGATAAAGCGCCTTCTGCTCCATATATCTGTATGTACGTCCCTTCATTGCGTAATCAGTAAACTCAGGGAGTTCTTCGATGCAGTTATAGAAAGTGATAGGAAGCTTTCCTTCAGGGCTGGCATCACCAAAGAGAATCTCTGCTGCTGCACGTCCACCCTGTGCTCCGGGATATCCAGCATAGAGATATGCATTAATCTTTTCCTCAGCACCCTGAAGTTCCATAGCACTACCTGCCATGAGGACTACTACAACAGGCTTACCGCTTGCAATAGCGGTATCAATTACTTCCTGCTGAAGTCCGGGAAGCTTAAGATCTCTCTTATCCCCTGAACCATACTGGTTACCGGTATCACCCTCTTCTCCCTCAAGAGAAGCATCAAGTCCTACTACGCAGATAACAACATCACTGTAATCACAGATTGTCTTAACCTCTGACATACGGTCATTGGCAATACCAAGATTTTCTACGCGATCCTTGTAAAGGTGGCAACCTTCTGAAGCGAAAATTCTTGCAGGCTGAGTGCCATTCTTTTCAGCATATGCTCTTACATACTGCTGAATTCCTTCAAGTACGGTGATGTACTCAGATGCGGTTCCTTCATAGTTACCTACAAGAGCCTTGCGGCTGTTTGCATTAGGTCCGACTACACCGATGGTCTTAATCTTGGTAAGGTCAAGAGGAAGCATGTTGTCAGCATTCTTAAGAAGAACCATACTCTTTTTAGCAACCTTAAGATTAAGCTGTCTGTGCTCTTCAGTGTCTACATCCATATAAGTAATCTTGTCGAAGGGATTATCATTAACCTCTCCGATTGTTCCGAGCTTAAGTCTGCAAGCCATAAGATAAGTAACCATCTCATCGATGCGGCTCTCATCTACGAGGCCTTCATCGAACACTTCAGGAAGCTGCTCGAAGCAGTTACCACAGTTGAGGTCACAACCATTATTGATAGCCATTGCAATTGACTCATGCATATTTGCTGCAAGACCATGGCCCTCATGGAAATCCTTGATAGCCCAGCAGTCACTGGTAACATGTCCCTTGAATCCCCACTTATCTCTGAGAAGATCCTTAAGAAGAGTCTTGCTTCCGCAGCATGCTTCGCCATTGGTTCTGTTATAAGCGCCCATTACAGCCTCTACCTTGGCATCCTGAACAAGAACCTTAAATGCAGGAAGATAAGTCTCATAGAGATCTTCCTGTGAAACCTCTGCATTGAATGAATGTCTGATATCTTCAGGACCTGAATGAACTGCAAAATGCTTAGCACAAGCTGCAACCTTCATGTACTTCTCATCATGTCCCTGAAGACCTTCTACAAAACGATATCCAAGTCTGGTTGTAAGATAAGGATCTTCGCCGTAGGTCTCATGTCCACGTCCCCATCTGGGATCACGGAAAATATTGATATTGGGAGACCAGAAAGTAAGTCCCTTGTAAATATCGGTATCATTGTGCTTCTGCTGCTCGTTGTACTTAGCTCTTCCTTCGGTCGCGATTACATCTGCAATCTCCTCGAGAAGATCTTCGTCAAAGCTGCCGGCAGTTGTGATAGCCTGAGGGAATACAGTCGCAACACCTGCTCTTGCAATTCCGTGAAGCGCCTCGTTCCACCAGTTGTATGCCTTGATGCCAAGCCTGTCAATTGACTTTGCCCAGTTGATTGTCTGACCAAGCTTTTCTTCAATTGTCATTTTTGAAACCAGCTCTGCAGCTGCTTTCAGGTACTCTTCATTGAGAGCCTCGTTCTTTGTCATGTCCATGTTTTCACTACCCCATTTATTATTTTTGCATATATTTTATATAGCAATTCATTCGATATTATCTAAGTCTCGCAGGGAGCTTACCGATATATCCGTCTGCCCACTCAGTATCTGCCTGACGAACAAGCACTCTCTCGATGGTAACGCCGGGATCTACAGCATAAAGTGTAAGTACATTCTTACCCCTGATTCCGGTCAAACTCAGCTTCGCGCTATGCTTCTGATCGAGTACACCGATGCACCATTCGCCACAGCTGTTCTCACCGCCCTCGTAATTAGCACCTACTGTAGGTACAAGCTCCATAGCCTCATCATTAATCTTTACACCAATAGAAGCTCTGCTGCCCTTCTCTGTAGGATTGCAGGGTGCTGTGATAATCTCTACACTAAGCTGCATCAGTGAAGGAACCTCAAATGCCACCTCAGCCGAAGGAGCATTTACTGAAGGAGTAAATGTCTCATTTGAAGGGAATGCCTTAAGTCCATTATCGTACTTACCAAAGTTCTCGATAAGTCTGTACTCGCCCTTTGCACCGGAGCAGAGCTTAAAATCACTCATCTCGAAAGTAAGTCCGAGTTCATTCTTAACAGGACGTCCGAAGCGTGTAGTAGGCATGTCCTTAGGAAGAACAGGTAAAAGCTCTATTCCGGGAACGGTAGCTGTTCTGGCGGTAGCAATTACTTCAGTCTCAACCTTTGCAAAATCGGACTTGATAACTACTGTAGCCTTGCCGTATGCTTCACCTTCAGCCAACTTAGCTTCGTATTTATCACCAAACTGCTTCTTAAGTGCATCGACAAGTTTTGTTCTGTCTATAGTAAGCTTAATCTCAGCCGACTCACCTAAAGAGATTTCCTCACTATCTACACATATCCAGTCAGCATCAGTGCTAACCTTTGCCGTAAAATCTGTATCACTTCCGTTGTATACTGTAATGACTGCCGACTCGGCCTTGGCATCAAGGAAATCATCAAGCATAAGCTTTTTCTTAGTCCAATCTCCGCCACAGGTATACACATCATTATTTCCTGCTGCAACAATCATTCTGGGTTTGTTAGCAGGCTGTACATTCATTATCACAGGATATGCACACTCTTCATCATTCCATGATGTAAATCCGATATGCTCAGAACGCATCAAATGACTCCACTTGCCACCGTTATTGGTGTGATAGCCATCTGTAAGCTCATGATCTCTGTCAATGAATTCCTGAACCTTCTTGGCAAGGCTGTTAGCCTTAAGTGCTCCCATGCGAGCAAGTCTGTTATTCTGCCCTGCAGTAGTCTGAAGCTTAATCAGATTAGCGGTAGCACATACAGGATGATATACCAGCTGATAGAATGCACTTTCTGCCTCAGTTCCCTTGAACTTAAGCATTACTTCTTCTGCCTTCTTTTCAAGCTCATCCGCACACTTATACATTGCAGCCGACTCACCGTAGTGAACAGCATTATAGGTCTTTTCATTCAATGCCTCAGGACGTCTCATATTGTTAAGACGAGTATATCCGTCTAGCATTTTGATAATATCCTCATAGCAGTCTGAAGCCTCAGGGAACTGGGTTGCTACCCACTTTTCCATATACTCGGCTACTGCATTAGGATTATTCTGTCCCCACTTATCAACATCATAAGCAAGATCAAGGAAGTATGAAAGCGGGAGCTCCTGAGGCTTAAGATCTCCGACATTTACAATCCAGATTTCCTTAATGCCGAAATCATATGCCTGAGTCATCTGCTCACAGGTTCTCGCAATATGTGTAGAGTTAATCCACTCATAGCTTACAGGACCTCCGTGATAATCGAAGTGATAGTACATTCCCCATCCGCCTTCTCTGTCACGCATATCCTTTTCAGGGAGAAATCTAAGATTACCATGGTTGTCTTCGCAGAGCATACAGGTAATTCCATCAAGTCCCTTCCAGCTCTTAAGTCCCTCAGTCTTTTCATCTCCGTTGAAGTACTTTTCTACTTCCTTGTAGATGGCAATCATTCTGGGGGCTTTACTCAAATCATCAGAAATAACCTCTCTGATAAGATCGTTCTGTGTTGTCACTACATCCTTAATATAATCAATATTGTCCTTAAGAGTAGCAGTCGCTCCAAGCACCTCGCTGTCACGCTCACCTCTCATACCCATAGTGATTATATTTTCAAACTTACCGTTTCTTCTTAATCCTCCACGCCAGTAATTGGTAAGACCGGCACGGTTTCTGTCGAAATTCCATGCAGTTCCGAAGGGAGTATCATCGCCCTTTACCAAATCCCACTCTTCGCTGTGTCTTAAGCAGGGCTCATGGTGAGAGTTACTCATAACTACGCCGAGCTCATCAGCAAGTTCTGCATTTGCGAGTCCGGGACCATCAAGGCTGAAGTTAGAGGTCCACATTGCGGGCCAGAGATAGTTACCCTTGAGTCTGAGCAAAAGCTCAAACACATGCTCGTACATCTCTACAGTAAATCCGCCGAAATGCTCAAATGTCCAGTTACCGTAAGCAGGCCACTCGTCGTTGATGAAAAATCCTCTGTACTTTACAGAAGGCTCCTTCGATACAAGACAGTCTGCCTTAGTAATCTCAATAACGTTTCTTTTAGCCGGAGCAGCATCAGCAAACCATACCCAGGGGCTCACTCCGATAATCTCGGATAATCTGAACAAACCGTAAATAGTACCGCGCTTGTCGCTTCCTGCAATAAGAAGTGTCTCATAGTCTTCGCCTTCGGCAGGAGGAAGGATATCAAAAATATATGTCTCCCACTTACCGTCAATTCCTGACAAATCAACCTTGCCCGACTCTGCAAGTCTTTCAAGATACTCACTGTGTCCGAGGGTTGCGACCATAATCTTAGGCACACTCTTTGAATACTCGCACATAGGGCATCCGATTTCAAAGGTCTTGCCAGTCACAAGCTGTAAGTCATCAGCAACCTTGGCTGCTATCTTTTTAACGCCTGAAAAAGCATCTTTTTCAATACAAAACTTAGCTGCTACAGCTGAATCTGCAATAATCATTTTCTGTAAATTCCAATCTCTCTTCTCTTGTGTAAATTGCTAACTTATCTATTACGTTTTCTAATTTTACGTTTTTCTAGTTTTACGTTTTTCTAATCTTACTTACTACTATTTTACGTTCTATCTTCTCTTCGCCTGGGCCATTGCTTTCGCAATATCCTCAAACGATCTGTTCATTTTCTCTCTTATAAAGTCCTGCTTATCCTCTTTAACAAGATAATAGATATATGAATCCATTACCATCTGCTGAGGCAGGCCTCTTCCGACAAGCTTAAAATTC
Source organism: Lachnospiraceae bacterium UBA1721 (assembly GCA_002317155.1). Lineage (GTDB taxonomy): Bacteria > Bacillota > Clostridia > Lachnospirales > Lachnospiraceae > AC2028. The sequence goes on from DCIR01000070.1 coordinate 38,984, forward strand.
TGAAATCCCCTTGCGATATAGTCCTTAATCTCTGTATTTGAGATAAATGCAGGGCGCTTCATGCAATCATCAAAGCTTCTGGTATGCTGCTTGTTCGGGCAGGGGAAAGGTGCCGCAATCTCAAACTCCATCTGCTTTCTCGACTCATCTATGTAATGCTCGGTTCTCTTCGGGCATCCGGGGAAGCAAATCTCGTCTACAAGGATTTCCACTCTGTCTGCCATTGGCTCAAGTTCCTTAAGCACATCCTCGTCATGATTCATATCGTAATCAAGGACTACCATGAAATAATCCCTCTTAAGCTCCTCAAGAAGCTTATCCTTGGTAGTTATGCGCTTGGTCGTAGAAGAAATATACTTAAAATCAGGATAATTACTTCTAAGATACTCCTCAAGAATGGGTGTATTAACCAACACCTGATTCTGACCGTTGTCAGCCAGTCTCATAATAAGATTACAGTATGTATCATAAAGATGCTTTTCCTCAATCAAAGGACTGGTCCAGGTAAATCTGACCGGTACATTGTTTGAATTGTAAAGCTTAAGAATTCTCTCCATATCTCCCTTGGGAGTAAATCCTATAACGGTTCTTCCACCGTTCCAGATTGCACCCGGGAATGTACCGTAGACGCTGCCGATGCGGTATCCGTCATGGAAACACTCAGGATATGTCTTCATCAGATTAATAAGTATCTGATTGAGATTCTTGAAATAGCAAAAACCCGGCAAATGCCAGTAAACATTTTTTTCCATTCTACTCTCCAATTTATTGCTAACCTTATAACGAGCAGGCAATAACAGAATCTTTTAATCAAGGCCAATGAGAAGGCTTGGGCTTGTTAACTGAGATAACACCCATATTGGTAAGATTGTTGATAATAAGCAATCTGGCAGTTCCCATATACTCAGGCTTAATCATATACATGCAGTATGTATCGATAAGTGAGAACAGGTTGGCAGTTCTACCCTCAATCTTAAAGTTAGTGATTCCCATTGGAATATACTTCTCATATACATCCTGAGGCTTAATAACGGTAGGATAATCCATGATACTATGGATACAGTTCTTATCACCGTATTCGCAGTACCAGGGAATAATCGGTATCTGCTTTTCCTTAGGAAGATTTCTGTTGGCAAGGGCAATACGCTGGTTCTTAGATACGTTCTCGTAATGCTTACCTCTTCTGGGGCAAGCGGGCTCGCACAAAGTATTAACCAGCACCTCAAGCTTCTCAGGATGCTCTACCTTCTTGAGCAAATCCCACTGATTGTTGAGATTATAATCAAGTACTACATACTTATAAGGCTTAGCAATCTCCTCGTTAAGTGTATCTATATCCTTGATTTCCTTACAGGTTGAACTGTTGAACGCAAATGAAGGATATTTTTCTCTGAGATACTTTTCAAGAATAGGAGAAAAAATCATAACCTCGTTCATTCCGTTATCTGCAACCTGCATACAGAAATTGCAGTAAGGATCATCAAGGTCTTCCTCAGTAATAAGAGGATTAGTGTATGTATATCTTACAGGCACACCCATTGAATTGATATTTTTTACTACAGACTTAATAAATCCGGCATCACACTGGTCGTGAATAGCCAGTCTTCCTCCGTTCCAAAGTGATAAAGGGAACTCACCGAAGCATGAACCAATCTCAACATCATCATAGAAATACTGAGGGTACTGCTTGAGCATATTCATCCAAAACATATTAAGCGGATAATTATATCTTAATCCGGGTAAATGAAATCTAGCTTTAGCCATTTTCTGTCTCCTTAAAACCAAAAATATAATACAATATTACTATATTTCCTTTCCAAAAAGCATAAAAGGAACAGCATATCGCACTAAATAAGTATACCTAAAACTGTAAGCATTTTCAAGTAAAAAACGGAGCTATCGCTATGCGATAACCCCGTTTCAGAATGCATTTTTCTACTTATCATCAGGCTTGGCAATAACAATCTCGCCGTCGCGTACGAACACCTTAACCTTATTATCAGAAAGGTTAAGACTGGTAACCATCTCATGAGGAAGCTGAAGTCTTCCTACACGGTCGAGTACCGCATATTCATCCTGAGTATCCTCATTTCTCCAGTCGATTCCGGTCTCCTGAAGTCTCTCAGAATAAGCTTCACGAAGCACACGCTCACTACTTATCTTACCGTCTCTGATCGCGATTACACGCTTAACCTTCTTAGAAAGTGCAGTATCGTGAGTAACGATAAGGATGGTCTGTCCGTTCTTGTTAAGCTCAGTAAATACATCAAAAATATAATTGGCTGTACGAACATCTACACTACCTGTAGGCTCATCCGCAAGCAACAGCTTAGGCGAATTGGCAAGCGCAATAGCGATTGCAATTCTCTGCTGCTCACCACCGGAAAGCATATTCATACGGTTATTCTTCTTGTGGCTCATTCCAACCATCTCAAGAAGCTCCATGGCCTTATCATGTTTTTTTCTGGTATCCGAAAGATGCATGGGAAGCATTACATTTTCCAATGCTGACAGGAACGGCAACATATTACGTCCGTTGTTCTGCCATACGAAACCTACGGTATCACGCTTATATAAAACCAGCTGTTTCTCAGTCATTGTAAAGAGATTACTGCCGGCTACAAACAAAGATCCGGCACTGGGCTTATCAAGACCACCGATCATGTTAAGGAAAGTTGATTTACCACTACCACTGTTTCCGATGATAGCGGTAAGTTCTCCTGCCTCAACAGTAAGATCAAGTCCCTGAAGTGCCAAAACTTCAGTTTCCTTAGTCTTGTATATCTTTACAAGGTTGTCAGCCTTTATCATTGTTTCAGGCATCTATTCTCTCTCCGTTTTCAAGTTCAATAAGATAATCTGCAGCTCCCATAAGTCCTACGTCGTGAGTAGTCATAAGGATGGTAATTCCTTCCTTCTTACTCATCTCGCCAAACAGCTGTGCAACTCTAGCTGCCATAGCACTGTCAAGCTCTGCTGTAGGCTCATCCGCAAGGATCAATTTCGGTCTGTGTGCAAGTGCTCTGGCGATAGCAACACGCTGCTGCTCACCACCGGACATCTCTGCCGGCATATGAGTCATACGGTTGCCGAGACCTACGAGCTTAAGACACTCCTCTATTCTCGCATCACGCTCCGGACCGGGCTTAATGCCGGCCATTCTCATCGAAAACTCAACATTCTGAAATGCATTGAGTGATGGAATAAGTGATACCGACTGAAATACAAAGCCAAGCTTCTTACGTCTGAGCTCTTCTCTCTTATAATCAGAAAGATTCTTAACAGGCTCTCCGTCGATTTTGACTTCACCCTTGGTAGGTTTATCCAGTGTACCGATTATATTCATCAATGTAGTTTTTCCGGAACCTGATCTTCCCTTAAGAATTACAAAGGAAGACTCGGGTACGGCAGCGCTTATCCCCTTCAGCGCCCAGAATTCCCCGCCGGGAACCTGGAAGCATCTGGATACGTTTTCTACTTCTATGACATTCTTGCCCATAGTCACGTTTTCTCCATAACAAAAAGTGATTAGTCCTCACCAAGCTTAAGAGCCTTGGCTACGTTCATTCTAAGGATCATTCCGGTCAATACTGCGATACAGATAAGCATTACTCCCGCAACAACCAGAACAAGTCTCTGAATATCTGCAGGATTGGTTATCAGTTCCATAGGAAGTACCTGTGAGATCGACTGATATGCCTTCTGCAAAATAGGAACAAACATTGCCGAAGTCAATGCACCTATTCCAAATCCCGCAAGTACTGATAACAATCCACAGAAAATCTGCTCGTTGATAAGCATCTGGAAAAGCTCTCCCTTGTGGAAACCTGATGCTCTGAGTACACCGAATACGAGTTCTCTTTCTCTGATAGACATAATCCAATAGATAAGGTAACCGACACCGCAAAGGATAATGGTTACTACAAATCCAAGTGTAAGGACACCGTTTGTACCCTGAAGCAAAGGATCACTCTCTGCATCTTCAAGGTCTACTGACTTATTTACATACTTGGTAAGTCTGATATTCTCTGACTTAATCCAATTATAAATCTCAGCCTCGGTAGTACCGTCCTTGGTATTCATCCAAATCTCATAAGGAGTATTTCCGAGCTTCTTTCTCATATACTCGAAATTACTTACAACAAGATAACCTTCTTCTACAGACAGTGTTCCATCAGAAAGCTGCTTTCTGATGACAGGTGAATATCCGGGGAAATAACTTACAAAATCAACGATTACACCCTCCGTAGATTTACCTAATGAATTGCTGTAGCTGATGGTATCTCCAACCTTATATCCAAGCTTATCTCTGAAATTGGCAGAGACCAGAATACCATTCTCGGTTCCTGCAAGCTTGTTGAGATAATTGTAATAATGGTCCCCGTTAAGATCCATATCAACCCATGTCATACCACCGAACTCCTTGGTATGAATTCCCATGAGCATTATCTTTATTCTGTTAGTTCCTGATGCTGAAATATAACCTTCATCATCCTTGTATACTTTGGTATAACCTTCCGAAAAAGGAGCGGTCATATACTTATCTGTGCTGGGCTCAACATACTCACCTGTAGGGCTACCCTCACGAGTGAGAATCTCCGTCCATACTTCCTTAACCATCAAATCAGCGCCATCGAGATATTCGGTATTAGCCATAGCATTCTCTACGATGGTACGGGCTACGGTAGCATGATACATACCGAGCGAAATAGTCATGATAAGGAAGAGCATAATCAACTGCTGCTTTCTACCGTTTTTAACGTTCTCCATGAACGATACAAAGCTTGCAGGCTTCCAGAATCTCTTACCGATATTGTAAATCAGCTTAAGGAAGTAAGGCTGAAGTCTTAAGAACAACAGACCTGCACCCACAATCATAAGTGATGAACTGAGATACAAAAGCGGATCAAGTGATTTTCCGTTCAAAACAGCCTCAGTCAATTTGTCTGAGTTGTGCTTGAAGTTATAGAATCCATAACCTGCCACTGCAATCAACACAACATCAATAAAAAGCTTTTCCCAGAGAGGCTTCTTTCTCATAGCCTTCTGCTGCTTAAGGTTAACGATTGATACACGGCTGTGCTTGATAGCAGGAATTGTAAGGCACATTAATCCGAGCAGTATTGCTCCGCCCATATATATCAATGCAGTAGTGGTAAATCTGACATTCAGTGTCTCTGAGAAGTCAAATACAAGGAAGTTTCTCGTTGATCCGAGCAACTTACTCATCAACATTCCAAGCGGTACACCCACTCCTGCTCCGACAATATTAAGTAACAGTGCCTGATACAGATACATTCTGAAAATCTGTGCTCTTGAGCTACCACGGCTCTTGATAACAGAGATTTCATTTCTCTCCATCTCATACATCTGACCTGAAATCATAAGAAGGAAAGCTGCAAGCATAATCAGTACAGGTACCTGGAGAATTACAAGTGTTGCTGAGATTCTTGAGTACTTATTCTCATAGCTCTGAAGGACATCCATATAAGCAGGAGTAGATACCACGCTCTTATAAGAACTCTCCATGCTGTAGTACTCTGTTCTATCCTTAAGATAGCTTACATCGTCAGCAAATATGTCGTTATACTCAAACATTGCATTGTAATAGCAGGTGATGGTATATTTTCCTGCATTTGACCCGGTAAACATCTCACGGAACAAATTGTCATTCATGAGAAGTACTGTATCGAAGAAACCGTCTGCTTCCTGCCAGTAATAATCTGCATTATCATCCTCTATAAACACACCGGTGATATGCATCTTGATCTCGCTTCCATCAGGGGCTCTGAGTGCATCAAATACAACAGTCTCACCTACGAGGAGTCCGAGCTTAACCATACCGGACTGGCTCATTACAACCTCAATCTCACCATCATCAGTGAGTCCTCGCTCTGAATACATTTCACCGCTGAGCATTGTAACATGCTCGGGAAGTGACGACTTCATTGCAAGATTAACATTGAGTTCATCCGCGTCAGGACGATTCATTGTTGAATGAATACCGTTCTGCGAGAAAGCATAATAATAAACCGCATCCTTCTGAGTTACGTGTAAATCAGAATAAATCGTATTCATGAACTTCTCCATCGAACTGATGGTTCCGCCCGTTTTATCCTTTCTCGATACAATTGTCATCTTGATCTGTGCCGGCCAAGTACCGGTTGATGCTACATAATGATTAAATTCATCCTGAAGCATTCTATTATATGCGGCATCCTGGTAAAGCGGAAAACATACCGCTGTTGCCACGAGAAGGATACAACCAAGCAAAAGGCTAAAGTTCATCCACTTCTTATGCCACATTTTTTGTAACATTATTCCCAGCATACTGTCATACCCTCTGTCAATCCTTCAGCTACCCAATAGTACGTTGAATCAGCACCACCGGCTACAAAGCTTACTCTTTTAATCGTTCCGTTCTCGTCTTTAACTGTTACAAAAGTAGCTTTATCTCCTTCAGTAACCGCTCTTCTTGGGATAACTAAAACATTTTCGGCACTTCTGACTGTTGCAGTAATTCTATAAGTCTGTCTGCCCCACCAGCCGTCACTGTTACGAGTACTTCCTGCCATCATCGCAACGTCTTCCGCAGGAATCTGAACAAGTGCGTAATCATTCTGAATCTTCTTACTCAGTACCATGTTGTTAACAGTAACAACCATTCCATCAGCCACTCTCTGGTTACCATCGTTATCCTTATACGAAACACTTACTTCATTTCCGTATGTAAGTCTGTGATCAGGGTCATCTACAATAATGAAAACCTTGGTCTGATCAGCGACCATAGCAATTTTTCTGTTATAGCTTAAGAGGTCTCCTGACTTTGCTGTCATTACCTCAGTAATAATTCCGTCAATAGGAGATACAATCGATGTCGTACTTCCGTCTCTCTTCATATGAGCTATCTTGTCTTCCAGCTCTGCGATTTCCTTCTCTGTCTGTTCGATAGCCCTGGTATTCTGCTTGTTATCTTCGCTTCTGTCCTTATCCTCATCTACAAGTTTCTGAAGATACTCATTTTTTCTGAGAAGATTACGTTCCTGTCTGGCGATTTCAATAGTATCCGCAACTACATGAATCTTAGCAATCTCCTGTCCCTTGGTTACCTGCTCATACTGGCTGACACATATTTCATCTATGTAGACAATACCATACTCAATATCATTATAGATATTCTGCTGATCGGTATAGAAAAGATATCCTGACTCACTGAATTCGTTGCTTACGCTACCGTAACCGATGGTAGCCTCATTGCTTCCGGCTGTAACAAGCAAAGATGACTTAATCATGTCACCTTCCTCTAAGCCAGCAAGCACCTCGGTGTACAGTCCGTCATTTACACCGGTCTTAATATATGTAACCTCATAAGTCGATCCATTGTTACGATATACAAAGCTTCCGGTATCATCGGTACTGATAGCACTCTTAGGAATACATAAAACATTCTCTCTTACTTCATTAACAACAACAATAACAGCATAATCACCAATCTGAATCTTACCTTCCGGATCCACTACATGGAAATTGCTGTATACCGCATCGTTAAGCTCCTTGAGTCTGTCATATTCTTCAGAATCAATTGCCTGATACTCTACCTCGAACTTCTCTCCGTTTACCATAGCATATACAGATTCTGCTTTATTAATAATTCCACTGTTAATGAACTCGCATCTGATTTCCTTAACATCAAAGTCACCTACTACAGCCGCAGGTAAACCACCGCTTATGTATTCTCCGGGAGAATAATAATTGAAAGCCACAACATAACCATCAATATCAGACTTAAGAATTCCGTTCTTACGCTCAGCCTTAAGCTTATTAAGACTTGAAAGCTGATACTCGTAATCGAGATCATACAGCTCATTTGTCTCTTTGATGGTCTGCTTGATCATCTCAAGATAGATATATGCTTTACCATAAGCATTATCATACTTATCATATTCTTTCTGCCACTCATCCAAAGCCTTCTGATATTCATCAGTGGTCTGATAATCAGCTTCCTTAGGCTTGGCATTGTTGCAATTTCGTAAATCTATATCGGCATTTGTCAAATCAAGTTCACGATCACTCTGAGTCTTAGTCAAATCCTCAATATAATCGTTATGCGATTCAACCATTGCCTCAAGACTTTTTTCAAGGCTTTCGATTGCCTTATCAATCTGTGTAGAATCACCAAGGATAAGACTATCCCCGGACTCTACTGCCTGACCGGGCATGTTTCCGTAATTTGCGAACTGAACTGAGCTGTCATATGCATATTCGGTTACTTTAGGACACACCATACCGGAATACGAATCCGAATTATATATGCTTCTGTATTGAGCAGCCACGCAGCTCTCAGCCGCGCCTACGGGATCAATAAGCTCAATAACCATATCACGGCCTGATTTATCCGCTTCACCACATCCGGTAAGTCCACCTACACATCCGACAATCATAGCGGATGAAACAATACCGGTTATTATTCTCTTTTTAATAGTATTCATCTTCATCAACGCTTTATTACCTTCTCACCATCACTTAATCCGCTTTTAATCTCAACAAGACTGTTACCGATAAGGCCAACCTCAATCCATTTAACCTCACGCATTCCGTCTTCGTTAACCACATATACGTAGTACTCTCCGTCAGCTACATGGACACAGGTTACCGGCAAAGTCAATACGTTCTTTCTTGAATCCATAACAACTACGATATTAGCGTTTGTACCTGCCTCAATCTCAGCTGTATCACCGGAATACATGACAAACCTCTGCTTATCCCCCCAATTAGCCATATCATCCGGCAAAAGCTCATAATCGCCCTTACCTGCTCCTACCACTATATTCATAGCAACAGGTTCGCCTTCATTAAAATACTGGACCAAATCGCCGGCATTTGCTTCAAAATAACCTTCTGAATTATCAACCAGTGTCATTACCACTTCATCAATATTAGAAGTAGATCCCTCTAAGTCATCAGCCATGCTGTATACGGTTCCGTCAATGGATGCATATACACGGCTCTGCGAAAGTTCTGTTCGAAGCTGAGCAAGCTTAAGTCTGTCAAATTCCAGCGTATCGTTCAATGCCTGCTCTTGCGCATCATTTGATTCATAAAGGCTTTCCAGCTCTTTATCTCTCCACTCATTTTCTCCGGTACCATATCTGAGCCATATCTCCTGCATCTTTAAGAGTTCTTCCTCTTCAATATAGCTAAGTCTAAGCTCATTTCTCGCTATAGAATACTCCAGCGCAGCAATCTCCTGTTCAAGAGCACCGGTGGAAAGTTCCGCGAGGACATCTCCCTTGTGGACCTCATCCCCTTGTTGTACATAGACTTTATCTACGATTTTACCGCTTACAGGGAAATAAACCTCCTGCTCACTGTTCTTCTTATATGTACAACGAACAGTAGTTGTTAATACAACATCATCATATGTGCAATTAACAAAATTATACACAACTGCATCATTACTGTTCTCAACAATAATAAGCGGTGCTTCTTCTTTGCTTGCACAACCCGAAATAAGCATGCTGCTCATTGAAAGCACCACGCTTGCTGATAATCCAATAAACTTCTTAATAAATTTCTTTTTATTATACATACCCAAATACCTTAAATATGACTTAATACAACCATGATTGATAATAAATGTTTGTCATTTATTACACAATCCTAAATTATAATATTAAATTCATTAGTCAAAAAATAGTAATTAATTGTTAAAAATCATCAAATAATATCAAAAATTGCTAAAGACATATATAAATTAGGAAAGCACTTACATTCGCGAAATTTCGCATATGTAAGTGCTTTCCCAAAATACATTTTTAGCCTCGTTATATGTCAATCTATCAAAAATTCTATTTGTAAAAAAAAGCAGAAAAAAAGCGACGGGCCCGGAAAACACCGTCGCTTTTAATTTATTTAGTTAACTACAGTATAACCGACAACAAATTACTTGTTTGCCTCGTCTACATAAGTCTTCCAAGTGGTAGCGATTGCTTCGATCTTCTCTGAAACAACTGCGCCTACACCAACACCCCAAGTGAAGTCAGGTCCAAGGTTGAGGTTAGGAATCATTCCGTGATAGGTGATCATTCCGTGCTCAGCCGATGACATCATAGTGATGGTCTCGTCTACTGCACGAGTATCAAAGATACCCTGTCTAGCAGTTGAAAGATATCCGTTATAATCTTCGTAACCAGCAGGCTCGTTGGTGAAGAGATCATAAGCGAATGCGATCTTCCATGCGGTCTCAGCATCGTAAACGTTTGCGATACATGCAGGGTTGTTTGACCAGCAGTTTACAAGTGAACCCTGAGGTCCAGCAGGGAACATAACGAATCCGATTTCGAACTCAGCATCCTCAAGGAAGTTGCCAGGAGTACCAGCATACTCGTCTTCTACCATGAATCCAACTACACCGTTAAGGAACTCTTCCTTGTAGTAATCCCACTGAGCGCCTTCAGGATCGTGGTTGTCATACTTATTGAACATGTCAACAGTCCACTCAAGAGCTTCAACAGTTGCAGGATCCTCAAGCTTGTAAACATAGCCGCTTGCATCCTTACCAATAAGCTCGCTACCATTTGAGTAAATAGCAGCCATGGTCATATTACCCTCGTTAACAGTAAGACCAAAGATATCATCGATACCATCGTTGTTGGTATCTCTCTGAACCTTTGCCATCATCTCTGCAAAAGCGTCCCAAGTCCAGGTTCCGTTTGCCTGCATATCATAGATATCATCAGGCTCGATACCTGCATCCTTAAGTACCTGCTTATTGAAGTAAACACCAGTACGTGCTTCTGAAGTGCCAGCGAACATAGCGTAAATCTCTCCGCCCTTGCTGTACTGCTCGTGAAGTCTGTTCTTCTGGAACTTAGCTTCAGAGAAGTCAAGGCAATCAAGAGTTGAAAGGTCATACATAAGACCTGAAGCCATTGCTGAAGTGATAGCCGGATCATCACGAACTACCCATACGTAGTAAGAACCGTCTCCACCAGAAGTAGCGAAGTCTACGAAATCTGAAGGAGTTGAACCCCAGTCAGACATAGCAACTTCCTTAATGGTGAAATTGTAAGTCTCCTGGATCCACTCACGATACTCATCACGAGCTTCTTCGTACTCGTTTGCAGGTGCTGCAGGCTCTTCAGGTGACCACCAGTTACGAATGATGATTTCCATTCCACCAAGGTCGATAGGATTTCCATCAGCATCAGTGATGATGTTGCTTACACCAGCATCGGGATCGGTAGTTCCAGGATCGGTAGTTCCAGGATCGGTAGTTCCAGGATCGGTAGTTCCAGAACCGGTGTTGCCACCGTCACCGTTGTTGTCATCAGCAGAAGTACAAGCTGCAAGGCTGAGTGCCATACCAGCTGAAAGAGCTACTGCTAAAAGCTTCTTAGACATTTTCTTTCTCATAAAAATTATACCCTCCATTGGATTGTTATATATCTGCACGTTTTTTTCCGGGTTACGTGCAGATATAATAGTTACCTCCGATATTACATCTTAATACCGGAAGAGCTGATGCTCTCAACGAACTGTCTCTGTGCAAACAGATAAAGAACAAGAAGAGGAGCAACCAGCATCAGCGTACCGGTTCCAAGTATACAGTTAGAGTATGCAACTGAAACTGTTGTCTTGATACCCTGAACACGCTGAATATATGCACCTATACTGTCAACCAGTCTAGCGATGCTCGTACTTAAAAGAGTGGTGGTTCCAAGGAACATCTTTGAATAGAAACCATCAGTCCACTGCCATACGAAAGAGAAAAGGAAACATGATGTAATGATCGGCTTTCCTTCAGGAAGCATAATGGTGAAGAATGTCTTAAATGTACCACATCCGTCAACATAAGCAGCCTCTTCCATATCATTGGGAATATTTCTGAAAAACTGTCTTATCATATATATATATAAACCATTTTTCAGTCCCATGCAACCCGCACTCATCATATAATAAGGAATCGGCAAACCTCTAAGGTTAAGAGCCTCTCCTCTTATAGCTTTGATTATACCAAAAACATCAAAAAATCTAAAGTGAATAAATAATGAATTTGAAATAACCTGCGGAGGAATAAGGATTACAAGCATAACGCATGCAAACCAGAAATTCTTAAGCGGGAACTTAAATCTTGCAAAACCATAACCAACGATTGTACAAACAGCAATCTGAAGAAGAGATACTGTAAATGAAATAACAAGTGAATTCACAATACCCTTACTGTAATTCATGATTTCTGCGGTTACACGATAGTTATCTGTCGTGAAATGTACAGGAATCGAAATTACTATAGGATTGAACAAATCGGGCTCGGTCATAAAGCTTACTGATATTTTATTCAATATCGGCTGAAGAATCAAGAAGCAAAGTCCAAATAACAGAATAAATCTGCAAATAACTACTGCTATTTCCATTATCTTCTTCTTAAGAAGGTATCCTTCAGACTTTCTATTTCTTTCCCAGAAGCTTACTTGCTGAATATTTTTATTTTTAGTCATTATAGTAAACCCCCTTCGAAATAAAGAATGATGTAATACCTACAAATGCAATTACAATCAGGAAGTAAATCCATGTCATTGCTGATGCGGCACCGTAATTCAAGTTATCAATCATGATTACCTGAATCTTATCGATTACTTTATTATCAGAACGCATACAGAAATCGATAACTGTGTAAATCCAGTTTACAAGGAAAAGTGAACTGATTGAAGGGAAGGTGATTTTCCAAAGGCTTTCCCATGCAGTACATCCCTCGATATCAGCTGCCTCATACATACTTCTCGGTATGGTCTGAAGACCTGACAGGAAGATGATGATCTGAATACCTGAAGCAAGTGCTACGTCATAAATGTTATCAATAATCTCGAATACCTTCTCATATGCTTTAACACCGACACCGGTAGTTCTAAGTATTGTCTGAAGTGCATCAGTAACACTTACGCCTGAGGTGGTATCTTCGATTGACTGCTGTAATGCAGCAATCAACTGGTTGTTAGACTCAAGTCCGAGCATAACACCTGATGAAAGGATTACAGGAAGGAAAAATACTGCTCTCACAAGTGCACGTCCCTTAAACTTCTGATTAAGGATAAGTGCGATAAAGAAACTGAATACAATAATTGCAAGAGAGTAAATAATCATTCTTGTAATCTCTGTTCCGAGCAATGATGTATATTCAGGATCAATTCTAAAACAGAAATAATAATTCTCGAGTTTTGTAAAATGCATCTTGAATGTAGCAGCACCAAGTTCAACATTACAAAAACTCATGTAAAGCGACTGGAAAAAGGGCTTAACCATGAAGAGCAGGAAACCAAGTATAAAAGGTGATATAAACAAGTAACCTGCTATAGCCTTTCTTTTTTCAAGTCCAACATATTTGGTTTTTGGTTTGTTCATTACGTGTACCTCGTTTGATGAATGACTTAATGATTACTTTGTGTGTTCAACCTTGTAATCTCTTGCCTTAACAATACCACCCTCACGATCAGCATAATCCTCTGTGAAGCTGTAGTTAACGTATACTCTGGTTCCATCTGCATAAGTAGTACATCTTACATACTCGTTGATTACCTCATGCTTAACCATTTCCTGATTAAAGGTATTACCAAGTTCACTGTTATATCTGGTGTACATCTCTACAAGTCTGTCTTTCCATCCATCATAGTCAGCACCATAGTACTGAGTATAAAGAGTCTTCTGAAGAGTGAATGAGCTCTCCTTCATAAGAGTGAACGAAAGACCTGCACCGTACTCAACGCAAGCAAGAAGTTCATCTACATCATTACCGCATACGTTGATTGATTCACCTGTGTAATTCACATAACCATGTATTGCAAGCTGATAGAAAGGAATCTCAGCATCAAGAATAGTATATCCACTACCCTTGAGATCCATATCGGCAACGAAATCTACATAAGCTATAGTATAATCATTACCCATATTAACCATCATATTGGTACCTGCATCTGCATTCTTCTTAAGCAGATCCATCTGAAGCTTCTTAACATCTTCTCTACTGTAGGTCTTCTTACGATAGAAGTCAGAAGAAAGATCCATACCTATATCATCAAATGATACACCAACATTATTCTTGTTAGCATACTTTATAAGATTCTCAGCACACTTGATAGCAAGTTCTGTGTGGAGGAGGTAGTAAGGCTCTGAGCTCTCTCTCATCGCATAAGTAACATGGCTGTACTGATGAAGCTCTGCTCTTTCCCTAGTAAGGAATCTTGCTGCATCTCTGTATGAAAGAAATCCATTGAAGATAGTACTCTTATGCTCATACTGAGTAATACCATTGAGATAAAGATCTGCATTATTTGAAGCAGCAGTTGCCTGAAGCTTCTTAAGTCCACTTGCACCACCAAGTCCATTAACAATGCTAATGTTCTTGAGAAGTTTCTGGCTTACACCGCCATTACACCAACCGGTGTACTTAACCGACATATTTCTTACGCCATTGTTGGTAAGCTCGGTAATCATATCCCCAGCTTCCTTGAAATTGGTCAGCTCAAGAGGTCTTGATACAGGAACACCAACAATCTGCTTAACCTTATCTACAGCACCTACAACCTCAATATTTGTAGGAACCGCAGTGTCATCATTAAGTGTGAAATACTGCTCTCCGTATGTATCAAAGAGATAGCTCTGATATGACTTAGCCATTGATACGTAATCCATAGTATTAAGGAATCTGTATCTCTGTACAATAACCTCATCGGGAAGCTCTTCTCTGTATACATATACATCAGAGTTAGCCATATCACCGATATCATACTTTTCTCTTGCAGAAACAGTATACTCAGCATTTACATAGTTGTAACTGTGTAATCTGCCGCTGATATCTGCAGTAATTGAAGCATAGCTTGAACCCTCTTCCATGAGGCAAAGGTATGAGCTTCCTTCGGTTGCCTGACCGAATACGCTGAAGTATGCTCTGGTGTTGTGTACAACATCGGCTCTTGAAATATCATAGTCCCAACCATATACATTAGCGAAATAGTTGTTCTGTGAATTCTTACCATTGTTGTAGTTAATAATAGCTCCACCACCTTCAGGTACAAGCATATATCCTTCAGCACCATAGGTAGATGCTCCAAAGTAAGGAAGGGGTGTTACAGAATATACATAATACACGTTCTTGTGCTCAATAGAGCTGAAAGGAATCTCAACAAGAAGATCATTTCCAGAAAGTGTAAGATCCATCTCTACATTGAAGATAGGCTTATCTGAAGTCTTCTCTGCATTATCAAGTTCCTTATCCTCGAGATACTTCTCATAGGTATAACCGGCATCAGCAAAATATGTTTCCATAGTCTTCTTGAGCTGTTCCTTGGTAGTATCACGAAGTACATAAATAACGCTGGTCTCAAGTGCAGGATACTTCTCACGGAGTTCTTCCTTATTATCCTTCTTACCGAGGTTATTAATATCGTACTTCTTATAGTACTCAGAAACAATCTGACGTGCTTCAGCACTCATCTGTTCCTTCCAGTTGTTCATATCCTCTTCAAGCATAACAGGAGGAATTACATATTCCTTCTCAATGTTACCAAGAGAATATAACAACTTAATGGTATTACCTTCAACTACAATATCATAAATTCCATTAGCAATACTGTAGCTAAAGGTATCGTATGTGGTCTTAAGACCGGTCTCAACAGCGAATGTCAACAAAAGGTTTGACTGAAGCTTACCTTTCTCTGACGAAAGAGCTGCTGCATCGCTTGCAGCGTCTTCTGCAGTTGAGTGCCATACCTTACCGGTTGACTTCTGAGTAATGGTAAACTCAGTTGTTGTCGAATCCATTGTAAGGATTAAATCTTCATTTTCAATTACTATCGGTTCTCCATCACCGGCATATGCATAAGGCTGAACTATCGCATCCTCAGGCTCAACATTTACATAATTCATGATAAAGATTACTGCGACACCAATGATTGCAGCGAGAATAGCAGGGAAAATGAAACTCTTTGCTGTCTCAATCATCGAATTACGTCTTTCGACTTGAGTTTCTGTTAATTTCTTTTTACTACTCATGTTATCTCCAATCTTCTAGTAAATAGTATCCGTTTACATACGGAACATCAATTCCTTACCTATTGAAATAAAGTAAGCAACGCCCTGTGAAATCATACTGAAGAAAACCATCAATATGAAGATCATAACCAACATTGCGAACAATGTAGCAATTGTAAACAAGATATTCTTGCCTAATGAAAACTCGTGAATCTGTCCCATAGCAAGAACAATAAGAATACCTGCATAAACCAGAGAGATTACACTAAGTGTTGCAAACAGCTGGCCTTCCTCTATTGTAACAAAGTTACTTGCAATCATAAGAGGAATCTGGAAAAGGGGATAAGGTGTGAGGCCATAGCAGGTAGCTATATAAACCTGACCAAGTCTACCCTTTCCATCAAACAATGTTGTGAGTCCCCAGTTACCTACAACCCACAATGCAAGAGGGAAAACAATACTTGCGATATATACGAAGATATTAATATCTTCCCAATATACCGGCTCCTGAATAACGAAGCTTGTGTATCTGAGCTTTAACAATCTTGCAAGTACTGTGAGGAACAGGATTGTATTGGCTGCAGCATAGCTTCCGCGCTTTTCATGAGTCAAGTCCCAAAATCCATCTAAAGGATGGGACAAGACATAAAGCGAAAACTTTAATGATTTGAAATATTTACTATATGTTTCTTTCTTTTTTAAAGCTTCAAACATACTCTAATCCATCCTTTATTTATTGAAGAACTCTTCTTTGTCAATCTCACGCTTAATCTGATTAATCTTACCAATTCCAAGAGGAATAAGGAAAACTGCAAGAATGACAATTACTATTATCGCAATATTCTTTTCTACCCATTTCTTTCTGTACTGCTGGAAAGCCTTTGAGTAGTTATCAGCATCATACTTCAAATCGAAGTAATCCATTGCCTCACCATACTGCTTCTGTCTGAGAAGTGAACGTCCGATTCCGATATAAGCTAAGGTGTAGTTACCATCAAGCTTCATAACCTCTTCCCAAGCCTGTCCGGAAGCCTCGTACTCACCGATATCGAACTGCTCCATAGCTGTATAAACCAACTGACCAAATTCAGTCGGGATAAACAGTGTAAGGCTGTTATCGAGTGAATCGAGTACAATCAGGTCATTACCCATATGGTCAATTGCTGAAGGCATACGGAAGTAACCATCCATATTACCGTTACCACCAAAGATATAAACCATATTACCCTGATCGTCATAACCAAAGAGACGACCTCTGTTCTTATCAAGGCAAATGAAAATATCATTGTCAAGAACAGTGATATCAGCGAACTGTGAAGGTCCACTGTATCCACCGCCGGCACCCATGTAAAGGTCACCGTAGATAGGCCATTCACCGTTTCTAACGAGGATATCGTTTCCGAGAAGATTAAGCTTACGAACCGCATCACCCTTCTCTGCCTTAAGATCTTCTTCTGTGGTAGCATCAGTTACAGTGTAGATAAATCCTTCATTATCCATGTAGATGTTATCGTACTCTGTAGGAACGAATGATTCCATTCGAGCTAACTGCTCCTGAGAAGCGAACTTTTTCTTGAGATACTCACCAAAGTTGTATACAACCTTTGTAGCTCCGATGAAGCCTGAAAATGTTGCATCTGCTTCATACTTGATAAGTCCACGGTTGATACCGGTTGCGATGCAGTAAACACGCTCTGCAGTATCAATAACAATTTTGTTAGGCAAAAATGCCTGATCTGCTGTCAAAGCCTGATCATCAGGTTTTCCAAACTCAAGTATATAATTAAACTCTGAATCAAGTTTAAGAATTCTTGAATTGCCCTTATCAGCGATAAAGATATTACCTTCTTCTGATACCGCAATATCTGTAGGGCCGCTTAATGTATTAATACTTGAGCCCTTAATTTTATCTACGGTCTTAACAAGTTCAATGCTGTCCTTGCCGGTTCTCTCAAGAATAACGATTCTGTTGTTACCGGTATCGCAGATATAAATCATATTATCGCGTACATACATTCCATCGGGATTCTTGAGCATTGTGTCAAGTCCAAGATCGGATGATGTAAATACGTCACATACATTATATGCATCAGGCATTTCCTGAACGTCGCCCCAGTAATCATATATGTATGAATAATTGCTTTCAGCGGCTGTTGCCACTGCGGGAATCGATGTTGCCAACATTACTGCGCTGGCTGCCATCGCTCCAATCTTTATAATTTTATTCTTCATATTATTCCTCATTCCATATATTGTCTTACCAAATCGAATCTGAATTGGTATCGATTTACATCAATCCTTAAGTCCTGAGCTAGCCATTGTTTCAAGGATCTGGCTCTCAGAGAAAATGAAGATTGCGATAGGAACTACCATCAGTACTACGAGAACGGCAGCACCCTGACCGGTTCTTGCAATACCACCACTCTGTATCTGCTGCATCGCATATACAAGAGTCTTCTTTTCCTCGGAATAAATATAAGTAGATGCTCTGTTATTCCACAGACCCTGTACTGAGAAGATGATGAGGGTCATCCATGCGGGCTTAACGTTAGGCATTACAATGCTGAAAAATACTTTGAATTCGTTTGCACCGTCGATCTTAGCTGCTTCGATAAGTGAAGTAGGAAGACCTTCCATGAACTGCTTCATAAGGAAGAGTCCCATAGGTGATGCAAATGCGGGAATGATGATTGCCCAGTAGCTATCGATCCATCCAAGCTTGTTGAGGATGAGGTAGTTAGGAATCTGTGTTACATATCCGGTGAACATCATCGCTACAGTTACAAGTTTGAAGAATCCCTGTCCGCCCGGGAAATCATACTTAGCAAGAACGAATGCTGCCATTGAAGCAATGAACAAATGTCCTGCTGTACCTACTGCAGTAATAAATACTGTATTGAAAAGATATCTGGAGAATGAAACCCACGATTTTCCCATTGTTACGAACAAGTCTGAGAAATTATCGATTGTAGGGTTCTTTGCAAAAATCTTGGGCGGGAACATGAAAAGCTCGTCCAAAGGCTTCAATGCACTGTTAACAGCGTAAACAATGGGGAATACCATGATAACTGCTACAAGCAGAAGGAAAATGTAAAGGAAGATATCGCCCCAGATAGATCTATTCGGTTTTCTTCTTTTGATTAGTTTCTTACGATAGACATCTTTTTCTACGTAAGCTCTTTTTGCTAATGTTGGTCTCATATCAGGTACCTACTCTTCTAAGAATGCTCTGGATTGCCTTGTTACAAAGGATCATCATCAGGAACAGGATTGTTGCAATCGCACATGCATAACCCATTTCGAATCTTGAAAATCCATAGTCGAACAAGTGAGTAACGATTGTACGTGCTGCATAGTCAGTACTAGGATATCCGCAAAGCTGCATTGTTACATCACACACACCGAAAGCCTGTGTGATTGACATTACCGCACCGAACATAAGCATGGGCTTCATGTTAGGAAGGGTGATGTACCAAAGCTCCTGCCAACGGTTCTTAATACCATCCATGTAACCTGCCTCGAACTGAGCCTTATCAACACCCTGGAGACCTGCTACGAATGAGAGGAATCCGGTACCAAGGCTCATCCACAAGATAACTATCATACAAATAGGAAGCATGTATGTAGGATCAGTGAAGAAGAACTTAGGGGTATCGATCAAACCGAGGTTGATCAAAGCTGCGTTTACATATCCGTAAGCATCACCTCTGAAGAATACAGAGAAGATTACGAAACAGTTACCAGCAATTGAAGGTGCGTAGAAAACAACTACGGCTACGCTTCGTACCCATCTGGGCAACTCGTTAATCAACCATGCAAACAGGAACGACATTATGTAACCTAAAGGACCGGTTATTACTGCTATGAGGAGTGTATTCTTGATACCAATCAAGAATACATCGTCCTCAAGAATAAGACTTATGTAGTTTTGAACTCCCAACCATCTGGGACTTTCCAAAATGTTGTAGTAGGTAAAGCTGAAGTAAATCGAAGCTACAACAGGGAAAATGAAAAACATACTGAAAAGTATTGCATACGGTGCCAGGAAAATGTAGCAGTTCTTACTTATCTTTGCTTTCTTCCAGGCAATGATTGCATTTCTTTTTTGCATTGCAAAATATTTCTTAATGTAGGTGAACATATTCTTCCTCTTTCATCATTGCTTAGGGTTCTTCGTAAATAGGCATGTTGAACTCTTTACGTTTCTTGGTTATCTCTTCATCTATCTTGATTGAGTAATCAATAATAGTCTCACGTGTATCGTCCTTATCGTTAATAACCTTACGAATAGCATTGGTGATATGTCTACCTGTGTAGTATCCACCGGGAACCTCGCGGATACCTACGGTCTGATCCCACTGTGCTCTGAGCACTTCGATATCATCAACACTCCATGAAAGTCTTTCGAATGCATCTCTGTTAGCGGTGTTGTATCTTGCTGATGATCCAAGGAGTGCCTCGATCTCACGACCGAATCTTACCTGAGTATCAGCATCTGCCCACCACTTCATGAACTCCCATGCCTTAAGCTTAGCTTCCTGGCTGCCCTTGTCGAGCATCATAGTTGCATTACCGGTAATGAATACTGTTCTGTCGATGTAGGTATTACCATTCTCATCAACCTTCTCAGTTCCGGGGATAAGAGTGAAGTCCCAAAGACCTCTAATCTCAGGAGCAGATACCATCAAGGTATTGTAGGTTGAGTATGCTGCGATACCGATAGGCATCTCACCTGAACGGAAACGGCTTACAAAGTCGAAGTAAACAGGAATACCGTAATCGTTGAAGTAACGAACATAATCGTCAAATGCTGCAACACCTGCTTCGGTGTCAACAGTTGTCTTTGTACCATCTTCGTTGTACATATCTCCGCCGTACTGGTACAACAGAGTGAAGTACATTGAAAGGTCTGATGCAGATGAAGCTACTGCTGTAGAAGCACCTGCTGATGAGCTTGAACCACCTGCGCTGGGGATACCAACTGAAAGGTTCTTACCCTGAATGGTAGGAAGCATCTCGATGAGCTCCTGCCATGTATTAGGAATCTCGAGCTCGAGCTCCTCAAGTACGTCCTTTCTATAGAACATAACGTTGAAGGTCTGCTGCTCGGGTACTGCGTAAATCTTGCCATCAAGTCTGTACTGCTCATATGAGCTCTCTGAGTAGTGAGAAAGAACTTCTTCCCAACCCTCGAACTGAGTGATATCAACTGATGCGCCTCTGAGTGCATAGTCTACAGGGATGTTTGCACCTACTGAAAGAACTACATCAGGTCCTCTACCTGCAAGCACCGCATTAAGCAATGCGTCTGCTGCAACGATTTCTACGTTAACCTTTACACCGCTGTTAGGAGTAAAGTCATCATCGATCATTGACTTAAGGATAGTACCCTGGTCACGTCCGGTAAGTACCCAAACTGTGATTGCCTCTCCGCCTTCCTTACCATCATATACGTCACCAACTGAGTTATAGTCTACAACGAATGATGCGAAGAATGACTTAAGCTCATGCCAGAATGATGTGAAGAAGTTAGCCTTTTCATGCTTAACCTTTACATCAGTTCCTGATACTACGATATAGTCAACATCAAGCTTTGCCTCACTCATGTTGAGTGATGCGGTACCAAGTGAAGTGATGTTATCCTTGAAGGTACCAAACTCAAGGGTAATCTTCTGAGGCTTCTTAACAAAACGCTCAAGCTGCTGAGCAAGTGTCTGAGCTGTTGCGATGCTGTCTGCCTTCTGTCCGCTGTAAGCAACGGTATCATCTACGATCTTGTAAAGTCTTCTTGACTCAAGATCCATAGCCTCGATGATTTCAGGATAAATCTGATCGAGCTTGTAATCTCTGTACTGGTCAGGTGTTGCACCGGTATATACAAGGATTCTTCTGTAAATCTGGTTGAGTCTGAAGGTTGAGTCCTCAATCTCTGAAAGGATTTCACCAAGTCCACCAAGAGTTGCCTCAAGTCTGATTGTGTGAGTTCCCTTTGTAAGATAGAAGTTATACTTATTACCATCAGCATCAGCAAGATCCTTGCACTGCCAATCGTTATCATATGAGAATGAAACTTCCTCGAGCTCTGCGAAAGGAATTTCTCCGTCGATGTATACTGCACGGTTAGAAACGCTTCCTCTTGAGTAGTTCTGACGTCCCTTGATCATGATGTTGTAATAACCATCTTCAGGAACTTCGAAATCCCACTCGATCCACATTCCGTTGTTTCTCCAAGCATCACCACCAACATAGTTAAGAACTGTTGTGGTTACACTGTTAGGAGAAGTGGTAGGTGATGATCTGTCATACTTTGCGTAGAGTGAAGACTCTGAACGATAAGTAGATGTCTCACCTTCAATCTTCTGTGAATAAGAAGCTGCAGTGCCACTACCATTTGAAGTAGGCTGCTGAGCAAGATACTCAGAATAAGTGATCTTATTCTCTACTGCCTTAACAGTAAGGCTCTTGATAATCATAGGCTCATTTGAACCATCAAGAGTAATGGTGTTGCTTCCCTTTTCAAAATAGAAGAGATAAGGATCCTTGGTGTAACCTCTGTCATCTCTGAAGCAGGTGGTCTGCCAAGCATACTCTTCAACCTGTGAAGGTCTGATTTCATTACCCTGGTTATCAATCTTAGGTGCTGTCTCATCCTTCCAAATTCTTGTGAAGGTTACGCTGAGAGCATCATCAAAAGGAAGTTCTCCGTTGATGTATACTCCTCTTTCAGCTGCAACACCCTTTGATTCAGGGAGGAAGTATTCTACTTCCAAATTATAGAAACCTGCCTCGGGAACATTTACTGTCCAGGTGATTGTTGAATCAGCTTCGGTGTAAATAGCACCGTCATGTTCAGCATCAACCTTAACAGTACCGGTTGCTTCATAGCTGTTAACATTTACGCTAACACTCTGTGAAGGCTGCTTTGCTCCGGAATGATCTGTAAGGTAACCGGTATAAGTTCCTGTACGCTCCATTCCTTCGATGTCGTGTGTCATATCTGTACCCACGTACTTCTCGCTAAAGTTAGCGACCTTTCTCATCGAAAGGAGTACGCAGAGCAGAACGAACACAGCAACTACTGCGACTGCAATTAAAAACTTCTTTAAACTCTTACTCATTTCACCCTCCGGTACGATTTATTTTTTAACCGCGCCAAGTTTTTTTATCCAGCACTTGCAAAAACATAGAAGCAAGGCTTAGGTTCGTAGTTCTCATCAAACAAAAGCGGACATTGCGGGAGGCCCGTTGTATTTCCTCCGCCAAGGTTTGATCTTGATTGCAACCAGGAATAATGATCAACCGTTCCCCAGAACGTTATTCCTTCAACGTTCACACCATCTTTGGCGTTTGCGCTACAGATTGCGTAATAAATCATTTTGTATCTCTTTTCCTGTTTCTCATACTCATCGGCCTTCATTTCTTCACTGCCGTCGTAATCGGAACTGGCACTTATGTCGATCTCGGTAAGCTGTACATTTCCAACAACCGTTGCATACAGTTCGATGGAAGCCTGTATCGCAGTAAAATCAGGTGAATCCATGCCATAATGTCCTTGCATTCCCATTGCCGTTATTCTTGTTCCGACTCCGGGTTCACCCTCTTCCTCTTTTACCGCTCTAAGCAGTTCCAGTATTCCGTTTCGCTTCTGTGTATTACATTCGTTGTAATCGTTGTAATACAGGCCTAATGATTCAGGAGCATATTTATTGGCATACTTAAAAGCATTGATTATATACTCATTACTTTGATAAACATGCCACCAGCTGGAATTGCTTCCGTGCCGGTCCTCATCAAGAGATTCATTTGGATTTTCGTTGTCACTTCGATAAGTATTCGTTGCATCACTTATCGCTTCATTCACCACATCCCATCCGTAAAACAAATCTTTGTACTTGCTGTCCTCGCCTGTGAAATGTCCAAGCACGGTTGCTATGTACCACTCCAACCTTTTGTCCATTGTGTCTTTATCGACATACGGTTGCGATTTGTCATAATCAACATGGAAAAACCACTCAGGTGTCTGCGCATGCCATACAAGAACATGGCCTCTGACCTTTATCTGTCTGTCCGGATTATCATTGTTCCAGTCAAGTATCATATCAAGAATCTTTTCAGCTCTTGAATAATTCATAACAGGGACGACCATCGTCTCTCCGTTAAACTCAACTGTCTCTGTTCCCGGGCAGTAAGTAGTGCTGTAGTTGAACAGTGCATCCGGTTTAAGTTCATTACCCAACGTAACTGCATTAAACTGTGTGGTGATTATCTCCCACACTAACGGATCGTCTATTTCGGAACCGGTAACTGCACACCCGATAAATCCTCCGAGCTTCTCCCCTACTGCATCTCGCAGTATCGGTTCACCTCTCGCTTCCTCCGTTCCCTCACCCGTCTGATCCGTTTCTTCTATATATATAGAAGAATCACTTTCTCCGGGTGGAGATTCAGCATTCGCTTCATTATCGGTTTGAGAATTCTCTATCGCCGTCGGCACCCCAACATCATCGTCAGTTCCGCATCCAAAGCAGCTTAGGCAACTCGCCGTAACAAGCCCCATTGCTATTAACTTTTTGAACGGTATATTTCTTCCCATAACGCCTATAATATAATTTTAAAACCATATGGTATATAAATTTTGTTGGCTAAATACCACAATCGTTACCACAGGTTTACCAAATGGACAAAATTTGTTCACAATTATGCCATTTACCACGTAATTATATTATTTTAGGCGACCTTAATACTAACTAATTTGTGCGATGTACTTCTCAAATTTTGCTTGTAGCCCAAATAAGCCACAAAAACTGATAGTTTTGTACTATAACTCGTCACATTTTTAGTTATTTTAGCCATAACCCTTTACAGTGAAATGCTCTTTTGGACACAAAAAGCCAAAAATCATCTTATTTATATAACATTGTATAGCATTTTTAGCATTTTTTCACTATTTAAATGACAAAATATGACCAGAATATGCTATAATCATCAAAGTAACACAAGAATGCGCAAAAAAATATCATTTTTGCACAATCAATTACCACCTCATCTGATAATCGATGTCCATTTTCGTCATTTTATCAGTGAGCATCCCGGAGGCTTCTTCGATGACAAATGCTACCGACAGCAACACTAACATCATAAGCACGGCATATGTCGATTATTATTCAAAAAACAAGGATTATACTGGCAAAAGAAACGTTTCCGGCGGTCATGAAATGGTGGAATATCACGAGAATACCCATCATCGTCTCTGGCTCAATGAAATGAACGAGAACTATGATGCTCACTGGCATTCAGCTCTCGAGATTATCCTTCCGTTAGAGAATCATTACACGGCTATTGCGCATGGTGAGACATTTACAGTTCAGCCCGGCGAGATATTAATCATCCCACCCGGAGAGCTTCACGAGCTTCACGCCCCTTCGACCGGCAAGAGATTCATTTACATAATGAACATCTCTCCTCTTACAAAGCTTAAGGGCTTCGCGCGAATTGCTTCAATCATGTCTCATGCACTTTTGATTACAGAATCTACTCATCCGTGCATATATTCAGATGTTTATGATCTGCTCGTTCAGATCAGAAACGAATATTTCAGCGATCATGAGTTTGCTGAGCTGACAATACAGTCACTGCTTCTCAATCTGTTCGTTAAGCTTGGAGAAAATCATAGTCAGCAAGGCAATATGTTTACCAATGCCAAGCCCAGCAAGCAGAAGGAATACATTCAGCTGTTTAACGATGCTCTGGAGTATATCGATAATCACTATACCGAAGACATCAGCCTCGACTATATCGCCGGCCAGACAGGATTCAGTAAGTTCCACTTCTCCCGTCTGTTCAAGCAGTACACTGGTTATAACTTCAGCGACTACCTCTGCTTCAGACGCATCAAGGAAGCTGAGAAAAAGCTGGAAAATCCCGACTATTCAATTACCGATGTTGCCATTTCTTCAGGTTTTGCAAGTATTTCAACCTTTAACCGTCTGTTCAAGCAGCAAAAGGGATGCACACCCAGCGAATATCGCAAGCAGAACTATCACATCGTCGGTAAACACATAAAATAATATTCAAAAAGCAAAAACGAGCAAAAGAATCGCTTCCTTTGCTCGTTTTTTATTCGTTTTAATCGTATATTGAGAGTTTTTTGCCTGTCTATTTTAGTTCAAACATATTTTCATCAGACAGTTTACTAATATTCTCATCAAATATCATATACAAAGTTTTTGAATACACAGCTTCCGCCGGGCTTTTTCGTAGAATAATATACCAGTCCAAAACGGTTACCTGTAAAGTGATCAAGTCTAAACTTCATCTGGTGGCTTCCGCCAACCTTAACAAATCTGTCATTCTTGAAATAATAGAAGTCCAGTTTATCCTTCATATCTTCAAAGTTGGCCTTAAGGCAGAAGGTAACTCTTGAATCATCCAAAGCAATCTTTTCCTCAACTGTGCCCGGCATATAATCAGCAGAGAACATCTTGTCAGGGAAGTCAGCCTCTTTGCGAACTATCTTAACCAGATAATAGCTTCCAAGCTCCTTAGTGATTCCTATAAAACCATAACAGCTTTGAAGTGCACATATTCCAGAAAAATCACCCTCATTAATTCCGGCAGCATCGATTGTAACCTCAGCCTCACACTTAGGCCAGAACATTCTCTGTGTCAGGCAGTTGCGTGCATGAGTAAGGTTTGCGCATACCTTACCGGTAGTAATTTCCAATCCGCCTTCAGGCAAAAGCTTCCATCTGTCATTATCCGGCTGATGATTCCACTGCCACTGAAGTGCCAGCTGCTTTTCCTTGGGCAATCCCTCGATAGGAAGGAATTTATCCGATGTATACAGAGGCTCGTATCTGTATCCGGGTCTGCTTCCATATGTCTCAAATCTATCAGGGATCTTACCATCTGTTCCAAATACAGGGAAATCATCCTTCCATGTAACAGGTACAAGAACCGGTATTCTTCCTACAGCACCCATATCTCTGAAAAGAACTGCAAACCATTTACCATTTGGAGTATCAACAACACCACCTTGGGCAACACCCTGTCCGCAATATCCACCATCAGTAGAAAGGACCTCTCCTCCTGTAAATTCTCCCTCAAGAGAGTCCGCTCTAAAGCAGCATTCGGTTCTCATTCCGCCCTTAGGCCAGTGTATTGTGAACAGATAATAATAATTGCCTATCTTGTAAAGATGTGAGCCCTCATGGCCAAGCATCGCATAATCTCTGTCATCAACTATCAGAGTTCTGTTCAGTCCGCCCTCCCTGGGTCCTGTCAGCTCCTCGTTAAGCTCAATAAGCTTAATCTCGAAGTTACCATACGCAAGATATGCCTTACCGTTATCAAACAAAAGCGAGCAATCGTGATAATATCCTTCTATCTCACTCTTCTCCCACTCTCCGCAAGGATCGGTAGCCTTGAACAGGTATGTTTTCTGTGCGCTGTGGCTTACAAAAACAACATAGAAAACACCTTCGTGATATCTGATTGAAGCAGCCCACATTCCACCTGCGTACTCGGTTCTCTCCTGATCCATTCTCTCAGCAGGAGAATCATCGAGCTTATCATAAATATATCCTGCAATCTCCCAATTACGAAGGTCGTATGATCTGAGCAGCGCTCCACCCGGCATAAAATGCATTGTGGTGCTCACCATATAGTACGTATCTTCTACGCGTATTACATCCGGATCGGGATAATCCATTTTGGTAAGTGGATTAATCATCTCTTTCCTCTTCCTCTCTATCTCTATTCACTAGCAGGCAATTGGAAGTCGCATATTCAGTGACTTCCAATCGCTCATCAAATAATTCCAAGTACTTACTCTACAATTCCAAAGCCAAGAATTGTAAATCTCTTGCCAAGATCTGCCTCAGGTATTCTAACCTCAACTTCATGCTCCTTATTCTCCTCACCTCTGAAAACAATAAGTGCATTGCAGTGAGTCCATCCTACAACATGAGGATCGATGCTGATCTTTTTCTCACCATCTGCATATACATCTGCAGTACCTACTTCAATCGAAGCAGAGTCCATATACACAATCATGAGTGCGCTGCACTTGATTGTTGCCTTAAATACAGGAGCATCGCCCTTGCCGGCATACATCCAGTTGTCCTTGAACTCAGGAGTGCCGCCAAGATCGAGATTTCTCTCAACAGCCTGAAGCATAGTATCGGTCTCTGTAAAGCTTCCGATATTAACATTGCTGATCGCTGCGCACTTATCAATATCATCTCTTCCGTAGAACTTGATATTCTCAAATTCCTTACCCTTAGGCGCATCAATCTCGGTAATATCCAAATCTTCGCCAAGGGGTAGCTCATCAGCCTTCTTCATCATGCTGATAATTCCGTCAGCCATGATAGAATGACCTACATTGGTGGGATGGAAGCAATCATAGAAGAACTGACTCTTTGTGAGCACAGCGCCCTCTGCCTCGCTGACATAGAACTGTTCTACAACAGATCTTCTGGCGCTGACCATAGGAAGCTTATAGCTCTCACCTACGCAGCA
Source organism: Lachnospiraceae bacterium UBA1721 (assembly GCA_002317155.1). GTDB lineage: Bacteria > Bacillota > Clostridia > Lachnospirales > Lachnospiraceae > AC2028. The sequence goes on from DCIR01000070.1 coordinate 67,532, forward strand.
GAGTCTCTCCTCAAGGTTCCAGTCATTTGCAAAAACAGCATACTCAAGGATAACCGCAGGCTTGCCGGGTCCATTGTAAATCTTTCTGATCAATGAATCGTAGCACTCACCCTTAGTCTCATCACCTTCATCGTTAACCGCGAACTCCACCACAACAATATCAGGTGTTATCTTACCATTGTCAAGTACATCTCTCTCATATCTCACAAGGCCAAGCTGTGAAGGTGTTCCACCAACACCGGCCTTTACATACTTAATATTTTCATCTGTGCCCTTACCGCAAAGTTCGCAGAATCCCTTGAAGGTCTTATATGCATAGCACTCAGTATTAATCGGCACAGCTCCCGCACCCTGTGTGATAGAACCGCCGATAAAGCATACATATACTTCCTCGCCGCTTCTTGCCTTCTCGATAGCCTTCTTAACACGATAAGTATTTCCAAGCTGAATCAATGACTTTTCAATGATAGCCTTGTATGCAGGTCCGTTAATATCGATTTCCTTATCTTCCTGCTGCTCAGGCGCATCATATCCATCATTAAGATAAAATGCTACAGTTACATTTGCAGGAATTCCGGGTTCAGGGAATTCAAAGCGAATCTGTCCGGGACAGTTGTCATCCTCAGACCACTCATAATCTTCAAGATTAAGAACATATTCCATTCCATCTGAAGAAATCTCAGTGTAAAGAGTTGTTCCCGATACATAGGGATCGGTATGACCGTACATCTGGAATGCAAATCCTACGGTAACAGGATCTCCGGTCTTCTTAACTGATACACCGATGCTGTGAACCATCTTTCTGAAGGTATCTACCTTGCCAAGATTATTAAGCATCTCCTCATCGGTAATATTTCCGACAACGCCTGCACTGCTCTGAAGTCTTCCGTCACTTTCATAGATAAAAGTAACTCCTCTTCCGTCGGGCTGGGGCGATCCGCTTACCGCCTTATTTCTCATAATATAAAAGAAAGGTCTCTTCTTTGTAGGATCCTTAGGTGCTGCAGGTCCACTCTTAAACATCACTGCCATAATTTTCTCCTTCCATTACCAAATTCTGTAATTGCCGCTGAGTGCAAGATATGCAAACATATACAGGCAATTATCATAATATCTTCTATCTCCGGTTCTCAAAGGGGTATCAAAAAACTTCTTAACCCACTCAACTGCAATATCGTCCAAATCAGAAGCAAGTACCGACTGCGCTACAGTTGCGGTAATTGCCACGGGATGACGTGCTGTTTCTTCAGCCACAGTTCCATCAATCTCATAGATGTGATATGAATCATTTCTCATATCCTCCAAAAGAGCTCTCTGGATATTTTTAGCTGCAACGCACTGTCCCTCGTCCTTACCAAACCACAGATAATCGAGTCCAATGTTGGCTACGGTTCTGTATGAATCGCTGAAAAACCAGTTATGTCTCTCTTTTGCCCAGTCAAGCGGTCTGTTCATAGGCGAACCGTCAAACTCTGCATATTCAGAACTGAATCCTGTCACAGGATGACAAGCCTTTATAAGATACTCACGGCTGATTTTCGCTGCATCCTTCCAGAATTCCTTATCCTTCTCATTACCCCACTCTGCCCACAACTCATAGAAGTGAGGAAGATGATACGACGGATCAGAATAATCAGAACCTGCAACAAACAGTACAAGCTTGTTATCTCTGTTAAACATAGGCTTGCCCTCACGTCCGTTTTCTCCTTTGTGAAGAACTGCCTCCAAAATCTTTTTCGCTTCTGCGGAATAATTATAGATTCCCTCTCCGTCTCCGAAGCGATGTGATGCAAAAAGCAAAGCCATGATAAAGAACTCTTCTCCGTCAGGGGCTGCTCCGTATGCATTCTTGGTTCCGTCAGGCTTGCACGACCATGCAAAATAACCTTCGTTTTTACCTTCCTCAAGATACATATTTGTCTTTGCCCACTTCCAGATTTTGTCGAACTCTTCCTTCATTCCGAGCTGAACACATATCATCATTCCGTATGACATGCCCTCTGTTCTAGCGTCATAATTACCGGTATCCTCAAGATATGCCATATCGCCCGATTCATGATAAAAAGAATCTTCTCCGAAGAAAAACTGCTGCTTTATTTCTTCAAGTCTAGCATTGATTTGCTCTTCAGGGATTCCTACTTCAGCAAATACATTTCTTACGTTAGACATCTCCACCTCGCTGTTATTATCCTTCTAAAACAATATCCCAATAATCCTTTTCGTTGATAGATACTTCTGCATCTTAATCAGTTACGACTTATTACTCAAAAATAATCTTTCCGAGCTGGGCGTCCCCACCGCCCTTATAGGTAAGATACAAAGCATGTACTCCATCAGGAATATTAACGTCTGACCATCCGGTCACCCAAACATTTGAATTCTCTCCCTTGATAGTTCCGAGCACCTCACCATCCCAGGCAGTCTTAATCTCAAACTCTCCGTTGAAATATGCTCTGGTGGTAATTCCTATTCTCTTAACACCCTTAAAATCAAAATACTTAAAACCAATAGTGGTTGAATTTACAATATGAGCAATATGTCCGGGAATCTCGTCTCCGTCTCTTCCCTCCTGCTCAATCTTAGGATAACCTGCGCCTACATAAAGACTGGGCTTATCAGTGAACATATGGCAAGCAATATATGCAGGATATTCTCCCTCTGCCTTAAGTGCGCCTCCGTTAAGTCCGCATGAAGTAATCTCAACCTGAGGAATACTTCCGTCAGCCATCACCTTAATCTTTTCTGCGCAGCCCTGTCTTGAATACCATGTTCCGTTGGTCTGACGATGATAGAAAATATACCAGTCATCACCGATCTGAACTATACTTCCGTGATTGTTTCCACCATAGGCTGCAGGCATTGTCGCAGGCTTATATGTATCAATTCCTATATCAGCGTTACTTACGATTACACCGCCGTAAGTAAACTTACCCATCAGATCCTTTGATGTAGCATAGCAAAGCTCATGCATAACCTCTGATGAATAAACAAGATAATATGTATCTCCAATCTTTCTAATAGAAGAAGCCTCGAAAAATGCATGTCCCTCAAAGCCTGTTCCTTCAGAATAGCAGCTTCCGGGAGCCACAAGAGTAGGTCCCTCGAGAATAGTAATCATATCCTCTGCAAGCATAACAACCTTAGAGCCTGTACGAGACTTATCTCCTCTGCCGCAGAATCCTGAGTAGAGGTATGTTTTTCCTCCCTCAGTGATAACGCCGGGATCAAACTGAGGTTCATCACCCTCCTTCTCACCAAGGCGGGTTCCATCCGCATACTGAACATATCCATAGAACTCATATTTTCCGGCAGGAGTATCACATACAGCAACACTCATAACGCCGACTTTATCCAAATTGTAATAGAGGTAATAACGACCATCAGGACCAACGGTAACATCCGGTGCGTAGAGGCACATATGTCCGTCAGTATTAAGCGGATCTGCGTTTCTGGGATAGATAACTCCCTCGTATCTCCAATCGCCCAAATCATCTATAGGTGCTGACCAGCATACATAATCACCCATGCAAAATACATAGCCGTTAAAAAAATCATGAGATCCGTATATATAGACTCTGTCGCCAAATACATAAGGCTCTCCGTCAGGAACGTACTCCCAAGAAGGAAGATATGGATTTAAGGCCTGCTTCATCATAGTTTTACCTCTCGATTTAAAATAAAAAACTGATTGCATAAGATCCCTTATACAATCAGTTTACTATTTACAAATTATTTTACTTGCCAAGTCTTGTGTGCTTATAACCACATATTGCGCGGATAAACTTACTGCTGTCTCATCTCTGAAACAGTCTTTCTGATAGCACCCTTTGCACTGATAAGCTTATTGAAATATTCAATCACAAGGTCAGCCATACCTACAGAATACAAATCAACACCCCAAATTGTCTCATCCTTAAGGAGTGCTTCAAAATCTGCAGCTTTGACAGTATCGCCAAGCTTAACATTTGCAAGCATAGGGCATACCTTCTCAAGCATGGGATCTGAACTGAGTTCCATCTTTTCACCGTTGTCATCGATAGCCATAAGATATCTCATCCATCCGGCAAACACGAGAGGAATTCTCTTCAGAGCCTTCATATCCATACCATTATCACGGTACTTTTTGATAGTCTCACCAAAACGGATAGGAAGCTTCTGCGATGTATCTGTAGCAATTCTCTGAGGAGTATCAGGCATGAAAGGATTAGGCACACGAACATTGATTACGGTGTCGATGAATTCCTTGGGATCAAGTACTCCGGGATTAACTACAACAGGAAGTCCCTCAACATAACCTATTTTCTTAACAAGATCAAGAAGGTCCTCATCCTTCATCTCATCAGATATTCTGGTGTATCCGAGAATGCATCCATATACTGCGAGTGCGGTGTGAATAGGATTGAGGCAGGTACATACCTTCATCTTTTCAACCTTATCTACGGTTTCCTTATCGGAAAAAATAACACCTGCTTTTTCAAGTGCGGGTCTTCCATTAGGGAATACATCCTCGATTACAAGGTACTGTGTCTCCTCTGCATTTACGAAAGGAGCTACATAAGTACCCTTGGATGTAATAATAGGCTCAAGTCCCTCAAGTCCGTCATCTGCAAGCATCTTTTCAACGCTGGCATCAGGTCTGGGAGTGATCTTATCAATCATAGACCAGGGGAATGATACCTTTGTTTTGTCGTTGATATAATCTACAAATTTCTCATCTACCTTACCGATGGCAGCCCATGCTGTTGCGATAGTATTTATAGCGGCAAACAGTTTATCTCCGTTGTGTGAGCAGTTGTCGGTAGATACCATAGCAATTGGAAGTGCTCCTGCCTGGAAACGCGCATAGAGAAGTGATGCGACCTTACCGATGTAGGTGTTAGGCTTTACAGGGCCATTATCAATATCTTCCTGAACAGCTGGTAAAATCTTTCCTGAAGGTCCGGTTACCACATAACCCTTCTCAGTAATGGTAAATGTAGCCATCTGAAGTGAAGGAGCAGAAAAAATCTCCTTAAGTCTTCCGTACTCTGCATCATTCTGTGAATCAAGAATGCATGATTCTGATACAGATCCGATGATATTCTTATCAATTGATCCGTTTGCCTTAAGTGTAATAGCTACGGTAAGGTTATCTCCGGGTCTGTAAGATTTTTCTACGATTTCATAGTCAAATCCTTCGATTACGATAACGCCTTCCTTACTGTAACCATTATCGAGCATATCCTGAGCAAGAGCTGCATGGAAAGCTCTGAAAAGGTTACCGCCGCCAAAGTGAACCCATGTAGGATTTGCCTTGGTTGCAGCAAGCATAGCTTCTCTGTCAAATTTAGGAAGCTTGTAGCCTTTCTCAGACCACTCACTGTTTTTTACAATATCTTCTGCACTTAATCTCATCTTCTCTCAACTCCTCTTGTATGACTCTTGTCAATTGCCTCCCAAAGACCGTTAAGGTAAGTAGCACCAAGAGCTCTGTCATAGAGACCATATCCGGGCATAGCTACTTCGTCCCAGATCATTCTTCCGTGATCGGGTCTGATAGGACCGGTAAAATCAATATCATAAAGAGCCTTCATGATTTCATACATATCGAAGGTTCCGTCACTTGAGAGATGGCAAGCCTCCTCGAAATCAAGATGTCCGGGCTCTGTGTTGTTAAACTTCAGATTACGAACATGAGCAAAATGAATTCTTCCCTTGAGAGCTCTGATCATATCAGGAAGATCATTCTCAAGATTAGTTCCGTATGAACCTGAGCAGAATGTAACACCATTGTGCTTGTTGTCTACCATCTTCATCATTCTAAGGATGTTCTCCTTGTTGATGATAATTCTGGGAAGTCCGAATACGCTCCATGCGGGATCATCGGGATGAATTGCCATATTGATATCATACTCATCACATACGGGCATAATTCTCTCAAGGAAATACTTAAGATTCTCAAAAAGCTTTTCGTCGGTAATATCCTTGTACTCCTCAAAAAGATCCTTTACTCTTGCCATTCTCTCAGGCTCCCAGCCGGGAAGAATAGCACCGTTAGCATCGCCGGCAATCATATCAAACATCTTCTCGGGAACGATAGCATCTACAGCCTCCTGAGTGTAAGCAAGAACGGTAGAACCATCAGCACGAACTCTTGCAAGCTCGGTACGAGTCCAGTCAAATACCGGCATGAAATTGTAGCATACAAGGTGAATATCTTCCTCACCGAGATTTCTCAAGGTCTCAATATAGTTCTCGATATACTGCTCTCTCTCAGGAGCACCTGTCTTGATTGCATCATGAATATTAACGCTCTCAATACCTGAAATGTGAAGGCCCGCTGCCTCAACCTCATCCTTAAGAGCCTTGATTCTTTCTCTGCTCCAAACCTCACCGGGCTTAGTATCATAAAGTGTTGTGATTACTCCGGTCACTCCGGGAATCTGTCTGATCTGCTTCAGGGTTACGGTATCAAACTTTGATCCGTACCATCTCAATGTCATTTCCATTTTGTTCTTCTCCATTTATTTATTAATTAATAAAAATAACAACCTTTACTGTGGCGAGGACTTATCTTCTTCCTCGTATAGCTTCATACACCAGTGTACCGAACAGAGTTAAATTGCTTATCTCCGCCTCACTCCATCTGTGAATTCGGTTAAGCATATTGAAGCTGATAAAAAATTCCGGAATATCAGGATTAGGCAAAGCCATCTGAATCAACGACATACAGTTCTTCTCCTGAAGCATATCGTAAATCTCCGGCAAAGGCTTTTTCAGATTACTGTAGCTGTTCATTACATATGTTCCGCTACTGTCGAAGAGCTCCATATATCTTGAATTACTTACAAAATCCTTAGCCTTTATATCTGATGAATACTTACCGCAGTTATACAAAGAAATCAGATCCTTACCAAAGAAAATATCTATGTTATCAAGATCGAATCCTTTTACGATTGCGTTAAGCGAATCACCGATAGCATTACGTCCCTCCAGGAACAACTGCCTTACTACCTGATTAATCGCCTTGGCCTGTTCATCATAAGATGACATACCCTTACGCTCTGCACCAACCTGAACATTCTGGTGAAGATCGGGACGATATATACTGTATCTGTTCTTACCCTTTTCCTTGGCTATATACAGGCACTTATCTGCCAGAGCAAACAGTTCTTTGTAGCTGTGTCCGTAATCGGGATATAGAGCCACGCCCATGGTGACTGTCAGCTTCTGCATTCCAATCTTTTCCCGAGCATCTCTCTCAAGATTATTACGGATATTTCTGAGCATACTTCTCAGCTTTTCTTCGCTGTCGATTCCGTCAGTGAAAATATAGAACTCATCGCCTCCGAAACGACCGATAATACCCTGATCCTTGACTTGATTTTTCAACTCATTGGCTACCAGCTGAATCGCTTTGTCACCCTCCTGGTGACCGTAGTTATCGTTGATACTCTTAAAATCATCAATATCCAAAAGAATCAGATAATGCTTTCTCTTCTCCTCTGAAGGATTAGCTATCATGTTCTCAGTGTACTCAACAATCGAGCGCTTATTGAGAAGTCCTGTCATCGGATCCAGTCCGGCATAGGTCATGTAATACGGCACATCCTCAAGAGAATCATCTGTCGCTACAACCGATCCGCTTACCGTGCGGTTATTCGATGCTCCGTCAAATCTCGCCTGTACATTAAGTCTCTGAATCTTTTTATCCTTATGGAGGAAAGCCGTTCGCACAATCGCTTCAATTGCAGCGAATCCATCCTCCATCTGCTGACACAGAGCCTCGATCGCGCCAAGATTGGCCTCACTCTGCTCCGCATATTCAACTATATCTTTTTTGAAGCTCTCGTAATCGTTTCTGTAAACCTCTGTAGGTTTCTTTCCTACATATCTGTAGAAAACAATCTCTTTGGTATCCAGATTCAAGTCAAAGTATGTCGCACTTCCAAGTCCGAGAAGCATCGCATATTTCCATGACTTCTCGTAATAATATGTGAATGACGATTCCACATTTGTGATGTCCCATATTACAACATCATAATATGAATTCTCTTGAATATTTGTCGTTCCGGACATATCGACCAATCTGGGCTTGTCATCCGCATTCTTAATCATGGTCACGGTTCGCGCAGTGCCATTCTTTTTAAGCTCAGCCAGGAAGTTCTCTATTTCTTCTTTAGCTCTGTCATCGTAGGCTATATTCTTAAAAATGCCGTGCTCGTACTCACCGATAAAATCTTCGGCCTCCTCATCGTAGCTGCGAAGAATCCATTCATCATCCAGACGAACCATTCCTCTGCAGACCGCTCTCTCGGCACCGTTTATTTCGATATCAATAAGGCTCAAGGTTTTACCCCCTATCTCTATATCTTTCTCTAGAATTCGTACTTTGTTACGGTACAGTTATCTACACCGTAAGCCGCATATTCATCGTTTGTCATCTCATAAAAATACGACTGAATAACACGTGCAATTCCGTTATGAGCGACAAGAATATAAGTCTTGTCCTGCACCTTAATCTCATCCAGTAAATTATAAATTCTCTGTGCCAGCCGAAACATCGACTCACCGCCTTCATAGCGATTGAGGAACTGTTTCTTGGCCTCCTGAAATTCTGCACCGTTTCTGGCAGTAGATTCATATTTTCCGAAGTTCTGCTCTTTAAGTCTGATCTCTTCCCTGGCAGGTATTCCCGTCATTTCCGAAATATGAAGAGCAGTATCTTTAGCTCTCACAAGAGGTGAATACAAAATCTCATCTGCCTTTATTCCCTCTTCGAGAATTTTTTTGCCGGTCGCTATTCCCTGTTCATGACCCTTTTGCGTAAGCGCTATGTCAGTCGCTCCGCATATTTTATTTTCAACATTCCATATGGTCTGTCCATGTCTTACAAAATAAACACAACCCATCAGATAATCCTCATAATATCAGTACTTCATATATGTCATAATCATCAGCCTGCTACATATTCCACGACAATCATACATAACATCATACGATTCATTCCATAGTCTACAAACACAGGAAAGCTGCAAGGCTACCTCGCTTAGCTCCCATTATTCTGTGTGAATAAAAAAGCTCCGGCCTGCAATGCGTACAATAATCTGTAATCTCTATATTTTCTCTGCTGATACCAGCCTCTAAAAATACTGTCTCATTTGCCTTCCACAAATCCAGCATATATTTTCCGGGTTCACCGGGATGCAGTGTCGAAGGTATTACCATACCGGACTCATGCACTAATTCTTTTCCGAACGCCGCTTCAAACTGTTCGATAACATCCTCTGATACCTCATAACAGTCCTTACATATGCTCGGCCCGATACAGCATCTGATATCACTAATATTGCATCCGTAGGTCTTACACATCAGCTCTATGGTATTCTTGCCGATTTTACCTACAGTTCCGCGCCATCCCGAGTGCGACAAACCTATCACCTGCTTAACCGGATCATAGAAATAAAGCGGCACGCAGTCTGCATAAAAGGTGACAAGCGTCATACCCTTAACATCTGTAATCATTCCATCCACATCCGTGTATGGAAGCGGTCTCACAATACCGTTACCGGCATCTTCTTTTGTCATCACTCTGACATTGGTAGTGTGCGTCTGCTGTGATAGACACATACAGTTTTTATCCACTCCCAAAGCAGCTGCAATGCGTTCAAAATTGCTCTGAACATTTTCATCCGAATCTCCTCTGTTAAACCCGAGGTTCATAGATTCGTAGACCCCTTCACTCACTCCTCCAAGCTTCGTGGAAAAGCAATGCTTCACTCCCAGTTTTTCGAGTGAATCAAAGGTCATAATTGTCACACCGTTTTTTATCTTTTTATTCATACAGCTTAAATATTATTTCTCGCTAATCATCGCCTATTCGCCAACCATCACTAGCCATCGCAATTATTGCCTATTAGCACTTATTAGCATTATACAATCTCAGCCTTAACAATCTGGCCGTCTTTCCACTCAAGAAGCTTAATCATTTTGCCACCGCGAATCTTAAGGCCGCTCACTCTTCCGTTTTTCCATCTTTCAGGCAATGCGGGCAGTAGCTTAACCTCTCCCTCGTGACTCTGAACAAGCATCTCTGCTATTCCTGCGGTGCATCCGAAATTACCGTCAATCTGGAACGGAGGATGATTATCAAAAAGATTCGGAAGTGTCTGCTTTGAAATCAGTGTCTCGATATTTTCAAGTGCCTTATCACCCTCGCCCAGTCTCGCATACATATTGATGATCCACGCACGGCTCCAGCCCGAATGACCGCCACCAGAAGCAAGTCTTCTCTCGATAGTCTTGCGCGCAGCCTCGAAAAGTTCGGGAGTTTTTTTAGCTGTAATCTGGCTTCCCGGATAGAGAGCAAAAAGCTGTGATATATGTCTGTGGCCGGGATCTCTCTCCTCATAATCCTCGTTCCACTCCATTACCTGTCCATACTTACCAATCTTAAGAGGCGCTATTCTCTCAAGTGTACTCTTAAGTTCATTCGTCAGGCCGTTACTGTCATCAGAACTAATACCAAGTATCTCTTCAGCCTTGATGCAGGCATTGAAAAGCTCTCTGATAATCTCGTTATCCATGGTTGCTCCCTTACAGATAACTCCGCTCTCCCCATTAGGAAGAATGTATGTATTCTCCGGAGATACCGTAGGACATGTAACCAGATATTTTCCGTTTTCATCCTCGATAAGATAATCGATTAAAAACCTGGCTGCCTCCTGCATGGTCTCATAATGAGCCTCGAGGAACTGCTCATCCTCTGTAAAAAGATACTGCTCCCAAATATGAAGTGACAGCCAAGCTGCACCCATCACCCAATACGTAGCACTTAAGCATACATCCTGCGGAGCGGTATCTCCCCAGATATCTGTATTATGATGAGCCATAAATCCGCGACAGCCATACATTTCCTTAGCCGTCTTTCTGCCGTTTTCTCTCATGTTTTCGAGATGAGTTATCAATGGCTCGTTGCACTCCTCAAGATTGCAATTCATTGCCGGCCAGTAATTCATCTCGGTATTGATATTTATCGTAAATTTACTACCCCACGCAGGTGCATAATCCTGATTCCATATTCCCTGCAGATTAGCGGGAAGTGAACCCGGACGGCTCGATGCTATTAACAAATATCTTCCAAACTGGAAAAATCTGACCACATCGTCAAAGCCTTCAATATCAAGATCAACTCTGTCAAAAAGGCTCTTGTAATCCTGTACGTGTTCTTCGTAAAGTTCAGTCCAATTTTTAGTTGCCACACTACCAATTCTGTCCAGAACACTTTCTTCCGGCTTATCTACTCTGAAGGTAGTGTCTGCAGTAAGAATAATCGTTGCCTCATCTGCATTCTTAACTATATGAGTGTTACCGATGAGTTCCATTGTGCCGCCTACAGGAATCACCTTGATAGCTGCTGCCATCTGAACACCACCGATTCCTCCGGCCTTGGCAGTCATCCTCTGAATGCCACCTTCGTGTGCGGTTATACTGTCTGTGTAACCGTTGTAAGCAGGTCGTCTGCATTCCTGAGTCTGATAAGGCTGCATGGTCCAGGGATTGTTTCCTCTGGTAAGCTGAGTGTGGAAAGAAAGCATTCCCGGCTTATCCGCAGTCATATGAATAATCATTGCGTTTTCCGGAAAACTGGTAATAATTTCTCTCTTAAACTGCACACCGCCTTTCTTAAAGGTGACCGTCGCAGTTGCATTACTGATATCAAGTACTCTGCTGTAATCTGTTACATCGCTGTAATCCTTACCCATAAACTCGATATATAGATTTCCGAGTGGTTCGTAGTGCCTTTGCTCCTCAGGAAGTCCTGACAGAGCAAAAGCACAAAGCTCCTGTGCTTCTGAAATTCTTCCCTCAAAAATCAGCTTTCTGATTTCTGAAAGTTTTTCTTTTGCAGAAGGATTATTTCTCTCCTGAGGACCGCCAAACCACACGCTGTCCTCATTGAGCTGAATACGTTCTGTATTGGGATGTCCGTAAACCATTCCTCCAAGTTTACCGTTACCTATCGGCAACGCCTCATTCCATTCCCCTGCGGGATTATCAAATTCGAGTTTATACTTGTTTGTTAATGGCTTCATAATAGTCATCCCCTTTTTTTATCGAAATTAAGATTTTTTATCGAAAATACAGTGCCCGCATCGATTGATTTTTCAATCGTTTCCCACAGCGAACCCTACATTCTATTTTACCGAAAAAACATCAAAATGTCTTTAATAATTTATCTCTGTACACGTGCTCCGGCACCGCCCATAAGAGCCTCAACTTCCTTCTTTGAAGCCATTGTGGTATCTCCGGGAGTAGTCATTGCAAGTGCACCGTGAGCAGCACCGTAATTAACTGCGATTTCAGCATCACCGGTGGTCATAAGTCCATATACAAGACCTGATGCAAATGAATCACCACCGCCTACACGGTCCATGATTTCAAGTCCGTCATACTGCTTAGCCTTGTAGATTTCTCCGTCTGCCCAGCAGATAGCACTCCAGTCATTAACTGTAGCGGTCTTAACCTGACGAAGTGTTGTGGCAACTGCCTTGAAGTTAGGATATGCCTTAGCAGCTTCGTTGATCATCTTCTTATAACCGTCAAGGTTAAGAGTCTTTAAGTTAGCATCGTTACCTTCGATTTCAAATCCGAGGCATGCAGTAAAATCTTCCTCGTTACCGATCATAACATCAACGTACTTTGCGATCTCCTTGTTAACTTCCTGAGCCTTAGCCTGTCCGCCGATTGCGCTCCACATTGAAGGACGATAGTTAAGGTCGTAAGAAACTACTGTGCCATACTTTTTAGCGGTCTTGATTGCCTCAAGAACGGTCTCGCATGACTGCTCTGAAAGAGCTGCGTAGATACCACCGGTGTGAAGCCATCTTACGCCGAGCTCACCAAAGATATATTCAAAATCAAAATCAGCAGGGGTTGCCTTAGAGATAGCAGTATTCGCTCTGTCTGAGCATCCTACCGCACCACGGATACCGAATCCACGCTCAGTGAAATTAAGTCCGTTTCTGCAGATACGACCGATACCGTCTGTAGGCATCCACTTAATAAGAGAAGTATCTACACCGCCCTGAAGAATGAAGTCCTCCATAAGCTTACCGATTTCATTGTCTGCAAAAGCAGTGATAACGCCGGTCTTAAGACCGAAGCATCTGCGAAGGCCTCTTACTACGTTGTACTCTCCGCCGCCTTCCCAAGCACGGAACTGACGAGCGGTTCTGATTCTTCCCTCGCCGGGATCAAGGCGAAGCATTACTTCTCCAAGTGAAACTGCATCATATGTACATTCATTTGCGGGTCTAAGATTTAAGTTCATGATGTTCCTCCTAATTATTAGAAAATAAATATTATTCTTTGTGATTGTTATAGATATTTGTTAATAAGTTTTCTGTCTCGATATTGATATGGTTCTATACTTCCCTATATGTCTCGGTTCAGGCCGTGCTTATGCAGCAGACACGTTCCCATATTATTTCAGCATCTCGAAATTGAAATAATTTACTGCGTTGTTGTAAGAGATGTTCTGTACCATCTCGCCGAGGATATCGTAATCCTCAGGGAACTCTCCGTTCTCTACCCAGTTACCGATGAGATTGCAGAGGATTCTTCTGAAATACTCATGGCGTGTGTATGAGAGGAAGCTTCTTGAGTCGGTAAGCATTCCTACAAAACCGGAAAGATTTCCAAGGCTTGCGAGTGAAGTCATCTGATCCTGCATACCAACCTTGTGATCATTGAACCACCATGCACTACCCTGCTGAATCTTGGCAACGGCATCAGAATTCTGGAAGCATCCGAGTATTGTTCCGATTGCAGCGTTATCAATAGGATTCAGGCTGTAGAGAATAGTCTTGGGCAATGAATCTTTCTCTGCCAGATTGTTAAGGAAATCAACCAGCTGCGCAGAAGGTGTGTAATCATTGATGCAGTCATATCCGGTATCAACACCGATTTTATTAAACATCGGCTTGTTGTTATCTCTCTTTACACCATAGTGAAGCTGCATTACCCAGTTCAGTCTGGTATACTCTCCTGCCATGAAAGTAAGATATGCTGTCTTAAACTGTGCGATCTCCTTGGCGGTAAGTGCTTCCTTGTTCATAGCCTTTGCAAAAATAGCTTCTATCTCATCCTCTGTAGCAGGCTCATACATTACATAATCAAGTCCGTGGTCCGACACTACGCAGCCACTCTCTGCGAAGAAGTTGATTCTCTTAACAAGCGCTTTCTTTAAGTCAGCAAAGGATTTGATATCAACCTCACTAACCTTTGCAAGCTTAGCAATGTAATCAGTGTAATCAACCTTCTCGAGGTTCATAGCCTTGTCAGGTCTCCATGCAGGAAGAACTGCCACATCAAAGCTCTTATCTTCAGCAATCATCTTGTGCCACTCGAGTGAATCTATCGGATCATCTGTGGTACATACCAGAGTTACGTTTGACTGCTTAATAATATTTCTTGCACTCATTGAAGGATCTGCAAGCTTCGCATTACAGATATTCCATACCTCTTCTGCAGTTTTTGCAGAGAGCGCACCGTGATATCCGAAGTATCTCTGAAGTTCAAGGTGTGACCAGTGATACAAAGGATTGCCTATAGCCTTGCCAAGGCACTCTGCCCACTTCATAAACTTTTCTTTATCCGAAGCATCTCCGGTAATGTACTTTTCCTCTACACCGCATGAACGCATAAAGCGCCACTTATAATGGTCTCCTCCAAGCCATACCTGAGTAATATTTTCAAATCTTCTGTCCTCTGCTATCTCTCTGGGATTGATGTGACAGTGATAATCAAGAACCGGCATTCCTTCCGCATACTCGTGGAACAACTTTTTTGCAACATCGGTCTGCAGCAGAAATTCTTCATCCATAAATGCCTTCATTTCTCTTATTCCTCCGCTAATTTCAGCATAATACCGCTTGTTTTGTGTAAGCGTTTACATTTCATATTTTTACACGAAAACCATGCATAAGTCAATGCGTGAATTAACAATATTTACAAAATATTTTCTGTAGTGGATAAAATAAAAATCATAAATGTTTGAAATTCCCATTATGTAACTGTATAATGGGAATGTAACCAGTTACATTTTACATTTTTTCTTTTGTGATCAGTAGTGATTAAGGAGAAAAATGCGAGGATAAATATGTCACTTACAATTTATGACATTTCTAAAAAAGCAGATGTTTCCATAGCCACAGTATCTCGTGTACTCAACGGAAGCCCCAAGGTAAAAGAGGCCACCCGTAAAAAGGTTATGGATATCATAGATGAATACGGATATACTCCCAATTCGTCAGCACGTGCAATGGGCCTTAAGTCAATGAAGACCATCGGTATTCTCTGTGCTGACAGCTCGGATATCTTCCTTGCCAAGGCAGTATACTATCTCGAGCAGAACCTTCAGGCTCACGGATATGAGTCATTGCTGTGCTGCACGGGTTATAATATGGATTCCAAGAAAAACTATGCGAACCTTATTCTTTCCAAGAAGGTTGACGGACTTATACTGGTAGGATCTAACTTCATCGGCTCTACAGAGGAAGAAAACCAGTACATTATCGATTGTTCCGCCAAGGTTCCCGTAATGATACTCAATGCATCATTCAGACACGATAACGTATATTGCATCCTGTGCGATGATATGAATTCTATGTATCGTGCGACTTCAGAGATGTATGATTCAGGTATAACTGACATTCTCTATCTGTACGATGTTCTTTCATACAGCGGAAAAAAGAAGCTCGATGGTTACAGAATGGCAATGCAGAGTCATCACGCTCCCGACTATGAAGATCTCATTTGTAAGGTCCCGGACGATTGTAAATCAATCGAAGCAATCTCCGATTACGTTACTGAGTTTGCTTCCAAGTCTCGTCCTTTCCACGGAATTATCGCCGCAGACGATCAGCTCGCCATTGCAGCTATAAAATATGCTCAGAAAAACGGTATATCTATTCCTGATGATTTGTCCGTTCTCGGATACAACAACTCAATTCTGACTCACTGCTGCACACCGGAGCTTACCTCCATCGACAGCCAGTTAGAGACTCAGACACGTTCACTGGTCAAAACACTTCTCGGTGTACTAGCAGGACAGGAGATGCCTCAAAAAACTGTATTTTCCGGCTCACTGATCAAGCGCAGTACCACGAATTTCTAAATTACAACATATCTCTAAATGATATCAAATATCAGAAGTCACAATAAATACTAAGCGACAACAAAAGGCAGCTTCATACGAAGCTGCCTTTTTATTTTCTATGCTAATACATCATTATCACTTTTATCCGCGGATTTCCTTTACAATCTGAGCAGCCTCTCTTGTAAGCTCCTCAATCTTAGCAAAATCTCCTGCCTTGATAAGGTCGCCCTTTACCATCCAGCTTCCGCCACAGCAAAGGATACGATCATAAGCAAGATACTCACGAACATTAACTGCATTAATTCCGCCTGTAGGCATGAACTTAAGTCCTACATAAGGTGCTGCTACAGCCTTAATCATTGAAAGTCCGCCGTTGTTCTCTGCGGGGAAGAACTTAACAACATCAAGACCAAAGCTCATAGCCTGCTCCATCTCCGAAGGAGTAGCAGTTCCGGGAGCTACAGGAATACCCTTCTTTACACAGTAATCAACCACTACAGGATTGAGTCCGGGTGCAACGATAAACTTCGCACCTGCATTAACTGCACGGTCTACCTGCTCGGTAGTGAGTACGGTTCCTGCTCCTACGAGCATCTCAGGAAAATTCTCACTGATAATTCTGATAGACTCCTCTGCTGCCTCGGTACGGAAAGTAACCTCTGCGCAGGGAAGACCACCCTTAATAAGTGCTTCTGCAAGGGGCTTAGCGTCCTTTGCATCATTTATTACAACTACAGGAACAATGCCGATCTTTGAAAGAGCTTCTAATACCTGATTCATTTTACAATCTCCTTGATAGTATCTAATTTGATGATTGTAAGTTTATACGTTAGTGTTCAGGATGTCAATGGAAAAATGTAACCGTTTTCATTTTTATTCTTTTCTGAACAAATCGATCCATTTTTCACTATATTTTCCGCAAATATACATCCATCAACCGCAACAATCCGGCGGTTAACCATAAACATTTGCCTATTAGCCGTAAATATACTCTGACAGATTATTGTAATCCATCTCCTCGAAGCTCTTTTCAAACACAAACTTAACATCACGGAGCTTGAGTCCGTTACCACCAAAGTACAATCTGAGTACTCCATATCTTGCGCTGAAGAGAATCTTTTTAGAAATTGTCATCCACTCTCCTGCGGTTCCGTTAAAGGTATAAGTTCCGCCGGCCACGCTCTGGAAGAATATTGCTACAGGAATCTGCGCAAGCTCGGAAAGCTCACTGCTTCCTGTAATCTCCATATAGTAGCAGCCTCTTCCGGGGCAATCCACACCGATTACATGGCTGTTACCCTTAGTGGTATCAACCTCAGAAAGGTCTATCACTGTTCCGTCTTTTATCTCATAATAAGAAATGTCTGCAGGATCAATCTCATTCGCATCATCATCAAATCCGACGCATTCAAGATCAATCTCCTCACCTACAAATCTCTCCATAGCATGAGTATTCATCAAAAACTCGCAGATATTGGCCGCACATCTAACCAGCTGACCGCGAGAAATATTACCTGCCTTAAGCTCCTCAAGTGTATTGTCACCTGTAGAATTAACTCCGGCATCAGGGCACACAGCATAAAAATCATTCTGCGCAAGTACCAGTCTTGCAAAATCAGTGCGGCTAACCTTTCCACCCTTGTCACCGATATTTGCCCACCAGTCTGTCATTACTATTCCCTTAAATCCCCACTCCTCACGAAGTATGCATGTATTAAGGTCATGTCTTCCGTTGGTCCAGCTTCCGTTAACCGCACCATAGGTGGTCATAACAGAGTCAGCTCCGCCTTCCTTGATAGCGATCTCATATCCCTTAAGATATATCTCTCTTAAAGCTCTCTCTGATACTACACTGTCCACGCCATGACGATTGGTCTCCTGATTGTTAGCACAAAAATGCTTAAGTGTTCCGCTTACACCACTCGCCTTAAGTCCACTGATCTGTGCCGCAGCCATCTTACCGGTCACATAAGGATCCTCGCTGAAGTACTCGAAGTTTCTTCCGTTGAGAGGATGTCTGTGAATGTTAATTCCGGGGCCAAGCAATACATCAACGTGATTCTTGGTCATTTCCATTCCGAGATATCTGAACAGTTCTCTGTTGATATCCGTGTTCCAGGTACATGCAAGCATTGTACCGTTTGGAAGGCTGAATGCTCTGGTACCGCAGTCAAGGCGCATTCCCGAAGGACCATCAGAACAGCATCCGCAAGGTATTCCGAATGCTTTGAGTACAGGGCTCACACCTCCGAATGCAGCGGCAGTGCCTGAAGTAACCTTAGGGCTGCCCATTCCCTCACCTCTGATGATTGCTGACAGATCCTCATCACTTAACTGAGCAAGGAAATCTTCCATACTTGCCTTCTTATCCCTTACATCGACAAGCTTAATACCTCTGTCCCCCGTATAATCAGCACACTCCGGTCTATCGGCCTTAGCAACCTCCAAATCGTTATACTGCGCAGTAGGAACCATCTCAAAATCCATTGCATACAGAGGCACTCCCTGCTCTTCATCTTCTACCAGGAGATTTTCTCTGTCTGTAGGAATCTCCGGTCTGATTCTTCCGAATTCAGCAACAGGAGCAACCTGCTGAGAATGCTTTTTAAGCACAATAGTCTCTGCCAGTGTAGCAGTATCAACCTTAGCAATATTTCTAACACTGTCGCCTACGTAGATACCGTACTCACCCTTTTCAAGTACATATGAGTAAGGATAATCTGTTATTCCATCATCGTCATATGATGCAAATGTATAAGGTTCAATAACAATTTCTACCTTCTCACGCTCTCCGGGTGCCAGCAGGCCTGTCTTGGCAAATCCGGCGAGCACAAGTGAAGGCTTACCCAGTTCTCCCTGTGCACAGCTTACATATACCTGTACTACTTCCTTACCTGCGACATCACCTGTATTTACAACCTCGGATGTAATCTTGATAGCACCTCTAAACGCCTCATCACCGGCAAAGCATTTATAGATATCTGCCTTATCCTCTCCGCCATCCTGTGTCTTCTCATGCGATACTGCTTCTATCTTCTCTACGCTGATATCAAAGTTAGTATATGAAAGACCAAATCCAAACGGATACATAACTGCATCCCTGTCAAATGTCTCATAATAGCGGTAGCCGACATAGATATCCTCAGAATAATTGTTATACTCAGTATTTCCAAAATATGGATATGCAGGTGCATCCTCAATATTTCTTACAATGGAGTCAACCAGTTTACCTGAAGGGCTTACTCTTCCCATAATGACATCTGCTGTTCCAAGTCCACCGATTTCGCCACCCTGCCATACATAGAGAATGGAATTAGGCGAAACTTTTTCAATCTCACTCATATCAAGGACTGCACTTACATTCATAACGAGCACAACCTTGTTGAACTTCTCACGGACTTTTTTGAGCATATCAAGCTCTGCATCAGCCAGTCTGTATGCTCCGGGAACATCCTTGTAATCCTGCTCCTCGCCCGCGGTTCTTCCGATAATCACAAGTGCGACATCTGATTCCTTTGCAGCCTCCAGCACAAGTTCTTCTGATACAGGCATCTCAACCTGAGACCATGGTTCATTACCAAATCCAACACCGGCATCAAAAGGATGTCCTTCCTCGAACTTGGCATACTCTTCCAAGAGTCTGCTGTTAAGCTCTATATTTTCCTGCTTAAGCGCATCAAGAATACCCCAGACTACGGGAGCATTAACCATTCCTCCAGAACCGGTACCACTCTTGTAATAATGATTCTGCATTCTTCCAAATACAGCAAGCTTACATCCCTCTTTAATAGGGAGTACCTTCTTATCGTTCTTAAGCATGACAATGCCTTCTGCAACTGCCTGTCTTGCTATATTCTCATACTCTTTTCTGTCTAATCTCATATTTTTACCATTACCCCTAAGTTACTTCTTGCAGTTCTTTTTATACTCTTTTTTATACTCTTTTCATACTCTTTTTTACTTACTTTTACTGTCTATTTTTGAATCACCTTACATGTTCGCGCTAGTACTTCGCTCTAGTACTTCCTTCTGTTTTTTAAGCCTTCATACAGCTGACAATAATTCTCATACCGCTCCGCTGCGATTCTTCCCTCGTTAACAGCTTCCTTAATACCACAGCCGGGTTCATGTACATGCGCGCAGCCACCAAATCTGCAGTACTGTTCCTCGGGAACAAATTCCGGATAACACTTCCACAAATCTTCCTTCTCAATCCCCGCCATATACAACTCCAGCGAACTAAAGCCCGGCGTATCGCAGATATAAGTCTCATCATCTAAATAAAAGATTTCAGAATGTCTGGTCGTGTGCTTACCTCTGTCAATCTTTTCAGAGATATTACCGGTTTCCATTACTTCTCTGCCGGCAAGCAGGTTAATCAAAGAAGACTTACCCACTCCCGAAGGACCGGCAACCGTTGTTGTTTTTCCCTCGAGAAATTCATGCAGCTCCTCAAGTCCCTTGTTCTCTCTTGCACTTATAATGAACACCTTATATCCGGCAGACTCATATATCCTTCTAAACTTCTCTCCTTCACCGTTCTCATCAAGATCAGCCTTATTGAAGGCTACGGCACAGGGCAGTCCCTGCTGCTCTAAAAGGATAAGCATGCGATCCACCAGGTTAAGCGGCGGCTGCGGACTGGTCACTGCAAAAATAATAAGTGCCTGATCAATATTTGCTACTGCCGGGCGCAACAGTTCACTCTTTCGCGGATAGATGTCAAGAAGATTTCCGAGAAGCTGTTCCTCATCCAAAACTTCGATAACAACATCATCGCCGACAAGAGGCTTTTTCTTATCTTTTCTGAGAACACCTCTGGCTTTACATTCATAAACGCCATCGGCGGTCTTTACATAGTAAAAACCGCCGATACCTTTGATTATCTTTCCGTCTCTTTTTTTATCATCAATAATCATAAATATTCCGTCTTAATTCCTTAAGGCAAATTATAGCTATTACTCTTCTACAAACGTTACATTTCTGGTAATAACCTTTTCCACATCCTTCTGAACACGCTGCATTTCAGTCCCTGAATTACCATCAGCATCAATTACTGTTACTTCCTCGTCAACAGTCTCCTGATAAGTAAATGTCAGAGTAATTGTACCTGTTGATGAAGACAGTCCGTAATATGTACCTGTGATAGGGAAATTGGTAACTGTAGTATTCAAAAGTTCTCTGCCGTCACTGGTCTTTAATACAACCTTTACACTGGTTCCTGCCTTGTACTGCGGACATTCGTCTACAGACGGTGCAGTAATATTAGCATCATATTTATAAGTCTTAACTGCAGTACCAAGACTTATAACAATATCAACAGCAGTTCCTTCCGGTACATATGATCCGTTATTAATGCTCTGCTGACATACAAGATCTTTTTCAAATGATTCACTGTTACTCTGAGTTACAGTACCGACTGCAAGTCCTGCCTCTACAATGCTGGCAATTGCAGATTCCTCATCAAGTCCGAGGAGGTTGGGAACTCGTACATTTTCTTTACCCTTGCTCACAACAAGGACAATCTGACTTCCCTCCGGGATGTTATCAGCGGCGAGAGGATCCTGTGAAATAACATATCCTTCCTCTACATCGCTGCTGTACTCTTCCTTCTTGGTTACTGAAAAACCTTCTTTTGTAAGTGCACTGTATGCAGACTCATAGGTCATACCTGCTACGTTAGGAAGAGTCACCCCGCCTTTTCCGCTGCTGACTGTAAGCTCAATGCTTGCGCCCTCGTCAACCTCATCGCCTTCATTGGCACTTGCCTTAATGATTTTTCCGCTCTCTACTGTATCTGAATTCTCATACACTACAGAAGTAGTAAGTCCTAATCCGTAGAGCTTATTCCTAATCTCGTCTACATCTTCACCAACAATCTTAGGAATGGTAACCTTTTTTACTTCCGGTTCAGGAGTAGTATCAGGCTCATTCTCATCCTCTACAGGTTCAGGTAGAACATGCGATGTATTATTTGAACCTGCACCTGTATCAGTTGTTGTATTGGTATCATTACCGTTTCCGATTGAGGGTGATGCAAAACATCCGTTGATAGTAGTAATAAGCAATACAACTATCAGCACAACAATAATAATTCCGGCGGTTATTGCCACAATAGTGGTAATCTTTTCAACCTTGGGATTATATGAATCCTCATCCTGAAGTCCGCTCGAAAGAGCCTTCTTAGAGCCTCTTGCTTTGGTGTTAACTTCGACTTCGTTATTTTCATCAGGATATTCAGGATATCCTTCACCTTCATAACCGACTTCTACATAGTTGCCGTTCTCATCGACGTATCCTTCGCCTTCATATCCGGGTTCTATATAGTTGCCATTCTCGTCGACATATCCTTCGCCTTCATAGCCTACTTCTACATAGTTGCCATTCTCATCAACATATCCTTCGCCTTCGGGAGGATACTCTTCAGAGTTCTCGTCTCCGTAATATGCCTCTTCAGCTTCTGCATTTGATGATGTCGAATTAGCCACTCCGGGTGCAAGAGTCATAAGTCTGTCGGTATTACCGCTCTCAACCGTATTACTTCTTGCATTCTTAATCAGAGCCATGTCATCCTCTGACATGATACGGGTTCCACCCATTAGCTCTGCAGATTCTCTGTCTACAAAATCCACATCAGGAGTAAGTAAAGCCTGCTTTAAGTCCTTGATAACCTCCTGCATATTCTGATATCTTCTGTCAGGAGATTTTTCAGTACATTTATAAATAATAGATTCAACACACAAAGGTATCTCTGGAACATACTCTCTGCAAGAGGGCATTGCTTCCTGAATATGCTTTATAGCAATTGCAACCGTGGTCTCACCGTTAAAAGGAACTCTTCCGGTAAGCATCTCAAACATTGAAATACCCAGCGAATAGATATCACTCTTCTCATCTGAATATCCACCTCGTGCCTGCTCGGGAGAAGTATAATGCACCGAACCCATTACATTTGAGGTGATGGTGTTGCTGGTAGCCGCTTTAGCTATACCAAAATCGGTTACCTTAACCTTACCGTCTCTTGAGATAATAATATTCTGAGGCTTAATATCGCGGTGAATAATGTGATTGGCATGCGCCGCCTCTATACCGAGACTGACCTGAATAGCGATACTTACAGCTTCCTTGTAGGTAAGTCTGGCTTTTTTCTCTATATATTTCTTAAGTGTAATTCCCTCAACAAGTTCCATTACAATGTAATGAATCTCGCCCTCTTCTCCTACATCGTATACATTAACGATATTAGAATGCATGAGGCCTGCTGCCGCCTGCGCCTCTACCCTGAACTTGGATACAAAGTTCTCATTGTCTCCAAATTCCTGCTTAAGCACCTTAATCGCGACATTTCGATTGAGCTTGGTATCGAGCGCCTTATAAACATCGGACATTCCGCCCGTGCCTATTTTCTCGATAATCTCATATCTATCGTTTATAACCATTCCTATCTTAATCATACTTTACCAAAATCCTCATATGTCCGGCAAAAACAGCTTATGCCTCATATCTGACCAGCACAGCAGAGATATTATCTCTTCCGCCATTCTCATTAGCCTTCTCAATCAGCGCCTTAACAGCCTGTGTGACATCCTCTGATTGAACGACTATCTCCATAATCTCTTCATCGGGTACCATATTAGTGAGTCCGTCGGAACACATCAAAACGTAATCTCCGCTTTTTAGCTCCTCGGTATATGTATCGGGCTCTACGGTCTTTTTGACTCCGACAGCCCTGGTAATAATATTCTTATCCGGATGATTGCGAGCCTGTTCACGGGCAATTCCGCCGCTGCGAATCATCTCCTCGACAAGAGAATGATCCACGCTTACCTGTCTGATACTCTTTCCGCTGACAATGTAAAGTCTGCTGTCTCCTACATTGATTGCCTGAAGATATTTCCCAACAAAAGTGGCAGCCACAATAGTGGTACCCATACCTTCAAGCTTTCTGTTAAGCAAAGCATCGGTATATACCTCATTGTTGGCTGCTTCAACCGCCTTGGTAAGCAACTTCAGGGAATTCTTCTCAAAAGAGTTTTCAATATACTCCACTATCGTCTTAACTGCAGTTCTCGATGCATAATCACCGGCTGCATGTCCGCCCATTCCGTCGGCCACGATAAACAGATTGGTAAGATTACCTATCTTGTCCTGTGTAGTATATACATAATCCTGATTTAATTTTCTTGTATTTCCAATATCAGTTCTGGAAAAACTACTAAGCACTTTGGTTATTCTCCGTCTCGGGATTCCTCAAGTACCTTACGTCTCAACTGTCCGCAGGCACCATCAATATCCCGTCCCATTTCTCTTCTTATAGTAACATTTATTCCGTTTTTTTCAAGTTTATTTTGGAACGCACGGATTCTCTTCTGGTCTGACGGAAGGAAGGTTCTTTCCTTAATCGGGTTAACCGGAATAAGATTTACATGGGCATGAACAGGGCCTGCAAGGGATGCCAGTCTTGTCGCTTCCTCCTCCGAATCATTTACTCCGGAAACCAGGCTGTATTCAAACGTAATACGTCTTCCGGTCTTGTCAAAATAATAGCTGCAGACGTCCATCAGCTCTTCGATACTGTACCTATTGGCTATAGGCATAAGAGTACGTCTGCGCTCATCTGTTGTAGCATGAAGCGACAGTGCAAGTGTAATCTGAAACTTCTTTTCTGCAAGCTCCTTAATTTTCGGGACCAGTCCGCAGGTGGATATAGTCACATTTCTCTGACTTATATTAAGTCCATTTTTATCAGTAAGCATCTCGACAAATTTGACTATATTATCAAAATTATCCATCGGCTCACCGCTTCCCATCACAACAACGTTGGCAACCCTCTCACCGGTATCATTCTCTATTCTGTATATCTGTCCAAGCATCTCTCCCGCAGTAAGATTTCTTACCAGTCCATCCAATGTAGATGCACAAAAAGCACATCCCATTCGACATCCCACCTGCGATGATATGCACACGCTGTTACCGTGATGGTATCTCATCAGAACACTTTCTATCATATTGCCGTCTGATAAAGCAAATAGATACTTACGGGTACCGTCGAGCTGTGAAATCTGGCATCGTGCAATGCTAAACTCCTCAAACTCATACCACTCCTTTAAGTTCTCACGAAGCTGTTTTGACAGGTTAGTCATCTCATCGACACTTGCCACACATTTTTTATGTACCCAGTCATATATCTGACCCGCTCTGAAGGCTTTCTCGCCATGCTCGGCAAGGTCTTTTTTTAATTCATCCAATGTAAGTGAACGAAGATCCATATTTCCTCACTAATTATTTTCTTATCAATACAGTATAGAAGAAGCCGTCGCAGTCATCCTTATGTGGTAGCAGCTGCACAGGGCCTTTTTTTACCGTAAAAGGTAGTTCTGCACATATCCACTCTACCATTTTTTCATTCTCATCAGGATTGATGGTACATGTACTGTAGAGCAAAGTCCCACCTTTTTTTACATATTTCCACGATGCATTTACTATGCTCTTTTGAATGGTCGAAAGCTCAGCCAATCCTTCGGGCGTAGCATTATATTTAATGTCCCTCTTTTTTCCGAGTATTCCGAGACCACTGCATGGCACATCAAGTATAAGTACATCGGCTTTTTCTTCTAGTTCAGGATCAAACACCGAAGCATCCCATACCTGTGATACTATCGTTTCAGCCTGCATTCTCTCGGCATTTTCATCTATCCTTACAAGCTTAGCTTCTGATATGTCACGCGAAATGACCTTACCGTTTTTACCAGCATGTTCTGCTGCCAAAAGGCTCTTTCCTCCGGGTGAAGCACATGCATCCACCACGAATGCGCCTTCCTTAATATCAGCCGCTTCAACCGCAAGACATGAGCTGACATCCTGAACCACAAAGGCTCCGTCATCGAATCCCGGAAGTTCACGTATATTCTCTAAATGTGAAGCTCTGTATACATATTTAAGCTTACTGTTCTGCTCCAGCTCTACGCCCAGCGCTCTTATCTCTTCTACGAGGCCGTCTCTTTCAGAATCAGACAAATTGCTTCTGAATCTGATAGATACCGGATGAATCTCTAAGAGGCTTGCGAGCAGACTTTCTGTCTCATCAAGACCATAGATTCCTACCCATTTTTCTGCTATCCACTCAGGGACAGAATATCTTACACTCAGATATTCTATAGGCTTTTTATTCTTATCCGGCCACTTAAGTTCATCCTTTTGTCTGGACAGATTTCTGAGTATTCCATTTACAAAGCCCGACAGATTAGCAAACTTTCTTTTCTTTGCCAGCTTAACCGCTTCGTTTATCGCAGCACTGTCCGGAACATTATCCATATATAAAATCTGATAAGCCGCCATGCGCACTATGCAACGAATCATAGGCTTCATTTTGCGCACAGGAACCGATGCCAGATTATTGATATGATAATCCAGCTCAATTTTTCTCTCTATAGTACCCTCAAAAACTCTCTTGATAAATGCCTTATCCCGAGAATCCAGATAGTCGTATTTATCCAATATATCGCTTACAAGCTTATTAGAAAAAGAAAGCTCCTTCTCTACAGTAAGGAGCCCCTCTAACACTATTTCTCTCGTATTTTCCATAGTTAATCCCAATTAACCAAGCTTACTTCCAACAGGAATCTTCATTCCGAGCAAAAATGCCTGAGTAGTCATTCGCTTTTTGCCTTCAAGCTGAAGTTCATAAATTCTGAGTACACCCTCTGCCGTCTGAACATCAATAGAATCCTTGGCAACAGCAACGACCGTACCGCATTCGTCTCCTGATGCTTTACTTCCGTCATCAATTGCTTTGGCAACCCACACCTTCATCTGCTTTCCGTTATAGAAGGTAAACGCGCTGGGCCATGGATTCAGTCCTCTTACCAGTCTCTCGACTGTAATAGCTGACTTGGTAAAATCAATATGTCCCTGCTCTTTGCGAATCATCTTAACATAACAGCTGTCAGCATCGTTTTGAGGCACAGGTGTAATCTTACCCTGCTCAAGCAAAGGAAGCATTTCCACGATCGCTTTAGCGCCAAGCTCGGTAAGTCTGTCATGTAAGGTCTCAAAAGTCTCATCCTCAGCAATATCCGTCTCTATCGTGTACAGAATATCTCCTGTATCAATTCCGGCGTTCATCTGCTGAATGGTAACTCCTGTCTTCTCCTCGCCATCTACAATTACATACTGGATGGGTGCTGCTCCACGATACTTAGGAAGCAGTGATGCATGGATATTCAGACAACCGTATCTGGGTATGTCCAAAATCTCCTGTGACAGAATCTGACCAAATGCCGCAACAATATATACGTCAGCTTCGTATTTTTTAAGTTCAGCCACTTCCTCAGGAAGTCTGATTTTAGCAGGCTGAAAAACAGGTATACCTGCTTCAACCGCCACATCCTTAACCGGTGAAGTCTGAAGCTGTCCGCTGCGTCCTTTGGGCTTATCGGGCTGAGTGACTGCAAGCACAACCTCATGGCCGGCATCTATAAGAGATTTTAAGGCAGCTGCCGCAAAATCCGGAGTGCCCATAAAAACTATTTTCATTACTCTGCGTCCTCCGCATACTTTACATCATATACCTCACCCTCAACGTATTCGGTATAAAGATGTCCGTCAAGATGTCCAAGCTCATGACATACGGCTCTTGCGAGAAGTCCATCTGCCTCAAAAGTAAATTCATTCATTTCAACATCAAAAGCTGTGCACTTAACGTGCTCAGGTCTGGTAACAGTACCGGCCTTACCGGGGAAGCTTAAGCATCCTTCAGAACCGGTCTGTTCTCCGCTCTGTTCAACAATGCGGGGATTGATAAGAATATAAGGATCCTCTCCTGTAGTATCGATTACAGCGATTCTTTTAAGAATACCTACCTGAGGTGCCGCAAGACCAACACCGTTAGCAGCATACATAGTATCAAGCATATCCTCGATAAGCTCTCTTGTTCTCGGAGTTACCTCCTTAACTTCCTTACATACCTTATTTAATACGGGATCACCAAATTCCCTAATATTTCTTATTGCCATTGTTATTCCTTTCATACACAGCTACACGCTGCATCAGCCAAAATCCAACATTACTAATCTATCATTTTATGATATCGGTGTCAAAATACAATTAACCGCATTACAGCGTATTTATCGGGTCAAAATCGAATTGAATGTATTCTTTCTGAGGCGGATTATTCTTAAGTCTCTCCTCAAGCATATCCTTAAGTTCTACAAGCGTTGAATACTCCGTAGCCTTGGCATATACCACAAATCTGTACAAATCCTTGACCTTGCTCACATTACCTGCCGTCGGTCCTAAGATTACACATTTACCGTCCTGTCGTCCTGCCAGTGCCAGATCTGCCGCAAGCTGTTCCGCCTTTTCTTTTAACGGTCCGAATACCTGTATCGCCAGCATATGTGCCGCAGGAGGATATCCCAGCATCTCTCTGTATGCTATCTCTTCCTCATAGAATTCTTCATACTGCTGCATTGCAGACAGCTTTACCGCATAATGATCTGTTTTATAGGTTTGAATAACCGCTTCTCCAGGAAGCGTTCCGCGTCCCGCTCTTCCCACTGCCTGAGTCAGGAGCTGGAATGTTCTTTCAGATGCCCTGTAGTCAGATACATTCAAGGACAAATCTGCAGCAAGTACACCAACCAGCGTAACCTTGGGAAAATCATGTCCTTTTACAATCATCTGTGTGCCAATCAGAATCTGCGCTTCTTCATTGGCAAATGCAGATAATATCTTTTCGTATGAATCCTTGGTCTTTGTCGTATCCGCATCCATTCTCAATACTTTGACATCCGGATACATTTCCTTAAGTTTTTCTTCTATCTGTTCTGTACCGGCCTTAAATGCCGCCAGA
This sequence comes from Lachnospiraceae bacterium UBA1721, assembly GCA_002317155.1. Classification (GTDB taxonomy): domain Bacteria; phylum Bacillota; class Clostridia; order Lachnospirales; family Lachnospiraceae; genus AC2028. The sequence goes on from DCIR01000070.1 coordinate 96,526, forward strand.
TATTTTCCACCGCATGAGGGACACAGCTGCGGCTTAACCGTTTCATATCCGCAATAATGGCACTGCATCTTATTGCCGTAATGCTCGGAAAGTGATACATCACAGTGAGGGCATTTTATCACCTCTCCGCATGATCTGCAGGATATAAATCCCGAATAGCCTCTGCGATTCAAAAACAGAATACTCTGCTCACCTTTATATAATCTGTCTTTAATAAGTGCCTGAAGTCTTCTTGAAAAAATAGTCCTGTTACCGGCCTTGAGCTCATCTCTTAAGTCGACCACAGATACCACAGGAAGCGAACCTCCTGTAAGTCTTTCCTTGAGTTCAAACAGTCTGTAGTCACCATTCTTGGCTCTGTAATAAGCTTCCAGCGAAGGAGTCGCCGATCCGAGCACCAATGCCGCACCTGATTCTTCAGCCAGATGTTCAGCGACCGTTCTTGCATGATATTTGGGCGTACTTTCGGATTTATAGCTTGCCTCATGCTCCTCATCGATCACAATCATTCCAAGATTGGGAAATGGAACAAACAGTGCCGATCTGGGACCAATGACTATATCTATCTCCCCGGTCGCCGCACGCATACACTGATCATACTTTTCTCCGGGCGAAAGTGTTGAATTAAGCACACTCACACGATTACCAAAGCGCTTAAAAAATCTCATAAGAGTCTGATATGTAAGTGCAATTTCGGGGATAAGGAAAATAACCTGCTGGCCTCTTGCCACGACTTTTTCGATAAGCCCCATATAGACTTCAGTCTTGCCACTTCCGGTAATTCCGTGAATCAGATATTTTCCCGGAGTACCGTTATCGATATCCGCACTCACCTGATCCACTATATACTGCTGACCATCACTGAGTATATGTCTTTCTTCTTGCGTCTTTTGTATATGAACAGGATTGCGATACTCTGTGGTAGTGTTTATCTTCAAGGCCCCAAGCTTTTCAAGACTGCTTATGGTCTGTCCGCTTACTCCAAGCTTACCTGTAACCCACTCATAAGGAATTTCCTCCTGTTCAAGCAGTGCGTCAAGCAGTCTAATCTGAGCATTTCTGTGTTTCCTTATGGCCTCACCCTTAAGAGAAATCAGTTCTTCACGGCTCATTTTTCTGACAATCTGTCTAAACGTAAGCTGCTTAACACTGGCCTTCGCAGGAAGTACAACCTTAAGCGCCTGATTCATCGTTCCGCCGTAATTCTTTCTGATGAACGCAGCGAGTTCCACCTGTTTTTCTTCCATCGAAACAGCATCGGCAGCCACCTCGATAATGTCCTTCACTCTAGTCGGGTCAAAATCCGTATCCTCTCTTAAAGATACTACATAAGCCTTCCTGGGCTTGTTACCCTGGCCAAAAGGGACCACCACTCTGGTGCCGATATCCAGCTTTCCCATTAGCTTTTCAGGTATATGATAACTGAACGGTCTGTCCAAATTATTTAACGATATATCTATTATTACTTCTGCGTACTCGTAATTCTTCACACTAATACCTGTACCGGATGAAAATCACTTCATCTCCTCGAGTATCTCACTGATAAGAACTCTCTCATCCATAGGATACTTCACACCTTTAATTTCCTGATAATCCTCATGACCCTTGCCGGCAAGTACAATGATATCTCCGCGCTTACCGTTCTGAATAGCATATCTGATAGCTTCCTTTCTATCAGGAATCTCTATATACTTACCATCTGTCTTGGAAATACCCGTAACAATATCTGCGATAATATCAAGCGGCTCCTCAAAACGTGGATTATCAGAAGTGATAATCGTAAAGTCTGCCAGCTTACCGCTGACCTCACCCATTTCATATCTTCTGGTCTTGGATCTGTTACCTCCGCATCCAAACAGGCAGATGAGTCTTCCGGGCTTATACTCTCTCAAGGTTGTCAGTATGCTCTCCAAAGCCATCGCATTATGCGCATAATCTATAAGAAGAGTAAAATCATCAGAAACCTTAACCTTCTCAATTCTTCCCTTTACATGTGCTTCAGCCAAAGCCGATACAATATCCTCCTTGGCAACTCCAAAATGTCTGCAGATTGAAATAGCACACAGTGCATTATATATACTGAATCTTCCTGGAGTAGGAAGCTTAACTTCTAAGTCTATAGTTCCTTTTGTGGTAAAGCTTACGCCCAGATGCCCCGGCTCATCATCGAGCACAGGATTAACTGCCACCAAATCATTTCCTTCGCCGATTCCGTAGCTCTCTACTTCACACTTATGTCCCTCGATAATAGCCTGTGCATGCTCATCATCACCATTGATTATTCCAATGCGGCACTGCTTAAACAAAAGTGCCTTGCACTTTAAGTACTCATCAAAATCCGCATGCTCTGTGGGACCGATATGATCCTCTGACAGATTAGTAAAGATACCTATATCAAAAATAAATCCCTGCGTACGATGCTGCATAAGTGCCTGGCTCGATACCTCCATAACAACAGCATCAAGTCCCGCATCAACCATCTTTGCGAAGGTTTCCTGCAAAACATATGACTCAGGTGTTGTATTTTTCGCAGGAATTCTTTCGTCACCTATTATCGACTCAATAGTTCCTACAAGACCTGTCTTTATTCCCGCATGCTCCAAAATAGACTTAACAAGATAGGTTGTAGTAGTCTTACCCTTTGTACCGGTGATACCGATAGTCTTAAGCCTCTGTGCCGGATTACCAAACCATGCCGCTGACATAAATGCAAGTGCATATCTGGTATCATCCGCCTTAAGCACGATAGCTTCACTATTTTTAAGCTCAGGCATATCACGTTCTGCTACTATTGCCACAGCTCTGTTTTTCACAGCCTCAGCAGCTACATCATGTCCGTCGAAATTGGCACCCTTAATACATATAAACACACAGCCTTCGATAACTTTGCGTGAATCATAGACCACAGCAGTAATATCAGGATCTCCCGAACCTGCAATCATCTCAAGCTGCAACTTTTCATTTAACAAAGAAAGCTTCATAATTAATTCCTCACTTTCGTTTTATAATATATAACTCATTTATTATATCATCTTATTGTGTTTTATATTAGCCCTATCCACTAATTCTCTTACAAAAATAGAATCTCGCTTTCGAGATTCTCCGCCTGCGGCGGGTCGATTTATCGACATTTTTCCTATCCGCCGCAGTGCGATCCCCGCGGAGCGTTTTTGTGTCGTAGGAAATTCTTTCATACAACACAAAAAACACGAATGCGCCTTGTAAACCAAGACGCATTCGTGTTTCTTATGAGGGGGGGAGAATAGTTGACTCTCATCAACTATCTGCAACTAATATAACACCTAATCCCTAACAGCACAATGATTTTTTGCAAAAAAATTAATTTTTTTCAGCGAAAAATACTTATTAAAAATAACCTTAATTTTGATTAACTTCTTTTTAGCTTTTTTTAGTCTCGCTCGTCATTAAGCCATAGTTTTCTTACACAACGGCATAAAGTGTATACCTTAAATGTAATTTTTCAGCGTAAATTGGGCATTTTCTCCCTTATAATAATTAATACCAAGCTGATATGTGATACTTATTTTGCATGATGAACTGCCGCGAAGAATATTATCTCCGACCCCTTCGCCATACTTTTCGCTTAAAAAAGCACATATCCTGTCCGGATGCTCAAAACTGGTAATTTCAAAGCTTCTACCCTCCGGAGTCCTTACTTTTAACCTGCAATACTGCTTATCTGAGCCAAAAGGAATAATTCCATACAGCTCCAAATCTTTTTGCGCGAACAATGGATTCGGGTTTCCTGTTCCGTACGGTTCAAGCTTTTCTATTTCTTTAGCAAGTTTTAGGCTTGCGTAGTCAAGTGGCATAGGCACGTCAATACTTACCTTCGCCACAAAATCTCCTGCAGAAAGTCCGGTGTCAGTATTTACTGCCTTTTCAAAAGCTTCAAGATTTTCTTCCTTAAGTGATAAGCCTGCTGCCATGGCATGTCCACCATACTTTTCAAGCAAATCGCCAACCGCTGTAAGATGCTCCTGCATATGATAGTTCTCAATAGATCTTCCTGAGCCCTTTATGCATTCTTCTCCCCTGGTCAGGATATATACCGGATGATTGTATCTTTCTCTTATTTTACCTGCAATGATACCGGCTATACTCTCATGCACTTCAGGCAGGAAAATGACCCACACATCTTTCTTATCCAAATCATGCTTTGCAATATATATCTCAGCCGCTTCTATACCTTCAGCAGTCAGATTCTTTCTGCTGTCATTAAGCGCCTTTAGTTCCACTGCTATCACAAGAGCTTCCGCCTTAGTCTTAGCATTAAGCATTGACAGTGCCCTTTCGGCGGTATCCAGTCTTCCTGTTGCATTGATGCACGGTCCAATGACAAATCCAAGATGATAGCAGCTTAATTTATCGGGGCTGAGCTTATTTACCTCCATAAGCGCCGCAAGACCATTGTTAGGCGCAACAGCCATCCTCTTGATACCTTCCCTTACAATGATTCTATTCTCGTCCTTAAGCTCCATTACATCGCAGACGGTACCGATAGCAGCAAACATCATAAGCTCATCCATAACTGCTTCATCAAGCTGACTTGCTCCTGTTTTTTCCCTCAGCGCACAGATAAGCTTATATGCTACCATTGCCCCGCATATTCCCTTAAACGGATAACCGCAGTCGTCACGTTTAGGATTAACCACAGCAAGAGCTTCAGGCAAAATCTGCCTCTTAGTCTCACCGTCTATTTCAAATGGAACCTCATGATGATCAGTCACAATAACCTTGATTCCCAGCTTACCCGCAAGTTCAATCTGCTCCTTAGCCGAGATTCCGTTATCACAGGTGACAATCAAATCAATATTATCCGCAGCTGCATCATTTACGAGATTATCACTCAAGCCATATCCGTCATGAATTCTGTGTGGTATAGCTGTGGATACGTCTGCACCCAGACATCCTATGCCCTTACTCAGAATATACGTACTTGTGACACCATCAACGTCATAATCTCCGATTATACGTATCTTTTCACCTGATTTCACTGCATCCATTATGCAATCAACTGCCTTGTCCATATCCTTAAGAAGCCACGGACTATGAACAGAGTCGAGGCCTCCGAACATAAAATTCCTAGCTTCTTCGAGAGTCTCTATATTTCTGTTACGCAGGATTCTGGCAGTCACAACATCTATCCCCAGTTCTCTGCTCCACAATTCAAAATCGGCACGCTTTGCCTGTACTACCCATTTTTCCATATCAATATCCTTATATTAATAAAAATACCTGTGTAAGTATGTGTCTTCACTTGGCTCATTGTTTATATCAAATACGATAACAAATTCCCCTCAGGACCTATATCTATAATATCAGTCACTGAGGGGAATGAAACAGACTCAATCAAGTCCGAATATTTGTTAATGCATTACTTAGTCTTCTTTGATGAAGACTTAGCTTCAACCTTAGCAGTGTTCTTCTTTCCGGCCTTCTTTAATGAATACCAAAGAGCACCTGCGATGCAGATTGATGAATAGCATCCGCATCCGATACCTACCATAAGAGGAAGTGCGAAATCACGAATACTAGATACACCGAATCCGTAAAGGAAAGCAACCATGATGAAGGTTGTCAATGAAGTGAAAATACTTCTGGTAAGAGTCTGAGTAATACTTCTGTTAACGATAGTCTTCAGATTCTCCTGATAGATACTTCTGTTCTCACGGATACGGTCAAATATAACGATTGTAGCATTAATAGAATAACCTACGATTGTAAGCAGGCAGGCTACAAATGTATTACCTACTGATACTCTTGCTGCCGCATAGAATGCGATAACTACGAGTACGTCGTGTGCAAGAGCGATAATTGAGCTGATACCGAAGCGCATATCCTTGAAACGGATTCTGATATAGATAAGCATCAGAACGATAGCAACGATAACTGCGATAAGAGTATCTCTCTTCATCTCTTTACTGATTGTAGAACTAATGGTCTCAGAAGTGATCTTAGATTCTGCAATACCGAACTCATCCTGGAACATCTGTGAAAGTGCATCTCTGTGCTCTACATCAAGAGAGTTGGTCTTGAAGATAACCTCATTGGTACCAGATACAGTCTGAATCTGAACTGTGCTTCCGGTAACCTTCTCGATATTACCCTCAACCTGAGCAGTAAGCTCTTCAATACTCCAAGCTCTGTCAAACTCAACAGTAGTAGCTGTACCACCCTTGAACTCAAGAGAGTAATTAAGCTCATCCTTATTGAGAGCGAACTTGTTAACACCCATGATTACAAGACCTGCAATAATAACAGCTCCTGAGATTGCAAAGAAGATACCCTTCTTAGCAAGGAAATCTACGGGCTTTCTGTCCTTGGCACGTCCGAAGAACTTAACGTCCTTAACACCAAGAGCGATAAATGCCTGAATAATAAGTCTTGTTACTACAAGAGCAGTAAACATTGAAAGCACAATACCAAGTACAAGAGTCTGTGCAAATCCCTTTACTGAGCTGGGTCCGAGGATCCAAAGAACTATAGCAGCAATAAGGGTTGTAATGTTACCGTCAACGATTGCTGAAAGAGCCTTGTTAAAACCAATCTTAACTGCACTCTGTACGCTCATTCCCGAAGCAATTTCCTCACGGATACGAGCGAAGATAACTACGTTGGCGTCAACCGCCATACCGATTGAAAGAATAATACCAGCAATACCTGCAAGAGTAAGTGTCATATCAAATCCATTAAGGAGAAGTACGATTACTACTACATATACAAGCAATGCAAGAACTGCAGCAAGTCCGGGAATAAGGTATGCAGCAATCATGAAAATTGCAACAAGTGCGAATCCGAATACGCCGGCCTTAAGTGATGTCTTAATAGCATCCTGTCCAAGCTGTGCTCCTACAACCTTTGAGTGAAGCTCTTCAAGCTGAAGTGAAAGACCACCGATTCTGATTGTTGAAGCAAGCTTTTCAGCTTCTTCAAATGTATAGTTACCTGAAATCTCAGCATTTCCATCCATGAGAGGCTGCTTTACGCTGGGTGCGGTAACGATCTGATTATCATAATAGATAGCAAGTGTCTCGCCTCTGTTATAAGCTCTGCCGGTTACTTCACCAAACTTAGCCTTACCTTCTTCAGTCATGGTAAGAGATACGATATATTTGGTATTCTTTGTCTCATCCTGAATCGCAGCTGCCTTAGCACTTGCAACATCACTACCACTTACGGTAATCGAACCATTGGCAATGAGCTGCTCGATAGAATAATGAAGTACATACTGACCTGTTGTAGGATCGTAACTGTAATTGGTGTTACCTGCATCGTCAGTCTGCTGAATGAAATACAGATTACCGGGCTGACCAAGCTCTTCAAGAATCTGAGTAGCATCGCTTACACCGGGGATTTCAATACCGATACGATTAGTGCCTTCCTGGTAAACCTGAGCTTCTGTGCTGTACTGAGCTACACGCTGCTGAAGCTTATAAATGGTATCTGACATATCTGTAGCACTGGGAGTCTCTTCTCCAACTACCTGATATGTAATGCTGACACCGCCTGCAAGATCAAGTCCGAGGGTAATGTCCTTAGCATTTCCTGAGCCGTTGATTCCCCAAATATCGATATATCCGATACCGAGAGCAACTATCAGGACGATGATGAGCGTAATAATGGCATTGCTCTTCTTCATGATAAATGTCCTTTCTTTAACCTTAAATCAAAGGTCACATGCGCTTTTTTGTTATTTATTTACAGAAAAATCCATAAAATGCGCCACTAATCTAAAATACACTTATTTTAGTAAAAAATCAAGATTTCTGCGTATTTCCGCCGTTCTGCGCCGTTTTTTACTTCTTACTCGGCGTCCTGTGCTTCCATATCTGCCTCAGCGGCCTTCATCATGATTGCACACTCAATACGCTTCTTCTGAAGCTCACATCCAACATCGTAGCAATCAGTGATTTTTCCATGGAAATTGTAAGAGTTAGCTGCACATCCGCCACTGCAGTAGAACTTGGCAAAGCACTTGCGGCACTTTTCCTTAGCATATACATTGCACTGCTTAAACTCATACTTGATATCATCACGGGTAATTCCTTCATCGACATTACCCATAAGGAAATCTTCGTTACCTACGAACTGATGGCAGGGATAGAAATCTCCCCAAGGAGTAACTGCAAGATATTCACAGCCTGAACCACAGCCCGAAAGACGCTTCGCAACACAGGGACCGCCTTCAAGATCAATCATAAAGTGGAAGAAATTGAAAGGTCTACCCTCTTTTCTTCTCTTAAGCATCTCAACAGCAAGTCTGTCATATTCGTCCTTAAGCTTAGGAATATCTTCCTCGCGAATAGCATAATCATCAGTGGGCTGAGCTACAACGGGCTCAACTGAAATCTGTTCAAAGCCAAGGTCTGCAAGATGAAGAACATCCTCAGCAAAATCAAGATTATAGTGAGTGAATGTTCCCCTCACATAATAATTCATCTGATTTCTGCTCTCAGCTACATGCTTGAACTTGGGAACAATGATATCATAGCTTCCCTGTCCGCCTCTTAAAGGTCTCATTCTGTCATTGACTTCCTTACGTCCGTCAATTGAAAGAACAATATTACCCATCTCCTTATTTGCGAACTCCAAGATTTCGTCATTCATAAGAATTCCGTTTGTGGTAAGGGTAAATCTGAACTTCTTATTGTGTTCCTTCTCAATAGAGCGTCCATACTCCACAAGCTGCTTAACCACATCAAAATTCATTGTGGGTTCGCCGCCGAAGAAGTCTACCTCAAGATTAATTCTGTTACCTGAATTGGCAACAAGGAAATCAAGCGCCTTCTTACCCACCTCAAAAGACATGAGTGCACGTCGTCCGTGATACTCTCCTTCTTCAGCAAAGCAGTACTTACATCCCAAATTACAATCATGTGCGATGTGAAGACAGAGTGCCTTAACTACGGTCTGTCTGTCCTTAAATGCATCGATGTAATTCTCGTAGATATCCTTGGTAAAAAGCTGATTAGCTTCTGCAAGCTCAAGTACTTCCTCTACAGCTTCCTTGATATCAGCCTCGGGATACTTAAGTCCTCCTACATGAACTACAGCAGCAGTAAGTGTCTCGACATCCTTAATTCCTTCGTTATACAAGGGCTCAACAAGCTGTATCATATCATAAACGATATCGTCGACAACATGAACAGATCCGCTGTTTACATCAAGTACAATATTGTATCCGTTATTTTTGTAGCAATGAATCATAATACTCCTCGTTATCTCTTCTTAATAATACCTAAAAAGAAAGCAGCGAAATAATCGCTGCTTCCCATCGTTCTCATACCCAGTGTGGTAAGTAAATTACTTACGAACCTGCTCACAAGCCTGATTACCAACGGTGCAAGAAGTCTTGCATGCTGACTGGCAAGAAGTCTGGCACTCACCGCAGCCACCCTTCTTCATAGACTCTTTGAGATCTCTGGTAGTTAAGGTCTTAATATGCTTCATGGAAAAAGCCTCCTTAAAATAATACTATTTAATGAGAATACGTATCTACAGAATTACCATAGACTAACATATATTATCATGATTAAGACAGTTTTGACAAGTGCTTCTTCTTATTCTTATCTTGCATTATTGTCTTGCTATTCTTATCTTACATTATTGTCCTGCTGTTCTTATCTTCTGATTCGTACTTAGGTTCAGCACTTTATAAATAAACAACCATATGCCTACAGCATACTCTCACCGGCAATATCACCTGCCACACCTAAATACTTAAGGACAGTAGCCGCTATATCCGCAAAGCTGCCTCTGGTTCCGTAGTTTACCGCTTCTATATTTTTGCCATACATTATCACAGGCGTATATTCTCTGGTATGATCGGTAGTCTTAGTATAGGAAGGATCACATCCATGGTCCGCAGTGATAAGAAGCACGTCATCATCTCTCATTTTTCCTATAATATCCGAAAGCTTCTGGTCAAAATATGTTAGTGCAGCAGCATATCCGTCAACATCTCTTCTGTGGCCGTAGAGCATATCGTAATCCACTAAATTAATAAAGCACAAGCCTTCAAAATCCTTATCAAGATATTCAAGTGTGCGCTCGATTCCCTCCTCATTGCCCGATGTATATACGAATTCTGTCACACCCTTGCCGGCAAAAATATCATTAATCTTTCCGACTGCTATTACGTCCTTACCTGTAGCCTTAAGAACATCAAGCATGGTATCTCCCGGAGGAAGAAGTGAAAAATCATGTCTTCGTGAGGTTCTTGTGTAATTACCACTCTCTCCGATAAACGGACGCGCTATTACTCTTCCCACACCGTGTTTACCAACCAGTATCTTTCTTGCTATTTTACAATACTCGTAGAGCTTCTCCGGCGGCACTATATCCTCATGTGCAGCAATCTGGAACACGCTGTCCGCTGAAGTATATACAATCAGATCACCTGTTTTAAGATGCTCATCACCGTAATCATTTATTACCGCAGTTCCCGAATAGGGCTTATTGCAAAGCACACCTCGTCCGGTCTGTTTGGTAAATTCATCCAGCACCTCAGCCGGGAATCCGTCAGGATATGTAGGCAGGGGCTGCGGAGAAACCAGTCCTGCTATCTCCCAATGACCTATTGTGGTATCCTTTCCGGCAGATTTTTCAGTCATCCTCGCTATAGCCGCACTGTGCTTGGTGCCTCTGACTATTTTTTCATCAACATTGACACCATCTATCTGAAAGAGTCCCAAATCCGTGAGATTCGGAACATTTAATTTATCACTCTTGGAAACAGCACCTATTGTATTTACATCAAAATCCCCAAAACTGTGTGCATCCGGCATCTCACCGATACCGAAGCTGTCGAGTACTATTAAAAAGAATCTCTTCATTAATAAATACCTCCTTTATTTGCTAATTATTATATCACAGATACTCAAAAAAGTTGTCTTTTCCTTATTCCTGTGATACTATCATTCGGTATGTGCAGACCATGGCATTAAGTTGCCATCATGGAATGGAGTGAAATTCTCCGCGAGTCGGTCACTGTGAAGCAGCAGGTATAGGTGGATGCCTTGCTGATTAGTCAGATACATGAGTCTCACAATTGTTTTTGCCGGAACCGAAAACAATCCCGTAGTCAACTACGGCTATTTTCGGACCCCGCAAGGGTCCTTTTTTATTATCCGAGTGTACTAACCCGGTATAAAAAGGTCTCCAGATTTATATTAAAGGAGATAAAAATATGAAAAACAAAATGATCAAGGCTGCATCACTTCTTGCAGCAGGTGTTCTTGCATTCAGTCTTACTGCATGCAGCACTGAAACAGAAACAGACAATTCAAACACAGACACCACCACCGAAGATACCACCAACACTGATATCAATGATGATGCTGACAACACCGCAGATGACAGCGCAGACAACACTGATGCTACCACCGATGGTGCTTCTATCACAATCGAGGTTACTGATGCTGAGGGTAACACCAGCAGCTACACCGGAACCACCGATGCTGAGAATCTTCTTGATGCTATCGCTGATATCGATGGCGTTACCGTTGACGGCTATACCTCTGACTGGGGTTACTATGTTACTACTGTTAACGATGTAGTAGCTGATTACGATGCTGACGGTGCTTACTGGTCTATCTATGTAAATGGTGAATATGGTCAGTACGGCGTTGACTCTCAGCCTATCGCAGACGGAGACACCTATGCTCTTATTTATGAAGTATATTCAGCAGTTGAAGGAGTAAGCTTTACAATCGAAGTTACCGATGCTGAAGGCAACACCACCAGCTATCAGGGATATTCAAGCGATGAGTTTCTCTTCGACGCGCTTGACGATGTAGAAGAAGGATTTTCCTACGACGGATATGAATCTGACTGGGGATATTACATCACCACAGTTAACGACACCGTAGC